>NZ_CP119802.1:992829-1323773 GCF_029338355.1 Halosegnis marinus
CGACGGTGGCGGCCGCGGTCTTCTCCGGGCGGTTCAGGTACTCGTGGAAGACGACGGGGTCGGGTTCGCCGCTCGGGGCCGTCCGGCGCACGGCGAGGTGGCCGACCTCGTCGTCGGGCTTCCGCTCGCCGGTGTCGGGGTCGAGGACCGCGACCTCGTGACCGGGCGCGGGCTTGCCCATGCTCCCCGCTCGCGCGTCGAACCACCGCCGGCAGTTCGTCACGAGGAGGTTCGCCTCCGTCTGTCCGTACAGTTCGTTGACGGGGACGCCGCCGAGTTCCTCGTCGGCCCACGCCAGTATCTCGGGCGTGAGCGGTTCGCCGCCGGAACAGACGGCTTCCAGCGCGAGGTCCCACTCGTCGGGGTCCTCGTTCATCAGCATCCGAATCGCGGTCGGGGGGAGGAAGGCGTTGGTGACCGCCTCCCGGGCGAGCACGTCGTAGGCCTCGCGGGCGTCGAACGACCCCATCGGGTAGCCGACCACCGGCTGTCCGTAGTGCCACGCCGGGAAGAGCAGGTCGCCGAGCGCGCCGATCCACGCCCAGTCGGCGGGCGTCCAGAACGTCCCCTCGGTGTCGAGTTCGAAGTACATCGAGAACGCCGGACAGTGGCCGAGCCACACGTCGTGACCGTGGAGCACACCCTTCGGCGGCCCCGTCGAGCCGCTGGTGTACATGACGATAGCGGGGGTCTCCGGTGTCGTTTCGACCCGGTCGAACGCCGCGGGCGCGTCGAGCAGGGCGTCGAACGCGTCGAGTCCGTCGGCGACCCCCTCCCCGCGCCAGTCCACCTCGACGTGGTGGGCGAGCGCGTCACACGCGGCCGCGGCCTCGCGCACCGCCGCCCGGCAGTCCGTGTCCGCGACGACGGCGACGGCCCCGGAGTCGTCGAGGCGGCTCTCCAGCCCGTCGGGGCCGAACAGCACGGAGAGGGGAAGCGACACGGCGCCGAGTTTCCAGCAGGCGAGATGGGTCAGCGGGTTCGCCGGCACCTGCGGCAGAACGACGGCGACGGTGTCGCCCGCGCCGACGCCCCGGGCCGCGAGCGCGTTCGCCACCCGGTCGGAGGCGGCGTCGAGGTCGGCGAAGGAGTACGTCTCCGCGCGCCCGTCCGGGTAGCGCTGGCGCAGCGCCGGCGCGTCCGTGTCGTCGTGTTTCCGCAGGAGGTCCGCGACGAGGTTGTAGTCGTCCGGGACGTTCCACTCGAACCCCTCGCGTGCGGCCCCGTAGGTCGGGTAGTCGAGGTCGATGTGCCACGGCATACCGTGGTCGTCATCCGCACGGGGCTAAAACCCTCGCCGGCTCAGAACGGCTTCTCGCGCTCGGGTTCGTCCTCGTCGGACTCCATCTCGCGCAGACGGCTCTCGATGTCGGAGCTGTCGCCGCCGTCGGCCACCTGTTCGACCGCCCGTTCCGGCTCCGCGTCGACCGCCTCGGCCTCGCCGTCCTCGTCCGCGCCCTCCTCGGCGGCCGCCGGCTCCGTCTCCGTCTCGGTGTCAGGCCCCTCCACGCTCGTGTCCATCCCGAACGCCGACGAGAGCGCCTCCCGCATCGAGCGGACCTGCGCGGCGACCGTCTCCAGTTCCGCCACGTCGGCCGCGAGGTCGCCGCGCTCCTCGCGCGCCTCCGCCTCGACGCGTTCGAGTTCCGCGGTGAGCGTCTCGCGCAGCGCGTCGAGTTCGGCGTCGAGTTCCTCGCGCGCCGCGGCCACCTCGTCGGCGACGCCCTCGACCTCGGTTTCGAGCGCCGCGCGCTCCGCCTCGGCCTCCGCGGCGACCTCGTCCAGCCGCGCGTCGAGGTCGTTCACGGCCTCGCGGACCTCGGCCGTCGCCTCGTCCACGCGGTCGGCGAGCGCGTCCCGCTCCTCGCGGGCCGCCGCCGCCTCTTCGCGCAGGTCGGCGACGACCTCCACGGGCGGTCCCTCCTCGTCGAGCAGCTCCTCCAGCGGCGTCACGTACGCCGCGAGGTCGTCCACCCGCCGCTGGACGTGGTCGAGGCGCGCCGTCTGACTCCCCGACAGCGTCGCGCCGAGTTCCTCGGCGAGCCGTTCGCGCGTCGCCTCGTCCACCTCGCCGGCCTCCAGTTCGGCGGCGAGCGCGGCGGCCACGGAGCCGCCGGCGACGCCCGCGGCGGCCGGGGTGGCCGTATCGTCGGTTTCGTCTTCCGTCGCCTCCTCGGCGTGGTCGTCCAAGGCGTCCGCGTCCCCGTCGTCGTCGTCCGCGTCCGCGTCGACCGCTTCGTCGGGGTCCGCGGGGTCGTCGTCCGCGTCCTCCGCGTCCGTCGGGTCGGCGAGGTCGAGGGCCGTATCGTCGTCCGTGTCCCCCTCCTCGTCGGCCTCGTCGGCGGCCGCCCCCTCGTCTTCGAGTTCGCGGATGGCCGGTTGGAGCGGGCCGTCGGCGTCGTCGGGCTCGTCGCCGTCCGCCGCCTCCACGACTGCCGGTTCGGGGTCGTCGAAGTCCTCCAGTTCCTCGATACCGCTGGACTCGGTGCGGGCGGTGTCGGGTTCCTCGTCGCCGCCGCCGCCGAGAAAGCGGCTCACCGCCCCGCGGAGGCCGCTGTCGCTCGTCCCCGACGAGCCGCCGCCGGACGTGTCGCTCGACGCGGCCGGGCCGGCGGCCGCGAGCGGGTCGGCGTTGAGGCGGAGCGCCGGCGTCTCCCAGTCAACCTCCAGTCCCGTGGTGTCGAGATAGGCGCCGTACACGATGGTCAGCGGGTCGTCGGGCGTGACCTCAGCCTCGAACGCGACGCACTCGGCCGTCGCCTCGCCGGTCTCCGGGGTGTGGTCCGGGTGGAACCCGACCTGGTCGGGACCGACCGCCGCCGGCAGGTCGTCGGTCACGCGAACCGTCGCCGGCGCGTCCGCCGTGACGCTCAGTTCCACGATGACCCCCTCGCCCTTGACCGTGACCGAGCGCTCGACCCGCGCCGGCCCGTCGGTCGTCGTTACGGACTCCTCGCTCATGTGTCCGGCTCTCGTCCCCGTCAGCATGAGTGTTTCCCCGCTTTCTCACCGCGTGAGAAAGCCGTTAATCGAAGGCTGCGGGGTTCACTTCGGAGGCCGAGCGGTCGAGGTCGTCGGGGTCGGCGTCCTCCTCGTCGACCACCTCGATGCCGCGGTTGTTCACCGCGTGCGGGTCGAGGCCGACCTCCTGGAGGAAGTCCTTGTAGATGCGCTCGCAGGTCTCGGCGGCCTTCCCGCGCTCGGAGGCGTGGTCGCACAGGTCCGCGAGCACGACGCCCTCCGGCGTCTCGTCCTGGTAGATTATCCAGTGGTTGACGAGGTCCGACAGCCGGCGGATGGGCGAGGTGAAGTGGCCGTATATCTCGAAGTTGAGCGCGTGGTGGCCGCCGAACGGGTCGGACATGTACTTCGCCCGCGGCATGACCTTCATCACGGCCCACTGTATCTTGTCGAGCTGGCGGCCGGGGGCCTCCTCCAGGGTGGCGTTGACGGCCTTCCGGGGGTCGTCCCACGCCGCGCCGGGGATGGAGACGCCGTCGAGGTCCTGTATCTCCTGGAGCGCCTCGTCCCACTTCTCGGGGGTCGGCTGCGGGTGGACGCGGAACATCGCCTCCAGCCCGCGCGACCACTGGAGCTCGTGGGTGACGGCCTTGTTCGCCTTCAGCATGCACTCCTCGATGATGGTGTGGGCGCGGTCGCGGCGCGGATTGAGCACGAGCGAGCCGTCCTCCTTGCGCTGTTCGTGGAGGCTGTCGGCGAGCTCGTGGACGAGCGTGAGTTCGTCGTGGAGGTCGGCGTCCGCCTCGTCCAGCCGGTTCTCCGCCTGCTTGTACGTCAGCCGCTCGTCGGAGTGGACGACGGACTTGTAGATGTCGATGGACTCGTTCGACAGCGTCTCGCCGTCTATCTTCATTTCCACGGTGTGTGCCAGCCGGTCCTCGTTCGGCACGAGCGAGCAGACCGTCTCGGCCAGCGCCGGCGGGAGCATGTGCATCGTGTAGCCGGGCAGATAGACGGTGTTGCCCCGCTTGAGCGCCTCCTCCCACATCGCCGTGCCGGGCTGGACGTAGTGGGTCACGTCGGCGATGTGGACCCACAGCCGGTAGCCGTCGTCCTCGCGTTTGATGGAGATGGCGTCGTCGAAGTCCTGCGCGTCCGCCGGGTCGATGGTGCAGGTCGTCAGGTCCCGGCAGTCGGTGCGGTAGTCCTCGCCGATCTCGGACTCGATTTCGGCGTCGATGTCCGTGGTGCGTTCCTCGGCCTCGCGGATGACCTCGCTCGGGAAGGCGTCGCGGAGCTCGAACTCCTCGAACAGCTCCTTCCGCTTGTTGTCGAGGTGGCGGGCGAGATCCTCGTCGATGCGGACGGGACCCTGGTCGTCGTCGGTCATGCCCCGGCTTCGAGACGGTTTCAGTTAGGCGTGTCGGGCGCGAGGGGCAAGCGAGCGAAGCGACCGCAGGCCCTCGTACGAGCGGGAGCGGCGCGGGACCGGAGGTCCCGCGGACCGTGCGAGCGGGCCGGAGGCCCGCGAGCAACGAGTGGAGCGAGCGACACGCGAGGCGGGCGTGGCGAGCCCGGAGGGCGAGTCACGGAGCGAACGGGAAGGGAACGGCGAACGAGCAACGCGGGCGCGTTCGACCGGAAACGGGGGGCTACGCCGTGACCGCGGCGCGCAGGCCCTCGGCGGAGAGGATGAGTCGGCCCGAGTCGTCCACGGGGTCGAGGAGGCCGCGCTCGCGCAGGCCGGCGGCGACGCCCGCGGGGTCGGCGAGGTCGGTTCGGGCGGGGAGCGCGTCGGGCGCGAGCGCGCCGTCCGCGCGGGCGAACGCCCGGAGCACGGTCGCCTCGGGGTCGGTGAGTCGCTGGGTCATATGCCGGCGTTCCGGAGCATCGGCTATGAAACCGGGGGGTCGGGGCCGACCCGGCCGACGAGGACGTACGCGACGACCAGGGAGGGCGGGAGCGCGGCGGCGACGAACAGGAACTGCGTGACGGGGTCGGGCGGCGGCGCGAGCGCCGACCCGGCGACGAAGGCGAGCAGCGAGCCGAACCCGAAGGTCCCGACGGTTCGTTCGCGGTCGCCGGGGGGCGAGGCGCGCGCGCCGGCGCGGCCCGCGGCGACGAGCACGAGGTAGACGGGGAGGACGAACGGCACCGCGGCGCTCGCGACGGCCCACAGCGCCGGGCGGTCGCTGTCGCGGTCGCGGTCGCGCGCGTCGTCGTACACCCAGACGGCGGCCGCGAGGAGGCCCGCGGGGAGGAGAACCAGGGTGAGGGCGACGACGTTGCTGGGGAGCGACCCCTGGAGAACCGGCGTCGTCACCGCGGTTACCGCTCGCTCTCGGAGCGCGGGCCGCGCTCGGTCGCCAGCTCCGCGTACCGCGTCAGGAACGCCTCGCGGTCCGTCTCGCCCGCGCCGCTCTCGGCGAGCAGCGATTCGAGGTTGCCGCGGGGCTGGTGGTCGATGTCGCGGTGACACGGCTTGCAGAGGTACTCGAACTCCTTGTCCCGGCGGTCGTAGCGGTCGCCCTCCTTGTCGTACTCGCGCGCGTCGGTTCGGGACACGGTGTCGCCGCAGGCGATACAGGTCACCTGCGTAGCGCGGTCCCGGTTACCCCACATGGCTACCCCTTACAAGGGTGTTCACTTAGGGGTTCCTGCCGGGCTGACGCCCGTCTGACAGGGGGACGCCGACGCCGTCACCGCAGGTCGCGCGCGGCCTCCCACGCGCGAACCAGCCGGGCGGTCGTGGCGTTGACCGGCGTCTCGACGCCGTAGCCGGCGACGAACCCCGAGATGGCGTCCACCTCGGTCCGGCGGCCGGCCTCCACGTCCTGCAGCATCGAGGAACGGTTGGCGGCGGTGGCCTCGGCGACGCGCTCGACGGCCGCGACGGCCGTTTCGTCGTCGAGGTCGAGCCCGTCGGCGCGGGCGACGCGGGCCGTCTCGCGGGCGGCGTCGCGGGCCACGCCGCCGGCGGGGCCGTCGAGGAGCGCGCCGTTCTCGACGCGGGCCAGCGCCGTCGTCGCGTTGATGCCGGCGTTGACCGCGAGCTTCTCCCACAGACGCAATGGCATGTCCTCGGCGACGGTCGTGTGGAGGCCGGCGGCGTCGAAGGCCGTGCCGACCCGGTCGGCGGCCTCGCTGGCACCCCCTCCGCGCGCGCCGAGGACGACCTCCCCGACGCCGGTGCAGGCGACGACCCCCGGCTCGGTCAGTCGTGCGCCGTAGGTGCAGGTGCCGGCGAGGACGGGACAGTCGAGGTCGGCGGCGAGCGTCGTCTCGTTTCCCATCCCGTTCTGGAGCGAGAGGCAGGCGTCGAGGGCGACGGGCGCGAGCGCCTCGGCCGCGGCGTCGGTGTCGAACGCCTTCGTCGTCACGACGGCGAGGTCGGCACTCGCGGGCGGGTCGGTGCGGGCGTCGGGGCGGACGCGCTCGTCGTACGCGCCGGTCAGTTCGAGGCCGCCCTCGCGGACCCGCGAGACGTGCGGCTCCCGGCCGACGAGCGTCACCTCGTGGGCGCGCGCGAGCAGGCCCCCCACGAGCGACCCCAGGCTCCCCGCGCCGAGGACGACGACGTGCATACGCGCAAGCTACGCGCCCGCGGGCAAAAACGGTCGGCTAGTCCTGCTGCCAGTAGTACAGCTCCTCGCCGGGCGCGCCGCAGGCGGGACAGGAATCGGGCATCTCGTTTAGCTCGCCGATCTCGCCGCACTCCCAGCAGCGCCACTGGAGCTCCTTGATACCGGCCGTGGTGCCGGCCTCGTGTTCGACGGACATGGCGACGACGCCGTCGGCCGTCGCGACGTAGAAGCCGTGCTCGTCGAGTCCCCGAACCCGACCGAGGCGGTTGCCGTCGTCGTCGTACACGCCCTCGCCCAGACTGACCGCGCGCTCGTCCATGGTTTCAACACCCATGGTAGATATTGCCACGAGAGGGCAAAAACCCACCTGCCGGCGCGCTCAGTCCTCCTCGGTCGTGGTCTCGTCGAGCTCCTTGTCGCCGACGTAGACGGCCGCGCCGTCCTGTGCCACCTTCTCCGCGAGCACGGCGCACTTGATTCGCATCGGGGATATCTCGACGCCGAGCATCTCGACCACGTCGTCGCGGTCCATCCCGCGCACCTCCGAGAGCGTCTTCCCGCGGAGTTCCCCCGACAGCATGCTGGCCGACGCCTGCGAGATGGCACAGCCGTCGCCGATGAAGGAGACGCCCTCGATGGTCTCGTCGTCGTCGGCCAGTTTGACGAACATCTTGATGGTGTCGCCGCACATCGGGTTCTCGCCGACGTGCTCGAAGCTCGCCCCCTCCATCTCGCCGTAGTTCCGGGGGTTCTTGTAGTGGTCCAGTATCTGCTGGCGGTACATGTCGGAGCCGGTTCCCATCGTTGTCACGTATTGGTGAATGGCGTGCAAAAGGGTTGTGTGCGGCGACCCGCGCGGGAGAACGTACAAGGGTCGGCGGCCGCTCCCACGTGTATGCGCCCTCCACGCGTCGACCGCCGTACCGTCCTGCGGAGCCTTCCCGCCGCCGCCCTCGGCCTCGCCGGGGCGGACGTCGCGAGCGGGCAGGAGTCGTTCGCCCCCGCGGGCAGCGTCGTCGTCCGTGACGCGACCGAGGCGGTCGTCGACGACGACGGCGTCCACGTCTACGTCGCCGCGGACGACGGACTCGCCGTCGTGGACGTCTCCGACCCCGCCGAGCCGACCGTCGTCGCGGAGCGCCCCCGCCTCGAAGTCGACGGCGAGCGGGTCCGCGGCTACGCCGACTGCGTCCGCTCGGGGGTCCGCCTCGTGCTCGCCGGGCCGGCGTCGTCACGGGCCCGGGTCCCGTCCGGCGCGGTCGTCTTCGACGTGTCCGAGCCGGCGAAGCCGGTGCGCACCGGGACCGTCCGAACCGACCACGCCGTCCACAACGCCGCGCTCTCCGGCGACACGCTGTTCGCGACCGGGACCGGCCTCACGGACGAACCCGTGGTCGCGTACGACGTCACCGACGGGACGGAGCTGGGCCGCTGGTCCGTGACCGACGCCGGCTACGACGGCGTCCCCGGCGTGTTCCGGTCGTGTCACGACGTGACCGCGGTCGGCGGGACGCTGTTCGTCTCCCAGTGGGACGCCGGGACGTGGCTCGTCGACGCGAGCGACCCCGCGGCGATGACGGCCGTCGGGCAGGTCGGAGGGCGGCCGGCCGCCGAGTTGCGGGAGATACCGAGCGACGAGACGCTCGCGGAGGCGTACGAGATGCCCGGGAACCACCACAACGCGGCGCTCCACCCGGACGGGGAGCTGCTCGCGGTCGGCCACGAGGCGTTCGACCTACCGACCGACCGCGTCGGCGCCCCCGCCGGCATCGGGCTGTGGGACGTGTCGGACCCGAGCGCGCCCGAGCGCGTCTCGTCGCTGCGCCCGCCGGCCGTCGGCGAGCGGATGACCACCGCGCACAACTGTACGTGGCGCGGCGACCGGCTGTACGCCTCCTTCTACCACGGGGGCGTCCGCGTGTACGACCTCGCGGACCCCGCGGAGCCGCGCCGGCTGGCGGCGTGGTCGGACCCCGGGAACGCGAGCTTCTGGACGGCGGTCCCCGTCGCCGAGGGGTTCGCCGCGTCGTCGATGGCGCTCGGCGACGGAACCCCCGCGGCGCTGTACACGTTCCCCGAACCCGACGGCGAGGGGGAACCCGCCGAGACGGGGCTGTGGCCCGGCCGGGACACGATGGCGACGCCCACACCCACGCCGACCGCGACACCGACGCCAACGCCGACCGCGACACCGACACCGACCGCGACCGCCACCGAGACGGCAACGGCGACGGAGACGCCCGGTCAGCCCGGCTTCGGCGCGCTGGCGACGCTGGCGGCCGGCGGCGCGGCGCTCGCGCGGCTGCTCGGTCGCCAGAACGGGGAGGAGTGAGCGGGAGTCAGGCGAACAGCTGTCGGGCCTCGTCGACGGCGTCGACGAGCGCGTCCACCTCCTCGCGGGTGTTGTAGAGGTAGAAGGAGGCGCGGGCCGACGCGGTCGCGCCGAGCACGTCGTGGAGCGGCTGGGTGCAGTGGTCGCCCGCGCGGATCGCGACGCCGTAGTCGTTCACGATGGAGGAGAGGTCGTGGGCGTGGACGCCGTCGACGTTGAACGCGACGAGCGGGCCGCGGTCGTCGGCCGGCGGGCCGTACACCTCGACGTCGTCGGAGGCCGTGAGTTCCTCGTGGGCGTAGCGGGCGAGGTCGGTGCTGTGGCGGTGGACGCGCTCCATCCCCACGTCGTCGAGGTAGTCGCACGCCTCGGCGAGGGCGATGCCCTGCGCGATGGGCGGCGTGCCGGCCTCGAACTTCCACGGGAGTTCGTGCCACGACGAGTCCTCGAAGGTGACCTTCGATATCATCATCCCGCCGTAGAGGTACGGGTCCATCTCCTCCAGCAGGTGTTCCTTCCCGTACAGCACCCCGACGCCGGTCGGGCCGCACATCTTGTGGCCCGAGAAGGCGAAGAAGTCGCAGTCCATCGCCTTCACGTCCACCGGCTGGTGGGGCACGGACTGCGCGCCGTCCACGAAGATATAGGAGCCGTGGTCGTGGGCGATGTCGGCGAGTTCGCGCACGGGGTTGACCGTGCCGAGGGTGTTCGAGGCGTGGACGACGCTCACCATCTCCGTGTCGTCGGTGATGAGGTCGCGGGCCGCTTCCATGTCGAGGTAGCCGTCGTCGGTGATGGGGATGTACTTGCACTCCGCGCCGGTCCGCCGGGCTATCTGTTGCCACGTCACCAGCGAGGCGTGGTGTTCCATCTCCGTGAGGACGACCTCGTCGCCGGGGCCGAGTTCGTTCAGCCCCCACGCGTACGCGACGGTGTTCATCGACTCGGTGGTGTTCTTCGTGAAGACTATCTCCTCGCGCCTGTCCGTGCCGACGAACTCGCCGACCGTGTCGTGGGCCTCCTCGTAGGCGATGGAGGCCTCCTGGCTGAGGCTGTGGATGCCCCGGTGGACGTTGGCGTTGTAGCGGTAGTAGTAGTCCGTGATGGACTCGACGACCCGCTTCGGGGTCTGCGAGGTCGCCGCGTTGTCGAGATAGACGAGCGGCGTCCCGTCGAACTCCCGGTCGAGGACCGGGAAGTCCTCGCGCAGGGCCGCGACGTCGAGCGTCTCGGAGTGCACTCCCATTGTCCGAATTACGGTTTCGCGGGGTAAGGCTCCTGCGGTCAGCCGTCGAGCGCGCCGCTGCGCGCCCGCCCGGTCCAGCGCGGGCCGGCCCGCCGGTAGAGCGCGAAGCCGACGCCGCCGGCGACGAGCGAGACGCCGACGGCGAGGCCGGCGACGAGCGTCGGGTCGAGCGGGTAGGCGATGGCGAGGACGACGAGCGGGAGCAGGACGGCCATCATCGCGGCGGTGAACGCGGCGAACACCGGGGTGTCGAACAGCAGTTCGGTGGGGCGGAGGCCGGCGACGTACGCCGTCACGCCGAACACGTACAGCGAGACGGGGAGGTACACCGCGGCCCCGACGACGAGCGACCCCAGCCCGAACACGGCCGCGCCGAGCGCGAGGTAGAACAGGCCCGCGGGCACCGCCAGCACGAGGAAGCCGTAGAGCTTCGCGCGGAACACCGCCGTCAGTTCGACGGGGTACGTGCCGAAGAAGTCGGCGTCGTCGTACTGACACAGCCAGTTGTAGGTGGTGAAGGCGCCGAGCGAGAGCACCGACGCGAGCGTCAGCCCCGGCGAGGGCGCGACGGGGACGATGTCGGGGAGGTAGCCGAGCAGGACGGCCACGACGCCGAAGACCAGCCCCTGCGAGAACAGCACCTTCCACAGCCCCCCGGAGGAACGCGCCACGTCGAGCAGCGACTTCGCGAGCAGGCCCTGTCGGTCGGCGCGGCCGAGCCGGCCGTGGAGCGCGCGGAACTGATTGGCCGCGGTGCGGGCGGGCGTCCGGCGGTCGAACTCGAACAGCGCGAAGCCGACGGCGGAGCCGACGACGGGGACGGCGAGGCTGACGGCGATGCCGGCCGGGGTGGGCGCGGCGAACAGGCCGTAGGGAGTGAGCGCGGCCGCGAGGTCCGGACGGAGGACGCCCCCGACGAGCAGGGCGACGGCGACGGCTATCGCCGCGAGGCGGGCGCGGGTCGCCAGCCCGACGAGCAACAGCGAGAGGCCGACGCCGAAGCCGAACGCGAGCCACGCCGTCGCGAGCAGGCGCGGGACGGCCGCGAGCGGGAGGTCGGCGAGGACGACGAGCGGGAGCGTCCCGACGACGAGCGGCGCGATGAACAGTATCGCGTAGTAGAGCACGTCCTTCACGACGAAGACGAGGAGGAGGCGGCGCTCGCTCACGGGGAGGGTGCGCGCGGAGTAGACGAGCAGGGTGGTGTCGCCGAGGAGGTTCTCGAGCGCGTCGCGGCCCACGAGGCCGATGCTCCCGACCTGGAGGCCGACGAGCGCGACGACGACGTGGAGCCCCGCGAGCAGGGTGGTCTCGCTCGCCCCCGCGATGGCGAAGAACGTCGCGGTGCCGGCCGCGAGCAGGGTCAGGAACGCCGGGAAGAGGGCGAAGCGCGCGCCGCCGAACAGCCGCGAGTGCATCCGCCACTCCTCGCGGAGCATCTGGTCGAAGAGGTAGCGGACGGAGGTCATTCCTCACCCGCGAGCGCGGCCGGGTCGGCGGGGTCGACGGCCACGGAGTCGGCGTCCACGGTGGCGAAGAAGCGGTCGAGCAGCGTTTCGCCCCCGAGTTCCCGGGGGTCGAGGTCGTCGAGCAGGCGGCCGCGGTTCACGATGCCGACGCGGGTACACACCTCCTGTGCGGTGGCGATGAAGTGCGTCGAGAGGAACACGGTGTTGCCGTCGTCGGCGTACGACCGGAAGAACCGCTTCGCCCGCTCCTGGATGATGGGGTCGAGGTTCGTCAGCGGCTCGTCGATGAAGACGACCTCCGGCTCGTGGAGGAACGCCTGCGTGATGAGCGTCTTCTGGCGCTCCCCCTGCGAGAGGTCCGTACACAGCGTGTCGAGCTTCGACTCGAAGGCGAGGCGGTCGGCCCACCGCTCGACGCGCCCCTCGATGTCCGTGAGGTCGCGCGCCTCGGCGACGAAGTCGAAGTACTCGCGGACGGTGAGAAAGGAGGGCGGCCGGCCGTTCTCGGGGAGGATGCCGACGCGCTCGCGGGACCGCACCGGCTCCGCGACGGGGTCGACGCCGGCGACGCGGGCCGTCCCCTCGTCGGGCACGAGTTGGCCGGTGAGGATGTTGATGGTCGTGGACTTGCCGGCCCCGTTCGGGCCGAGGAAGCCGAACAGCTCCCCCCGCGGGACGGTGAGGTCGAGCGCGTCGAGCGCGGTCACCTCCCCGTAGCGCTTGGTGAGGCCGTCGGCCTCGATGGCGGGTTCGCTCATTGGCCGGGGTACGGCCGACCGGTATCTAAAACCGCCGTCCGGTCACGCCGGGTCGGCGACGTACTTCCGGGTACCCCACGCCGCGAGCGCGGGGACGCGCGAGACGAGCGCCATCCCGAGGCGGGTGGACAGGTCGGCGTACACCCTCGCGTCGGTCGATTCCACCTTCGCGGCGAGCTTCCGCCCCACCGCCTCCGGCTCCTGTACCGCGGCGGCGGGATAGTCGAGGACGGCCGCGCCGGGGGTCGCGGTCGCCGGCGGGTACATCAGCGTGAACGCGACGCCCGAGTGCCGGAGCTCCGAGCGGAGCGAGCGCGCGAGCGCCGCTATCGCCCCCTTCGAGGCCGCGTAGCCGGAGAGTCCGGGGTGGCCGACGGCGGCGACGCCGGAACACATGTTGTGGACGATGCCGCTCCCCCGCTCGCGCATGTGGGGGAGGACCGCCCGGATGGTCCGCACGTAGCCGAGGTAGTTCACGTCGAGTTCCTCGCGGATGTCGGCGAGCGTCCGCTCCTCGAACGGTGCGAGGGTCAACACGGCGGCGTTGTTGACGAGGATATCGACGCCGCCCCACGCGTCGACCACGTCGTCGACGGCCGCGCGGACCTCGGCATCGACGGTCACGTCGCAGTCGTACGCGCGGACGCCGTCGTCCC
This sequence comes from Halosegnis marinus, assembly GCF_029338355.1. Lineage (GTDB taxonomy): Archaea > Halobacteriota > Halobacteria > Halobacteriales > Haloarculaceae > Halosegnis > Halosegnis marinus. The sequence goes on from NZ_CP119802.1 coordinate 1,005,836, forward strand.
CGGCCGCGAGCGGCGCGAGGTTCGACGTGTCCGTATCGAAGCCGGCGACGCGGTAGCCGTCGTCGCGGAGCGCGCGGAGCAGGTGGTAGCCGATGCCCCCGTTCGCCCCGGTGACGACGACGACCCGGCCGCTGTCGGTACGCATGACGGTACACGGAGGCTTCGGGAGAGAATGAGCCTGTCGTCGCCTCAGACGCCCTCGACCAGCCGTTTCAGCTGTGCGGGCGGCACCGCGCCGCGCGCGCCGTAGCCGTCGTACGCGAACGTCGGAACGCCCGTGACGCCCTGCTCGTGGGCCTCCTCGAACAGCCCCCGGACGCGCTCGCGCAGGTCGTCGTCCGCGACCGCCGCACGCACGTCCTCGGGGTCGACCCCCGCCTCCTCGGCGATGTCGGCGAGCACGTCGGCGTCGCCGATGTCGCGCCCCTCGGTCCACAGTGCCTCGAACACGCCCCAGTCGAAGGCGAGCCACGTCTCGTAGTCGTAGCCCTCGCGGAGGGCGACGGAGGCGACCTGCGCCGGCAGGGAGTCGACGTCCGTGGCGATTTCGAGGTCCATCTCGACGCCGTACTCCTCCTGGAGGCGGCGGACGTTCTCCTTGGCCTGCTCGTAGTAGTCGTCGTCCTTCCCGTCGTCGACGGAGTGGTCGATGCTCCCGTCGGGGTTGCGCTTCTGTGCCCGCAGGTCGAACGGGTGCCACTTTATCTCCAGCGGCTCCTCGCGCGTCTCCAGGTACTGGTCGAGGGAGTGGCGGCCCAGGTAACAGAACGGGCAGACGTAGTCCGAGAACACCGTTATCGTCTCCGTCGCGTCGGTCTCGCTCATACCCGCCCGAGGCGCTCGGCGCGGAAAGGCGACTCGCCACCGGCCGGCCTCGCCGACCGCGGCAGCCTACGCCTCGACGGCCGCGTCGGTGTGCGATTCGAGGAAGGCGACCACGTCCGCCGCCCCCTGGAACCCCTCGGCCTTGCGGGCGACCTCCTCGCCGTCGCGGAAGAGCAGCAGCGTCGGCACCGAGCGCACGTCGAACCGGCCGACGAGGGGCGCGTCGTCGCGGGGGTTGAGCAGCCCGACGGCCACGTCGGTGGCCCGCGCGACGTTGCCGAGCACCGGCTCCATCGCCGCACACATCGCACACCCCTCCGTGTAGAACTCCACGAGCGCGAGGTCGTGGGCGGCCACGAAGGCGTCCAGCGCGTCGCCGTCGGCGAGGCGTTCGGGTCTGGCGTCGGCGTCCATACCCCGACGAGGGTGTCGCCTGACAAGAACGTTGGCCGGGTGTGTGAGCGCCGCGCCCGCCTCGTCGCGCGATGGCACGGCGCTCGCCCGGCGTGGTTCCCGCAGCACCGAACGGCATTTCCCCGCCGGCCCGCTTGCGCGGGTATGGACGACGCGGACGCGCTCGGCCCCCCGGCGAAGATGCGCGAGCGGCGCGGGGAACTCACGCCGATGCTGTCGCAGTACCTCGACCTCTGCGAGCGGTACCCCGACTCGCTCGTGCTGTTCCAGGTGGGCGACTTCTACGAGACGTTCTGCGAGGCGGCCGAGGTCACGGCGCGCCTGCTCGAAATCACGCTGACGAAGCGGGAGGACTCGACCGGCCGGTACCCGATGGCCGGCATCCCCGTCGACAGCGCGGAGAGCTACATCGAGACGCTGCTGGACGCCGGCTACCGCGTGGCCGTCGCCGACCAGGTGCAAGAGCCCTCCGAGACGACGGGCGTCGTGGACCGGGCCGTCACCCGCATCGTGACGCCGGGAACCCTCACCGAGGACGCCTTCCTCGACGACGACAACGTCTTCGTCGCGGCGCTGGCCGACGGCGACGACCACGGGGCCGAGCGGGGCCTCGCCGTCCTCGACGTGTCGACTGGCGACTTCTACGCGACCGGGGGCGAGGCCGGGGCCGTCGCCGACGAGATACAGCGGTTCGCGCCCGCGGAGGCGGTCATCGCGCCCGGCCTCTCCGCCGACGCGTTCGACGGGGGGACGATGGTGACGCCGTTCCGCCCCGACGCCTTCGACCCCGAGCGGGCGGGCGGGAAGGTGGCCGACTACTTCGGCGACCCCGACACCGTTCTCGGGAGCACGGCCGAGGTGCGCGCCTGTGGCGCGCTGCTCGCGTACGCCGAGTACACCCGCGCCGGGGAGGCCGACCGCCTCGACTACCTGAACCACCTGACGCGGTACGACCCCCGCGAGTACCTCCTGCTGGACGCGACGGCGCTGCGCTCGCTCGAACTGTTCGAGCGGCGCGCGCTCGGCGGCGAGGCGAGCGCGACGCTGTTCGACACCGTGAACGAGACGGCCTCGGCGCTCGGCGCGCGACGGCTGACCGACTGGCTCCGCCGGCCCCTGCTGGACGAGGGCGAAATCGCGGCCCGGCACGACGCCGTCGGCGAACTCGTCTCGGACGTGGTGACCCGCGAGTCGCTCCACGACGACCTGCGGGACGTGTACGACGTGGAACGGCTGGTGTCGCGGGTGTCGCGCGGCCGGGCGAACGCCCGCGACCTCCGCTCGCTGAAGTCGACGCTCGACGTGGTGCCGCGGCTCCGCGAGGCGCTGTCCGACGCCGACAGCGACCGCCTGCGCGACCTCCGCGAGCGGCTGGACCCCTGCGAGGACGTGCGTGCGAGAATCGGGAGCGCGCTCGTGGCCGAGCCGCCCATCGAACTCACGGAGGGCGGCCTCATCGACGAGGGGTACGACGCCGACCTCGACGACCTGCGCGCGACGGAGCGGGAGGGGAAGGCGTGGATAGACGACCTCGAAGCCGACGAGCGCGAGCGCACCGGCATCGACTCGCTGAAGGTCGGCGTCAATCAGGTCCACGGCTACTACATCGAGGTGACGAACCCCAACCTGGACGCCGTGCCGGACGACTACCAGCGCCGGCAGACGCTGAAGAACAGCGAGCGGTTCGTCACGCCGGAACTGAAGGAGCGCGAGGAGGAGATAGTGACCGCCGAGGAGCGGGCCGACGACCTCGAGTACGCGCTGTTCACCGACCTGCGCGACGAGGTGGCGGCGGAGACGGAGCGGATACAGGCCGTCGCGGACGCGCTCGCGGCGCTGGACGCGCTCCAGTCGCTCGCCACCGTCGCCGCGGAGCGCGACTACACCCGGCCCGAACTGGGCGCGGACGGCTTCCACATCGAGGGGGGGCGCCACCCGGTCGTGGAGCGCACCCAGCCGAACTTCGTGCCGAACCCGACCGACCTCGACCGCGGCACCGTCGCCGTGATTACGGGCCCGAACATGGCCGGGAAGTCGACGTACATGCGGCAGGTCGCGCTGATACAGGTGCTCGTGCAGGCCGGGAGCTTCGTCCCGGCCGAGGCGGCGTCGCTCCCGGTCGTGGACCGCGTGTTCACCCGCGTCGGGGCCTCCGACGACATCGCGGGCGGGCGCTCGACGTTCATGGTCGAGATGACGGAACTGGCGACCATCCTGCGCGCGGCGAGCGAGGAGTCGCTCGTCCTGCTGGACGAGGTCGGTCGCGGGACCTCGACGACCGACGGGCTGGCGCTGGCGCGCGCGACGGTCGAGCACGTCCACGACGTCGTGGGCGCGACCACGCTCTTCGCCACCCACCACCACGAACTCACGGCGACGGCGGACCGGCTGGACCGCGCGCGGAACCTCCACTTCGCGGCCGACGGCACCGGTGAGGCGGTGGACTTCACCCACCGGCTGCGGGAGGGACCGGCCGGAGCCTCCTACGGCGTCGAGGTGGCCCGCTCGGCCGGCGTGCCGGACCCGGTCGTCTCCCGGGCGCACGAACTGCTGGACCGCGAGGGGGCGGCGGCGACCCCCGACGAACCGGCCGTCGCGGCCAACGGCGGCGTGGACGAGGCCGTCTTCGACCGCCTGCGCCGGACGGATATCGCGAACACGACGCCGCTGGAGGCACTCGACCTGCTCGCGGAGCTCAAGGCCGCGACCGACGAGTAGCCCCCGCCGGCGACTTATCCGCGTCGAGCGTGAAGCCCGGACGAATGCGCGCCTTCGTCTCGGCGGACCTCGACGACCTGACCGACGCGGTGGCGGCCACGCAGGAACCGCTCGACCACGCGGGCGTCGACCCCGTCGCGCCGGAGGGGGCCCACGTCACCGTGAAGTTCCTCGGCGAGGTCGACGACCCCGACCCGGTCGTCGCGGCGCTGGAGCGGGCCGTCGCCGACGCGGGCGTCGAGCCGTTCACGGCCGAGGTCGGCGGCTACGGGGTCTTCCCGTCGCCGGAGTACATCTCGGTGATATGGGCCGGCGTCCGCGGGGGGAGCGACGAACTGACGCGGCTGCACGAGGCCGTCGAGCGGGAAACGACGGCGCTGGGGTTCGACCCCGAGGAGCACGAGTTCACGCCGCACGTCACGCTCGCGCGGATGCGCGACGCCCGGTCGAAGTCCGTGATACGGGAGGTCGTGACGGAGCGCGACCCGACGCTCGGCGAGCAGCGCGTCGAGGAGCTCCGCCTCACCGAGTCGACGCTCACGGACGACGGCCCGCGCTACGAGACGGTGGCGCGGGTGCCGCTGTAGCGTTCGGCCCGCCTAAAAATATCGGGGAGCCGATAGGTTCAGGGCCGTCGAGCGTCGAGTGCCGACATGGCCGCGCTGGACGCGTACGTGCTGGTGTTCGCGGCGGGGCTCGTCACCGCGCTCGCGACCGGGCTCGGCGCGCTCCCCTTCTTCGTCGTCCGCGAGGTCTCGGACAGGCTGAACGTCGTGCTGTGGGGCGTCGCCTCCGGCATCATGCTGGTCGCGAGCGCGTTCGGGCTGGTTCCGGAGGGGCTGGCGACGGGGTCGCCGACGATGGTCGTCGCGGGCCTGCTCGCGGGCGTCGTGCTGGTCGTCGTCGCGCACGACTACCTCGCCGACGCGGACATCGACCCGAAGGAGTACGAGGAGGCCGACTTCCGGAAGCTCGTGCTCATCCTCGGCGTGCTCACGGTCCACTCGTTCCCCGAGGGCATCGCCATCGGCGTCTCGTTCGCGGAGCTGAACCTGACGACGGGGCTGGCGCTGTTCGGGTTCACGGTCCCGGCGCTCGCGGTGGCGATGACCGTCGCCATCTCCGTCCACAACGTCCCCGAGGGGGTCGCCATCTCGATTCCGCTGCGCGACATGGGGCAGTCGCCGTGGCGGATGGTCGGCTGGTCGGTGTTCTCCAGCCTGCCCCAGCCCATCGGCGCGGTGATCGCGTTCGGGTTCGTACGGCTGGCCGCGCCGGTGCTCCCCTTCGGCTTCGGCTTCGCGGCCGGCGCGATGGCGTACCTCGTCGTCTCGGAGTTCGTCCCCGAGGCGCTTTCGGCGGGGGCGGACCTCGCGGGCGACGGCTACCGGGAACTCGCCGCCGGCATCGGCGGTGGCGGCGCCGGGATGGCGCTGTTGCTCGTCCTCGTCTGAGCCGCGGTCGGGGGGCGTCCGCGCCGGCCGAAAGGACAGGGATAAATGCTCGGACGACGAACGCCCGTCCACTATGGGCAAGAAGTCGAAGGCGAAGAAGAAGCGGCTCGGCAAGCTGGAGCGGCAGAACAGCCGCGTGCCGGCGTGGGTCATCATGAAAACGGACCGTGACACGATGCAGAACCCGAAGCGCCGCAACTGGCGGCGGAGTAACACGGACGAATGAGCGCGAGCGACTTCGAGGAACGCGTCGTCACCGTTCCCCTGCGCGACGCGAAGGCCGAGGCGAAGCACAAGCGCGCGGACAAGGCGATGTCCATCGTGCGCTCGCACCTCGCGAAGCAGTTCGCCGTGGACGGCGACGACGTGCGCCTCGACCCCTCCATCAACGAGGCCGTGTGGGAGCGCGGCCGCGCACAGCCCCCGTCGAAGCTCCGCGTCCGCGCGGCGCGCTTCGACGAGGACGGCGAGACGGTCGTCGAGGCGGAGACGGCGTAACGTGCTCCGGGCGGCCCTCGCCGGCTCCTCGTACGTCGGCGTCTTCGCCCGTGCGACGGACGACGTGTTGCTCGTGCGGCCCGACCTCGACGAAGAGCTCCGCGACTCCTTCGCCGACGAGCTCGACGTGCCCGCTGTCGCCACCACGGTCGGCGGCTCCGGCACCGTCGGCGCGCTCGCGACCGGCAACGAGAACGGCCTGCTCGTCTCCTCGCGCGTCTCCGACCTGGAGCGCGAGCGCATCGCCGAGGTGACGGACCTCGACGTCCACGAGCTACCGGGGCGCATCAACGCCGCCGGCAACGTCGTCCTCTGTAACGACACCGGCGCGTACGTCCACCCGGACCTCTCCCGGAAGGCGGTCCGGGCCGTGAAGGACGCGCTCGACGTGCCCGTCGAGCGCGGCGATATCGCGGGCGTCCGCACGGTCGGCACGGCCGCCGTCGCCACGAACGACGGCGTCCTGTGCCACCCGAAGGCGACCGACGAGGAGCTCGACTTCCTGGAGGACCACCTCGACGTGCCCGCCGACATCGGCACCATCAACTACGGCGGCGCGCTCGTCGGCTCCGGGCTGGTCGCCAACTCCTCCGGCTACGTCTGCGGCGAGGAGACGACCGGGCCGGAGCTCGGCCGCATCGAGTCCGCCCTCGGCTTCATCGACTGACGCCGTTTCTCCCCCTTCTCCCGGAGGTCGGGATAGAAGGATACTTCCCGCTCGCGCGACCCCTTTCGTGTATGAGTGAGTTCACGGTGAGCGGCCGATACCAGGCCCGCGACGGCTGGCAGGAGTTCGAGATGAGCGTCGAGGCGCCGAACGAGTCGGTCGCCGAGGAGCGCACGTACGCGAACCTCGGGTCCCAGCACGGGCTCAAGCGCACGGGCATCGACATCGGGGGTGTCTCCGCATGAGCATGGGAGGCGGCGGCGGCGCGATGCAGGAGCTCCAACAGCAGATGCAGGCGCTGGAGGAGGAGACGGAGGAGATAGAGGCCGAGATCGAGGAGCTGCGCGACGAGCAGGCCGACATCGACGACGCCGTCGAGGCCATCGAGACGCTCGACAGCGGGGCGACGGTGCAGGTGCCGCTCGGCGGCGGCGCGTACGTCCGCGCGACGGTCGAGGACATGGACGAGATCGTCGTCTCGCTCGGCGGCGGCTACGCGGCCGAGCACGAGGAGGACGACGCGATCGATACCCTCGAGCGCAAGCAGGACGCCATCGACGACGAGATCGACGAGCTGACCGAGGAGGTCGGCGAGATCGAGGCCGAGCGCGAGCAGCTCGAACAGCAGGCCCAGCAGATGCAACAACAGCAGATGCAGCAGATGCAACAGCAGATGGGCGGGATGGGCGGCGACGAGGGCGACGAGGAGGAGTAGGATGTTCGACTCGCTGAAGGAGAAGCTCGGGCGGTTCCAGGACGACGTCGAGGAGGAGGCCGAGGCGGCCGACGAGGCCGAGGAACCGACCGACGCCGACCCGGAGGCGAACGCGAGCGACGCGGAACCGACGGAGAGCGCCGACGCCGGTGAGGAAGAGGACGAGGTGAACCCCTCGGGCGACAGCCTCACCGAGCGCGCGAAGCTGTTCGCCACCGGCAAGGCGAAGATAACCGCCGAGGAGCTGGAGGGGCCGCTCGAACAGCTCGAACTCGCGCTGTTGCAGGGCGACGTGGAGATGAGCGTCGCGCGCGACGTCGTCGAGGGGCTGCGCGAGGAGCTCGTCGGGCAAACCCGCGCGCAGGTGAAGACCGGCGAGATCGTCATCGAGGAGGCCATCGGCAAGGCGCTGCTCGACGTCATCGACGTCGGCGAGTTCGACTTCGACGCGGAGATCGCCGCCCGCGAGAAGCCCGTGACGATAATCTTCACCGGCGTCAACGGCGTCGGGAAGACGACGACCATCGCGAAGCTCTCGCGCTACCTGGAGGAGCGCGGCTACTCCGTCGTGATGGCGAACGGCGACACCTACCGCGCCGGGGCGAACGAACAGCTCCAGCGGCACGCCGACAACCTCGACACGAAGCTCATCAGCCACGAGCAGGGCGGCGACCCGGCGGCGGTCATCTACGACGCCGTCGAGTACGCCGAGGCGAACGACATCGACGTGGTGCTCGGCGACACGGCCGGGCGGCTCCACACCTCGAACGACCTGATGGCCCAGCTGGAGAAGATAGACCGCGTCGTCGGCCCGGACATGACCCTGTTCGTGGACGAGGCCGTCGCCGGACAGGACGCGACCCAGCGCGCCAAGGAGTTCAACGACGCCGCGGAGATAGACGGCGTCGTGCTCACGAAGGCCGACGCCGACTCGCAGGGCGGCGCGGCCATCTCCATCGCCCGCGTGACGGGCAAGCCAATCGTCTTCCTCGGCACCGGGCAGGGGTACGACGACATCGAGCAGTTCGACCCCGAGACGATAGTCGAGCGGCTCACCGGGTAGCCACTAGGTACTTTCTTTCCGGCCGGTTCCCTCGTAGGAACGTGAACCCCGCAGTCACCCCCGAGCGCCGCGAGCGCGTGCGCGAGGTCGTCGGGCGCTACCGACGACGCGCCCGCCTCCTCCGGGTCGCCCTCCTGCTCCCCTTCGTCGTGGCGGTCGTCGCCGCAGCAGCCGTCGGGAACGCGCTCGCCATCGTCGGCGTCGGCCTCGTCGGCGTCGCCCTGCTCGTCGGCCCGGTGCTCGACCCCACCGCCCGCGCCGTCTACGTTACCGACGCCGACCCGGACGCGGTCCGCGACGCGCTCGCCGGGCCGTACTCGCCGCCGCTCGCGCTCGTCTGGGGCCGTGGCGAGGTCCGGGCGACCGACCGCGGCGGCGAGTACGAGTGGTCGATGCTCGGCGGACTCAGGTCCGCGACCCTGTCGTGGGACGCCGAGGACCGCGAGGAGGGACAGCGCGTCGTCTATGCCGCGAACGGAGAGCCGAAGGCGTACTACGACACGGCCGTCCGCCGCGAGGACGGGGAGACGGTGCTCGACATCGAGACCCGGTACGAGGGCCGCGTGGGCCTGAACGTCCTGCCGGGGGTCCTCGCCGCGCGCGGCCTGCGTCGCGAGGTGTGGGCCGCGCAGGGGTACGAGCGCCGGACACGGGAGGGCTCGCTGGTCTGACTACTCGTCGCTGTCCTCGTCGTTCTCGCCCGCCGACAGCCCGTCGTTGCGCTCGCGGTCGAGCGCGCGCGGCACGTCGTGGTGGGCGGAGTAGCCGTCGAACCACCGGACGATGCGCTCGATGCGGTCCACGACGTGGGCCGGCTCGCCCGCGCGCGAGAGTTCGTGGCCCTCGCGCGGATAGCGAACCAGCCGGGTATCGACGCCGACCCGTCGGAGGTAGCGGTAGAACATCTCGCCGTTGCACATCGGGACGCGGTAGTCCTCCTCGGAGTGCATCACGAGCGTCGGCGTCGTGACGTTCTGCACGTAGTTGACGGGCGACTGCTCGGCGAGGTACTCCGTGTCCTCCCACGGGAGGGCGTCGAAGTCCCCCTCGACGAGCTTGTACGCGCCGTCGGTCGAGCCGTAGAAGGAGGCGAGGTCGTAGACGCCCCGCTGGGCGACCGCGCCCTCGAAGCGGTCGGTGTGGCCGACCATCCAGCCGGTCATGAAGCCGCCGAACGAGCCGCCGGTGAGGAACTGCTGGCTCTCGTCCACGTCGTCGCGCGCGGCGACCGCGTCCGCGCCGTTGAGCACGTCGGTCATCGTCACGTCGCCCCAGTCCTCCGCGATGCCCTTCGCGAACGCCTCGCCGTAGCCGAGCGAGCCGCGGGGGTTCGACCAGAAGACGACGTAGCCGCGCGCCGCGAGCGTCTGGAACTCGTGCCACATCCCGCCGCCCGCGACCCACGTGACGTGGGGACCGCCGTGGACCTCCACCGCGAGCGGGTACTGCTCGCCGTCCTCCGCGTCCGGCGGTGTCAGCACCCACCCCTCGACGGTGTGGCCGTCGCTCTCGAAGGAGACGGGTTCGGGGACCGAGTAGGCGTGCGAGTCGAGGTAGTCGGCGTTCACCGCGGAGAGGCGCGTCAGGTCGCCGTCGGCGTAGGCGAACACGTCCGCGGGGTGCTCGGCCGTCGAGCGCGGGACGGCGACGGTGCCGCCGGCCGCGTGGAGTTCGGTCGCGCCGCCCTCGCCGACGAGCGTCTCCAGTTCGACGCCGCCGTCGAACGTCGCGCGCCGGACGACGACGTTCCCCTCGTCGGGCGTGAGGAAGTAGAGGTCGCCGTCGTCCCACGCCATCGAGCGCGAGCGGTGGAGCGTGCGGTCGAGGTCGGCCGTGACCGTCGTCTCCTCGTCCGTTTCCGGGTCCAGAACGCGCACGTCGGTCGGCTGCATCGAGGCGCGGTCCTCGGGCGTGTACGGGTACGCGAGGCGGCCGTCGGCGGCCACCTCGACCTGCGGGCCGTAGTCGGTCGTCGTAAAGACGTGTTCGGCCTCGCCGTCGCCGTCCGCGGGGACGCGCTCGACGTCGAACTCGATGGAGTCGTCCGGGTCGTCGACGGGCGTCTTCACCGCGTAGTAGAGGCTGTCGTCGTCGGCCCACGCCGGGAACTGGTAGTCGCGGTCGCCGTCCGTGAGCCGCGTCACATCCTCGGTGTCGAGGTCGACGACGTACACGTGCGAGCGCCCGCCGTCGAAGTACGACCGGAACGCCCGGTAGACGGTGCGGTCCTCGACGCGGGGGTCCGGTTCCTCGCGCTCGTACTCCTCGTCGGCGTCGAGGTCGTGTCCCGCGTCGCGCTCCTCGGCGGTCGCGGTCTGGGTGAAGGCGATGCGCGTGCCGTCGGGCGACCACGCGACGTTCGAGACGCCGCCCACGACGTTCGTGACGCGCTCGGACTCGCCGCCGTCGGCGGGCACGACGCGCAGCTGCGGGACGCCCTCCGTGCCGCGGTCGGAGACGAACGCGAGGCGGTCGCCGGCGGGCGACCACGTCGGTTCGGCGTCGTTCCCCTCGCTCGCGGTGAAGCGCCGCGGCTCGGCGCTCCCGTCGGCGGGGACGGTGTAGACGGTCGTCTCGTAGCTCTCGTCGTCCTCGGGTACCTTTCGCAGGAACGCCACGCGCTCGCCGTCGGGCGCGACGCTCGGGCCGGCGACCTGCGCGAGGTCGTGGTAGTCGCTCGCGCGGACCGGGTCGTTGCTCATACCGTTCGCTGGGAAGGCCGCGACATGAATCCGACGGAGACGGCGTTACAGGGCCTCCCGCGCGGCGAGGCCGGCGAGCGCGAGCGTCGCCCCGCCGGCGACGCCGCCGAGCCACCGCCGGGCGCGCGTGCTCTCGAACAGGGCGCGGGCGCGACCGGCCGCCAGCGCCGCCGCGTCGGACAGCGCCGGGGCGGCCCGCACCAGCGCGGCGAGGCCGACGACGGCGGCGACCGTGTGGACACAGACGCCGACGGCCACCCCGAGCGCGGCCCGGACGCCGGCGGCGCGGCCCGCGGCCACCGACTGCGCGAGGACGAACGCCGTGTCCGGGCCGGGCACGAGTATCAGCGCGACCGCGGCCGCGAGGTAGGTGACGAGGCCGGGCACGCCCGCCGGTTCGCGGCCGCGGACATAAACCCCGGCGCGACCGGCGGGGCCGCGGGGACGCCGCGGGCGGGGCCGTCGGCGCACGACCGACGGAAAAGCGTTTACCGCGTCGGCGGCGTAGGTTCTGCAAATGGTACTCGACGACTTGGGGAGCTCCCTCCGCGGCAGTCTCGACAAGCTGCGGGGGAAGTCCCGCCTCGACGAGGAGGACGTCGAGGAGATAGTCAAGGAGATACAGCGCTCGCTGCTGCAGGCCGACGTCTCCGTCGACCTCGTGATGGACCTCTCGGAGGACATCCGCGAGCGGGCGCTCAACGAGGAGCCACCGGGCGGCACGAGCGCGCGCGACCACGTCCTCCGCATCGTCTACGAGGAGCTCGTCGGGCTGGTCGGCGAATCGACCGACCTCCCGCTCGAATCACAGACCATCATGCTCGCCGGCCTGCAGGGGTCGGGCAAGACCACCTCCGCCGCGAAGATGGCGTGGTGGTTCTCGAAGAAGGGGCTGCGCCCGGGCGTCATCCAGACGGACACGTTCCGCCCCGGCGCGTACGACCAGGCGAAGCAGATGTGCGAGCGCGCCGAGGTGGAGTTCTACGGCGACCCCGACAACGACGACCCCGTGGACATCGCCCGGAAGGGGAAGGAGGAGCTGTCGGACGTGGACGTGCTCATCGTTGACACGGCCGGCCGCCACGCGCTGGAGGACACCCTCATCGGCGAACTGGAGGAGATAGAGCGGGTCGTCGACCCGGACCGCAATCTGCTCGTGCTCGACGCGGCCATCGGGCAGGGCGCGAAGGACCAGGCCGACGAGTTCGAGAGCGCCGTCGGCATCGACGGCGTCGTCATCACGAAGCTCGACGGGACGGCGAAGGGCGGGGGCGCGCTCGCCGCCGTCGACCGGACGGACTCCTCCATCGCCTTCCTCGGCACCGGCGAGGAGGTCCAGGACATCGAGCGGTTCGAGCCCTCGGGCTTCATCTCCCGACTCCTCGGGATGGGCGACCTCAAGCAGCTCACCGAGCGCGTCGAGCGCGCGATGGAGGAGACGGGCCAGACCGAGGAGGACTGGGACCCCGAGGAGATGATGAAGGGGGAGTTCACCCTCCACGACATGCGCAAGCAGATGGAGGCGATGAACAACATGGGGCCGCTCTCGCAGGTGATGGACATGATTCCGGGCCTCGGCGGCGGGCTGAAGGACCAGCTCCCCGACGACGCGATGGACGTGACCCAGGAGCGGCTTCGCGACTTCGAGGTCATCATGGACTCGATGACCGACGACGAGCTCGCGAACCCCCGCTCCGTCTCGAAGTCCCGCATCGAGCGGGTCGCGCGCGGCTCCGGCAAGTCCGAGGAGCAGGTGCGCGAACTGCTCGAACAGCACAAGATGATGTCCCGGATGATGAAGCAGTTCTCCGGGATGGGCGACGGCGACATGCAGCGGATGATGAAGAAGATGCAGGGCGGCGGCGGTGGCGGCGGCATGGGCGGGATGGGACCGTTCGGCGACTGATTCGAACCGTTCACACCCGCCCGCGGTACCGTTGTTTCCGGGCGAAAGGAGCCGTTTAGCCCCGTCCGTCGCGTCCGCCCCGACGACGGCCGTATTCGGTCGTTCCCCGCCCCCGTCGCGAGCGAACGTGCAACACGGCTGAAACGTCGATGCGGTTATCCCCTCCGCCGTCGAGGAAGGAACGAAGACACGTCGGCGGCCGAACGGTCGTGCGACCCGTGACTCGGGCCTCACTCCCCTCGACAGTGTCGCATACATCATGAACTACACAGACATCAAGACGCTCCTCTCGGAGGAGGACGCGGTATCGCCGGTCATCGGCGTCATCCTCATGGTCGCCATCACGGTCATCCTGGCCGCAGTCATCGGCACGTTCGTGCTCGGGCTGGGCGACCAGGTCCAGTCCAGCGCGCCCAACGCGAACTTCGAGTTCCAGTACGACGGAGGAGCCGATGGAGCTATCGATGACTCGACAAACGCTGACGACTCGTTCACAATCACTCACAACGGCGGTCAAGACGTTGATTCGTCCAATGTTCAAATCCTAGTCGATGGCACAGCAGTTCCCGATACCAACCTATCGCCTGGTAGCTGGGACACCACCATCTCGACGGGCAGCAGCTACACTGCGACTGAAGATGGTTCGAACAATGTCTTTGGTGGCGGCGAGAGCATCCGCGTCGTCTGGACCTCGCCCAACGGCGGTTCCTCGAACACCATCGGGCAGTCGACCGTCCCGAACTGAGGCCGACCTTCCTTCCGTTTTCACGACCGAGAGCGAGAGCTATCGTACGTCCGGGAGCGACAGGTAGCCCCGGCTGGGGAGGGACGCGACGACGACGGCCCCGACGACCACACCCGCCGGCCTTTTGCCGTCGCCGGGTGACCCCCGCGTATGAGCGTTCGCGACACCGCGACGGAGGCCTACCGGGAGGCCCTGCCGGTGGTCGCGATAAGCGCCGTCGGGGGGCTGTTCGCGGGCGTCGTCCTCGGGGGGATGGAGGCGGAACTGTCGGCGATTCCCGGCCTGCTGCTTCTGGTTCCCGCGCTGCTCGCGACGCGGGGGAACGTGTACGGCTCGCTCGGCGCGCGGTTGGCGAGCGCGCTCCATCAGGGGCTGGTGGAACCCCGCTTGGACCTCGCGGACGAGCGGACGCGCGCGGCGGTCGCGGCGGCGATGGCGAACGGCGTCCTCGTGAGCTGTTTCGCGGCGGTCGCGGGGTTCGCGCTGCTCGCCGTCCTCGGGCGAGACCACGCGAGCCTCGCGTCGCTCGTCGGCGTCGCGCTCGTCGCCGGACTGGTCTCCGGGCTCCTGCTCACCCTCGCCGTCGTCGTCGTGGTGTTCGTCGGCTACCGCCGCGGGCTCAACCCCGACACCCTCGCCGGGCCGGTGGTGACGACGACGGGCGACGTGGTCGGCGTGGCGACGATGCTGCTCGCCGCGCGGCTGGTGCTCGCGCTCGGGGGTGGGTAGATGGCCCGGTGGACCGTCCGCGCCATCGTCGCGGACATGCTCCCCGTCCTGCTCGTGTTGACGCTCGTGGAACTGGGCTCGGGGCTGGTGCTCGACACGCTCCAGTCCACCCTCCTGCGATACCCCTCGCTGTTGGTGCTCGTTCCCGTCGTCATCGGCGCGGCGGGGAACCTCGGCTCCATCATGGCCTCGCGGCTCTCCACCGCGACGCACCTGGGCCTGCTCTCCTTCGAGCCGACGGACCCGACGCTCGCGGGCAACGCGCTCGCGACCGGCGCGCTCGCGGCCACGCTGTTCCCCCTCGTCGGCGCGGGCGCGTGGGGCGTCCAGGCGCTCGTCGGCGGGGCGGCGCTCCCGCTCTCGACGGTCGTGCTCGTCGCGGGGCTCTCCGGCGCGGCGCTGGCGGTGCTGTCCGTCGTGGTGAGCGTCGCGGCCACGTACGCCGCCTACCGACTCGGCGCGGACCCCGACGACGTGGTGCTGCCCGTCGTTACGAACACGTGCGACGTGCTCGGCGTGCTCGTGCTGTTCGGGGTTGTCCGCGTCGTTCTCTGACTACTCGATGTCGAGGTCCTCGTCCGTCGGGTAGAACCGGTCGAGGATGTCGTCGAGGTACTCGATGGCCCCGAATATCAGGACGAACAGCCCCACGCCGAACGCGATGGAGAGCGGTTCCATAGCGTGTCATACGGTGTCACGACCTAAGTGTCTGTGGGAGGGGTGGTGTTCGGACGCTTCGGTCGGACGAGGATAGGTGCGAACGCTTCGAAACCGCTCGGAGTCGTATAACACCGGAAACACCTCGAAAGCCCCGAGGCGGACCGGGAGCGTCGCTCGCTGCGGTGCTGTCCTCGGCGGACTCGAAGGGCGAGCAAGGCGCGGCGCGGGCGACCGGAGGGAGCGCGCGCCGCGACACGAACGGGGAGCGAAGCGACCCGTGAGTCGGGACGACGGCGCGAAGCGGTGAGCACCGCAGGTGGTCGTCGGAGACGACCCCGAGGAGCGCGCCGTTCGCACCGAGTCCCGTGCAGCGAGGGCTTCGGAAGTGTCGTCCGTGGTTACGGAACGGCGGAAGGAGCGGACGAAAAGCGAGAAAACGGAAAACCGGAGAACGGAAGCCGCGACTAGCCGCCGAGGTAGAGCCGCGAAACCTCGGGGTTGTCGAGCAGGCCGTCGGCCTCGTCCTCGTAGGCGACGGTCCCCTGGTCGAGGACGTAGCCGTAATCCGAGATGGCGAGGCCCTTCTTGGCGTTCTGTTCGACCATCAGGATCGCGGTGCCGAGGTCGTTGACCGCCTGCACGTCGGCGAACACCTCGTCGGCGGTGTTCGGTGCCAGTCCGGCCGAGGGCTCGTCGATGAGGAGCACGTCGGGCTCCATCACGAGCGCGCGGGCGAAGGCGAGCACCTGTCGCTGGCCGCCGGAGAGGGTGCTGGCCTTGGCCTCGCGCTTCTCCTCCAGTATCGGGAAGCGGTCGTAGAGGCCGTCGATGACGGGGCCGAGGTCGTCGTCGCGCGCGACCCCGCCCATGCGGAGGTTCTCCGCGATGGAGAGGCTCCCGAACACGTTGTCCGTCTGCGGGACGTAGCCGACGCCCTCGCGGACGATGTCCTCCGGGGCCATCCCGCCGATGTCGCGGCCGTCGAACCGGACGCTCCCGGTCCACGGGGTCAGCATCCCGAAGACGGTCTTGAGCACGGTGGACTTCCCCGCGCCGTTCGGCCCGACGAGACAGGCGATCTCGTCGCGCGCGAGCGTGAGCGAGAGGTCGTCGAGCACCTGCACCTCGCCGTAGCCCGAGTCCACGCCGTCGACTTCGAGGACGGTATCGTCGGGCGCGGCGTCCGCGGCGTCCTCGCCGAACAGCGGGTCGTCGCCCGCGTCGCTCACGCGCCACCACCCCCGAGGTACGCGTCGATGACGCGGTCGTCGGCGCGGACGGCATCGGGCGAGCCCTCGACGAGGACGCTCCCCTGGTCGAGGACGATGATGGGGTCGGCGAGGTTCATGATGAACTCCATGTCGTGTTCGATGATACACAGCGTCACGTCCTCCTCCTCGTTGAGGCGGCGGACGTGCTCGCGAAGGGTGTTCGCGAGCGTGGGGTTGACCCCCGCGACCGGCTCGTCGAGCATCAACAGGTCCGGCTCGGTGAGCATGGCGCGCGCCAGCTCCACGAGCTTCATCTGCCCGCCCGAGAGGTCGGTCGCGGGCTGGGTCGCCAGATGCCCGATCTCGAACCGTTCGAGCATGGCGTGGGCGTCCTCGATGTTGGCCGTCTCGGCGGCGCGGACGCCCTCCGGGTCGGTGAAGAGCTTCACGAACGACTCGCCGGGCTGGTTCCGCGGGCCGACGAGCATCGCCTCGCGGACGGTCATCCCCTCCAGCTTCCGGGGAGTCTGGAACGTCCGGACGAGCCCCTCGGCGGCCACCTCGTGGGGGGCCGCGCCGGTCACGTCGGTCCCGTTGACCGTGACCGTGCCGCCGTCCGGCTCGTAGAAGCCGGAGACGAGGTTGAAGATGGTGGACTTGCCGGCGCCGTTCGGGCCGATGAGGCCCGTGATGGTGCCCCGCTCCACGGCGAAGGAGGCGTCGTCGGTGGCGACGAGGCCGCCGAACGTCTTGCGGAGGCCCTCGACGCGGAGGACGGCGTCCTCCTTGTCGAGGTTCGGACCGTCGTGGACGCCGCTCGTCTCACTCACGGTCCTCACCCCCGTCGTCGGCGTCGGCGGTGGTGGTGTCGTCGGCGTCCGCGGTGTCCGCGGACTCGTCGGGTGCCGACCCCTCGTCCGCCGCCGCGTCGGTCGCGGCGGTCTCGTGGGCGCCCGCGGTCGCGCCGTCCTCGATGGTCTCGCGCGGGTTCGTCTCGCCGGGGCCCGACGACTCGGCGACCGAGGCGGGCCAGACGAGTTCGCGCTGGGGCGGCAGGACGCCCTGCGGGCGGAACCGCATCACGAGGACGATGAGCAGCCCCACGGCGAGCAGCCGCGTGGACGCGAAGTTGTTCACGACCGTCGCGTAGGTCGTCGCCACCAGCTCCGGGAACGAGACGGCGAGGTCGGTAAAGGGGATACCCAACGACGGAAGCGCCTCGGGGAGCAGGTCGCCGAGGAAGCGCGTCCCCTCGCGGATGGCGATGACGACGAAGCCGCCGAACATCGCGCCGCGGTTCGAGCCGCTCCCGCCGAGGATGACCGCGATCCACACGTAGAACGTGTTGATGGGTTCGAGGTCGCCCGGGCTGACGAAGAGGTTCAGGTGGGCGTAGAAGACGCCCGCCAGCGCCATGATGACGCTCCCGAGCACGAACGACTGCATCTTCAGCGAGTAGGTGTCCTTGCCGAGCGCCTCCGCGAGGTCCTCGTCGGCGCGGACGGTGCGGAGCACGCGCCCCCACGGCGAGCGGTGCGCGCGCCGGAGGACGGCGTAGACCACGGCGACGAAGACGAAGACGAGCGCGACGTTCACGAGCGCCTGCCAGAACGGCGTGTCGAGCGTGAACCCGAGGATTCGCGTCGAGTAGACGCCCGGTATCGACACCTCCAGCTCCGCGACGCGGAGCGTGGGCATCGTCTCGGGGAACGTCCCCAGCAGGGGCCACCCCTCGAAGAAGCCGGGGAGGCCGCGGAGCCCCGCGCTCCCGTTCGTCACGTCCTGTTGGTTCAGGATGAGGACGCGGACCACCTCGGCCAGCCCCAGCGAGGCGATGGCGAGGTAGTCGGCCCGGAGCCGGAGCGTCGGGACGCCGATGGCGACGGCCACGACGGCCGCGAGCACGATGGCGACGAACAGGCCGACGAGCGTGAGCGGCACGACGCCGAGGAGCAGCGACCCCGACAGGCCGATGGGGGAACTCGACGCCGTGAGCAGGGCCGTCCCGTACGCCCCCAGCCCGAAGAACGCGGCGACGGAGAAGTTGATGAGCCCCGTGTACCCCCACTGGGCGTTGAGCCCGAACGAGAGCAGGACGTACATCCCGACGAGGCCGACGAGGTAGAGGAAGTACGTCGGCGAGAGCCCCCCGGTGATGAGGCCGAACAGCAGCAGGACGGAGAGGCCGACGACGAACGCCGACACCCCCTGCTCGGCGGCCGTGAGGCCGTCGAACCGCCCGCCCAGGCGGTCGGCGACGCTCACGACGCCTCCTCCCCGGCGATGCCGGACGGCCTGAACAGCAGCACCGCGACCATGATGAGGAAGGCCACGGCGTTGGCGTACTGGCTCCCGATGGGGATGCCGAACGCGTCGGGGACGAGGGGTATCTCGGCCCCGAGGTCGGGCAGTATCGGCATCAGCTGGTTCACCATCCCGATGAGGAAGCCGCCGGCCATCGCCCCGTAGACGGAGCCGATGCCGCCGAGGATGACCGCGGCGAAGACGACCAGCAGGATGTCGAACCCCATCCGGGGCGATATCTGGTTGTAGAGGCCGAGGAACGCCCCGCCGGCGCCCGCCAGCCCCGCGCCGAGTATCCACGTCCATATCTCGACGCGGTTGGTGCGGATGCCCGCGACCCGCGCGAGGTCCGGGTTATCGGCGGTGGCGCGCATCTTCCGCCCGAGGTCCGTGTACTGCAGCAGGGCGTGGAGCCCCGCGACGAGCACCGCCGCGGAGGCCACGATGGCCACGTCGTGGACGGTCATCCGGATACCGTAGGGCAACAGCGCCTCGATGGGCCGCTGGAGCTCGATGTCGAACTCGAACGGCTGGGCGCCGAAGCCCAGCCTGATGACCGAGCGATAGACGAACGCCACCCCGATGGAGGTGATGAGCAGGCCGATGGAGTCGATGTCCAGCGGCTCGTACACCAGCCGGTGGGTGAGCACGGCCACGAGGGCCGCGACGGCGACGCCGGCCGCGAGCGCGACGAAGAAGCCGAGCGGGAGCCCGAGCACCTCGCCGCCGAGCGCGCCGACGAACCCGAAGGTGACGAGGGAGGTGTACGCCCCCACCGTCATCGTGTCGCCGTGCGCGAAGTTCGCGAAGTCGGCGATGGAGTACACCAGCGACAGGCCGATGCTCGCGAGGACGATGATGCTGGAGTACACCAGCCCGTTCGCGAGGTATTCGAGGACGGACATCCCCGACTAGCCTTCGATGGTGCCGGTCTGGACGTACTCGTGGTCCTGGACGGTGAGGATCTGGAGGAAGCCGACCGGGTCCCCGTTCTCGTCGAAGTCGATGGGACCCGAGACCCCCTGGTAGTCGATGTCGGAGGCGGAGCCGTCCTCGCCGAGCACGTCCATCGCCTCGGCGAAGGTGAACACCTCCTCGCCCTCCGGACGGGTCACGTCGCGGACGGTCGCCTGCAGGCCCGCGCCCGTGAACTCGTCGGCCGTCGCGATGGACAGCGCCGCCGTGATGACGCAGTCGTAGGCGAACGCCGACCACGAGGTCGGGGCCTCGCCGTACGCGTCCTCGAACTCCGAGGCGAAGTTCTGGTAGTTCTCCTGGTCGATGGCCGCCGAGGGGGTGGCTATCTTCATCCCCTCGAGGCTCCCCTCCGGCGTGGAGGAGAGCACGTCCGGGCCGGCGACGGAGTCGGCGCCGTAGTACTGCGCCTCGTAGCCGTTGGAGTACGCCTCCTGGGCCATCGAGGTGAACTCCGGCTGGTAGGTGATGAACAGCCACGCGTCCGCGCCGGAGTTGGCCATCGCCGACACCGTCGAGGAGTACGACGACTGGCCCTGGTCGTGGGGCTGGTCGTAGGCGATGTCGCCGTCCCACTCGCTGCGGAAGGTCTCCGCGAGCCCCTGCCCGTAGTCGTTGTTCACCCACGCGAGCGCGACGGAGTCGTAGCCGTCGTCGGCGATGATGTTCGCCAGCGCCGACGACTGCGTGGAGCCGGTCGGCGACATGCGGAGCAGGCCGGGGAACTCGGTCAGTTCGGTCCCCGTGGAGTTCTGGCTCAGCTGGACCACGTCGGTCCCCTGGATGACCGACTCGTAGATGGCGAGCGAGACGCCGGAGCCGACCGCGCCGATGAGGAACGGGACGCCGTCCTGATTGACGAGCTTCTGGGCCGCCGAGACGCCGGCCTGCGACTGGCTCTCGGAGTCCTCGACGATGATGTCGAGCGGGCGGCCGCGGATGTTCCCGGCGTCCTCGATGGACTGCAGCGCCAGCTCCATCCCGCGCTCGTTGCGCTGGCCGAACGCCGACAGCGAGCCCGTGAGGGAGTTGACCATCCCGATGGAGTACGGCTCGCCGCTCATGTCGCCGTCCGTCTCGGTGGCAGTCGCGCCGCCGTTGCCGTCGCCGCCCGAGTCCGTCTCGGTCGCCGTACTGTCCGTCGAAGTCACACAGCCGGCGGTCAGCGCGAGCGCCCCCGCCCCCGAAGCGGTCAGAACGTCGCGCCGCCGGATGTTGGTATCGTCTCCCATAGTGAATCCGGTCGCACGTTTCGCCACGCCAAGGATGTATATGCCGCCGACCATGGTCGGGGACTCGCAGTATTCGCCGCGAGCGGGGCCGAGCCGACCGTCAGGGGTCGAGGAGCTTCGCCTCGGCCTTCCGCAGGTGTTCGAGCAGAGTGGTCTTCGAGACGCCGAACTCGTCGGCGAGTTCGCGGGTCGTCGCCTCGCGGGGCCAGCGGTAGTAGCCGGCGTCGCGGGCGGCCTCGAACGTCTCGCGCTGTTTCGGCGTCAGCGAGTCGAGCCGCTGTTCGCGCTCGGAGCGGGCGGTGTCGCCCGCGGTGATGGCCGCCACCTCCACCTCCGCGCCGGCGTCCGCTCGCACCCCGTCGAGCGCCGGCTCGATCTCCGAGCGGTCGCCGGCGAAGACGACCTGCCACTCCTCGCGGCCGTTCTCGATGCGGACGGGCGCGCTGTGGACGAAGCCGTGTTCGAGCAGCGTCGGACACACCATGTCGTTCGGGTCGTACTCCAGGAAGAACTCGCGGACGACGCTGCCCGGCGCGTCGCGGGCGCGCCCGAACCGCTGTTGGAGCTCCTGGACGTCGCCGGCGTGGGGCGACGCCTCTATCTCCGTGAGCAGGCGCTCGACCTCGGCCTCCGTCTCGCCGAAGGCGGTGAACAGGCCGTTGACCGACTCGGGGCGGTCGGCCTCGGGCGAACTGTACACCGCGTGGGCGAGCACCCCGCCGTCGACGTGCTCGGTGGCCCCGATGGCCCAGCAGTCGGGGTGCCACAGGTCCAGCGTCAGCCGCGTGCCGGCGTTCGCGGTGTAACTCATACGGGTGCAGAGACCGTTGGCGAACTTGTATGTGACGCCCTCTCACCGACCATGGGAGGAAAGACGGTATGAAGGTCGGGAGAGCACCCCGAGGTATGTCGGACACCTATCGGCACTACATCGACGGCGAGTGGACGGACGGCGCGGGGTCGGAGACGTTCGACTCCACGAACCCGGCCACGGGCGAGACGCTCGGCACCTTCCGCCGGGGTACCGAGAGCGACATCGACGCGGCGCTCGCGGCCGCCGACGCGGCCGAGGAGGGGTGGCAGGCGCTCAGCCACCCCCAGCGCGCGGAGTACCTCTGGGACATCTACTACGAGCTGAAGAGCCGCCACGAGGAACTCGGCGAGGTCGTCACCAAGGAGTGCGGCAAGGAGATATCCGAGGGGAAGGCCGACGTGACCGAGGCGTGGCACATGGTCGAGTGGGCCGCCGGCGACGCCCGCCACCCGAAGGGCGACGTCATCTCCTCCGAGATTCCCTCGAAGGACGCGTACATGCGCCGGAAGCCGCGCGGCGTCGTCGGCTGTATCACGCCGTGGAACTTCCCGGTCGCCATCCCCTTCTGGCACATGGCCGTCGCGCTGGTCGAGGGGAACACGGTCGTCTGGAAGCCCGCCGAGCAGACGCCGTGGTGCGGGCAGATCATCGCCGAGATGTTCGAGGACGCCGGCATCCCCGACGGCGTGTTCAACATGGTACAGGGCTTCGGCGACGTGGGCGCCGAGATAGTCGAGGACGAGCGGGTCGATACGGTCCTCTTCACGGGCAGCGCCGAGGTCGGCCACGAGGTCGCGGAGAAGGTCGCCCAGCAGCCCGGCAAGCTCGCCGCCTGCGAGATGGGCGGGAAGAACAACATCGTCGTCACCGAGGAGGCGGACCTCGACATCGCCGTCCACGCCGCCGTCATGTCGAGCTTCAAGACGACGGGCCAGCGCTGTGTCTCCTCCGAGCGGCTCGTCGTCCACGCCGACGTGTACGACGAGTTCAAGGAGCGGTTCGTCGAGATCGCGAGCGAGGTGGCCGTCGGCGACCCGCTCGACGAGTCCACGTTCATGGGGCCGCTCATCGAGCCCGAACACCTGGAGAAGGTCCGCTCGTACAACGACCTCGCGAAGGAGGAGGACGTGAACGTGCTCGTCGACCGCACCGAACTCGACGACGACGAGATTCCCGACGGCCACGAGGACGGCAACTGGGTCGGCCCGTTCGTCTACGAGGCCGACGCCGACGCGCCGCTACGGTGTACCCACGAGGAGGTGTTCGGCCCGCACGTCGCGCTCCTGAAGTACGACGGCGATATCGAGCGCGCCGTCGAGGTCCACAACGACACCGACTACGGGCTCGCGGGCGCGGTCATCTCGGAGAACTACCGGCAGATAAACCACTACCGCGACAACGCCGAGGTCGGGCTGGCGTACGGCAACCTCCCGTGTATCGGCGCGGAGGTCCACCTCCCGTTCGGCGGCGTGAAGAAGTCCGGCAACGGCTACCCGAGCGCCCGCGAGGTCATCGAGGCCGTCACCGAGCGTACGGCGTGGACGCTCAACAACTCGAAGGACATCGAGATGGCGCAGGGCCTGAGCGCGGACATCAAGACCTCGTCGGACGAGTAAACCCCCCTTCTCCCGTTCTCCCCGTCTCTCCCTATCCGTCTCTCCCCCTACCCGTCGAGCGTCGCCAGCACGAACTCCGTGCTCGACCCGAGCGGGTCGTCGGCCGCGAGCGTTCGGTAGTCGGTGAAGCCCGCGCGTTCCAGCTGCGAGAGCGTCGCCTCGCGCCCGGGCGCGGAGAA
Source organism: Halosegnis marinus (assembly GCF_029338355.1). Taxonomy (GTDB): domain Archaea; phylum Halobacteriota; class Halobacteria; order Halobacteriales; family Haloarculaceae; genus Halosegnis; species Halosegnis marinus. The sequence continues at coordinate 1,029,263 of NZ_CP119802.1, forward strand.
GAACATCTCCCCGCCCATCCACCCCCGGCGGACGGTCTCGAACCGTCCCGAGGGGAGCGTCGCCAGAACCCGACCGCCCGGGCGGAGCACGCGGGCGAACTCGCGGTACACCGCCGGCTGGTCGTCGCGCGGGACGTGGAAGACGGCGTGGTAGGCGGTTACGGCGTCGAAGGCGTCGTCGGCGAAGGGGAGCGCGACCATGTCGCCGCGGACGAGCCGCGCCCCCGGGACGCGCTCGCGGGCGAGTTCGAGCGCGCGGGCGGCGAAGTCGAGGCCGACGCTCCTCGGTGGGAGGTTCGCGAGCGTGCGCGCTCCGTCGCCACAGCCGACGTCGAGCACGTCGGGGTCGGCGGGCAGTTCGGCGAGCAGGTCGTCGAGCAGCGCGGCGTCGGAGCCGGTCGGGTCGCGCCGGCGGGCGTACTCGTCGCTGACGCCCTCCCACGCGAGCCGCACGTCGTCGCGGTCCATGGGGCGGCTACGCGCCCGGGGACCTTCACTGCTCGACGAACAGCGCGTAGAAGATGGTGGCGAAGCCGAGCGCGGTGAAAGCGCTCTCCACGACGAAGGCGAGCTGTCGGTCCACCGGGCCGATGGTGTCGACGGCCCCGGCGAGGAACGACCCCATGGTGATGATGCCGAAGCCGAGCGCGAGCGCGCCCAGCGCGTCCGCGTCCGTCCGACGGTACGCCTTGTAGCTGTAGTACGTTATCACGGCTCCGAGACCGAGGGTGACGGTCTTGAGCCCCGCGACGACGAGTGGATGTGTCATGTCGAGTCTCGCACCTCCTGCCACAGTTTCGCGACGCGCTCCTCGGGCGACCCGGCCGGTCGGTCCACCTCGACGGAGAGGTCGCGGTTCTCGGCCAACAGCACGTGGACGGCCTCGAAATCGACGACGTAGCGGGTCGTGTGGTGGCCGTCCGTCCGCAGTTCGGTCGACTCCTCGACGAGCGACGCCTCGGCGAGCATGTCGAGTTTCCGGTAGACGGTCGAGCGGGCGATGTCGCACTCGCCGGCCACCTCGTCGGCCGTGTGCGGCTCGTCGAGGACGGCGATTATCTCCCGGCACGCCGGGTCGTCGAGCGCGTTCAGCACGGCCTCGATATCTATCTCGTCCGCGAACGGGTTGCTCACGCCGGCACACCCCCGTCGAGGTAGTCGTCCAGCAGGGCGGCCTGCGCGCGCCGGAGCGCCTCGCTACACGTGGACTTCGCCATCCCGAGGTCGTCGGCGAGCGCCGCGAGCGAGCAGTCGCGCGGCGTCTCGAAGTAGCCCCGGTCGCGCGCGACCCGGAGGACGCGCCGCTGACGGGGCGTGAGCGGGGCGAGCGGGTCGGTGGCCGCGGTCACCGCCTCCACAGTGAAGGCGAGTCCGGCGGCGTCGAGTTCGTCGGAGAGCGCCGACAGCGCGGGGCGGGGCGCGACGACCGAGACGGAGAGCCTCCCGTCGGCGACCGTGCACGGGAACTCCGGCGGCGTGCCGGCGGCCGCGAACGCGTCGAACGGGGACGGGTCGTCGAGCGCGACGCGGCAGATGGCGGTGTCGCCGTCGCGCGCGAGCGGGTCGACGGCGGCCGCGGCCGTCTCGGCGAGCGCCCCGACGACCGCCGGGCCGTCGGCGGCCGTGACCTCGGCGAGCAGCGTCGCGCCGTCGGCGTTCGAGACGGCGGACCGGACGCGGAGCCGGGCCTCCGGACTGGCCCGAGAGACGCGGCCGAGCGGCCCGTCGGGCGGGAGCGTGACGGCGAGTCGTGCGCGTGGCATCGTCCCCCTCGTCCGGTCCTCGCCGTGGGAGCCACATTACCCTGCCGGGAGCGGCGCGAACACCCTATATAAACAAGTGACCGAACATGTTCACGACAGTCCCGCCGACGCGGACTCGGCGTTGGGGGCTACAAGTGTCCCCCGTATACGACGGCGTGTATGACACCGGACATCGGCGCACCCGGCACTGGTATCACGCGACGGGAGTTCGTGGCCGCGACGGGGACCGCGGGGGTCGCCGCGGCGGCCGGCTGTACGACCACGACCGAGCCCGCCGTCGAGGAGCGGGGCGGCTCGCGGGCGGCGATGGAGCCGTCGCTGCCGACGACGAGTCCCCCCGAGGTCGTCGACATCAACGAGCGGGGCGGGTCGGTCACGCTCCGGACGGTGGCGGCGGCACACGAGGTCCACCCCGGTCAGTCGATGGGCGGCCCGGTGCGGCTCCCGACCGTCTGGGCGTGGCAGGCCGACGACGGGGAGCCGTCGGTTCCCGGCCCCGTCCTCCGCGTCGAGGAGGGGACGGAGTTCGAGATAACGCTCGACAACACCGGCGTGGAGATGCCCCACACGTTCCACGTCCACGGGCTGCAGACGACGTGGGAGAACGACGGCGTCCCGACCTCGACCGGCATCACCGTCGGGCCGGACGAGACGCACACCTACCAGTTCACCGCGAACACGCCCGGCACGCACATCTACCACTGTCACTACCAGACGCCCCGACACATCGAGATGGGGATGTACGGGGCGCTCCGCGTCGACCCCGAGGGGTACGAGGAGGCGGACAAGGAGTACTTCATGACGTTCAAGGAGTGGGACTCGCGGCTCTCGCGCCAGTTGGCCGGCGGGGACGCCACCTACGACATCACGAACCGCCGGCCCGACGTGTTCACCATCAACGGGAAGTCGGCGCCGCGGACGCTCCACCCGGAGGACGGCTCGCCGGTCATCGTCGATAGCGGCGACACCGTCAGGCTCCACCTGACGAACGCCGGCTTCCGCGCCCACCCGATGCACACCCACAACCACCGGTTCCGGGTCGTGGAGCGCGACGGCTCGCCGGTGCCCGAGGCCGCCCAGTACGCCCGCGACACCCAGAACATCGGGCCGGCCGAGCGGTACACGGTGGAGTTCGAGGCGGACGCGGACCCCGGCATCTACCTCATGCACTGTCACAAGGTGGACCACGTCACGAACGGCTCCACGTACCCCGGCGGGATGTTGACGGGTATCGTCTACCGCGAGGCGATGGACACGGACATCTTCGCCCAACTGATGGAGTACGCCGGCTACGAGGGGTGATTCCGATGGCGACGCGCAGGGGGTTCATGACGGCGATGGCGGCCGGGGCGGGCGCGACGCTCGCCGTCGGCCCGGCCGCCGCACAGTCCGGCGTCGACCTGACGGACTGGCTCTCGGACGTCGACAACGCCGGGAGCGTGGTCGACAGAACCGGGACGAGCGAGACGACCGTGGCCGTCGGCGCGGACGGCAACGGCGGCGCGTTCGGCTTCGGCCCGCCGGTCGTCCGGGTCGACCCCGGTACCACGGTCACCTTCGAGTGGACCGGCGGCGGCGGGAGCCACAACGTCGTGGCCGACGACGGGAGCTTCGAGTCCCCGATGCAGGGGAGCGAGGGGGCGACGTTCGCCCACACGTTCGAGTCGGCGGGCGTCACCCGCTACTACTGTTCGCCCCACGAGACGATGGGGATGAAGGGGGTCGTCGTCGTCGGGGACGCGCAGGTGACGCTGCCCGGCGGCGCGACGCCCACGCCCACCGCGACCGAGACCGAGACGGCCGAGCCGCGGTCGTTCGACGGCTGGCTCGCGAACACCGACAACTACGACGGCGTCGTCGACCGGCGCGGCGAGGAGGAGGTCGTGGTCGAGGTCGGCGCCGAGGGGAACGGCGGCCCGCTCGCCTTCGAGCCGGCGGCCGTCCGCGTCTCCTCGGGGACGACGGTGAAGTGGGAGTGGGTCGGCCCGCGCCGCTACGACGTGGTCGACCCCGACCTCGGCTACGGCTCCGAGCAGGTCACGGGAGAGGGGTACGGCTACGCCGTCGAGTTCAGCGAGAACGGGCTCTCGAAGTACGAGTGTACGAAGTACGGCGACCAGGGGATGCGCGGCGTCGTGGTCGTCGGCGACGGCCCGCGGGAGACCCTGAGCTGGCAGGGGGTGGGTGCGGCCGGCCTGCTCGGAAGCCTGCTCGCCGTGCCGCTCGCGGCCGGGGTGCGCCTGCACGCGAAGACGACGACGCGCGCGGGCAAGAACTTCGGCCGGGGCGACGAGTAGGCGTTTAGTCGCTCGCCCGTCTCCGTCCGCGTATGTGGGAGGTCCTCGACGTGCTGCCCGGCGTGGCCCGGCGCGTCGTCGAGATAGCCGCGTTCATCGCGCTGGGGGTGACCCTCGCGGACCTGCTGGTCTCGTTCGGCCTCGTCGAGCGGGTCGCGCGCGTCTCGAAGTACCTGACGCGCCCGGCGAACCTCCCGGACGAGGTGGGGACGGCCATCGTGACGACGGCTGCCTCCACGACGGCCGGCTACGGGATGCTCGCGGAGTTCCGCGAGTCGGGTCGCCTCTCGGACCGCGCGACGCTCGTCGCGGTGACGATAAACACGTTCTTCGGCTTCGTCCAGCACATCTTCACGTTCTACGCGCCGGTCCTGATACCGATACTCGGCCTCGAAGTGGGGCTGTTGTACGTCGGGTCGCGCGCGGCCATCGCGCTCGCCATCACGCTGACGGGCGTCCTCGCCGGGGCGCTGCTGCTGTCGGGGCGCGACCGGGCGACCGGGCCCGTGGAGGCCGACGGCGGGGCGGTCGGCCGCGACCGGCCCGACGACCTCGCCGGCAAACTCCGTCGCGCCGCGGGGCAGGGGTACGACAAGACGAGGGACATCCTCCCGCGCCTCGCGGTCATCTACGCCGTCGTCGCGGTGGTGACGGCGAACGTGGACGTGACGGCGGTGACGGCCGGCGCACAGCCGCTCGCGGACCTCGTCGGCCTCCCGGTGGCCGCCGCGCCCGTCGTCGCCGTCTTCGCCATCGACACGACGAACGGCGCGCTGTTCCTCGCCTCGCTCCCCGCGGGCACGTTCACGCCCGAGCAGGCGGTGGCGACGATGCTCGTCGGCGGCATCGTCTCCTTCGCCGTCTCGACGTTCAAGCGCTCCATCCCGTTCCAGTACGGCATCTGGGGCGCGGAGTTCGGCTCGAAGGTGGTCGTCGTGAACACGCTCCTGAAGGTCGGCTTCATCGGCCTCGCCGTCGGCCTCCTGCTGTACGGGCCGGTCTGAGCGGGGTCGGGACACGCCGGTGTGCCATGCTATGTACAACCATGTACGAACACGAACATTCATTACATACAGGCCCCTCGGCGGAGACACACATGCACGCTGTACACAACGCATCCTTCTGACCCTCCGAGTGCAGCGTGCGGCGACCGACCCCGAGACACCCCCCACCCCCGAGACCACATGAGCACGACAACGACGACCCGACCCCGCCCCGGCCAGCGAACCGAGACACGACCCGACCCGACGCGCTGGGAGGACGAGCGCGAGGTGACGACGGCGAACGCGCCGCGCACCTTCGACTACCGCTGCGAGCGCCGGATGCCGAACACCGCCGACGGCGAGAACGAGTCCGTCCCGCGCTAGGGCTCCTCGTCGATGAGCACGCGCGCCTCCCCGTCGAGGACCACCTCGCCCTCGTCGTCGCGCACCCGCGTCGTCAGCCGGTAGCGCGCGTCCCCGAGTTCCTCCGCGACCGTCAGTTCCGCCGTCACGCGCGTCCCCGGCCGCACCGGCGCCGTGAAGTCGCAGTCCTGCCCGAGGTAGATGGGCATCCCCGGAAGCCGCGCGACCGCCGCCGAGACGACGCCCGTCGTGAGTACGCCGTGGACGATGCGCCCGCCGAAGCGGGTGTCGCCCGCGTACGCGTCGTCGAGGTGGAGGGGGTTCGTGTCGCCCGTCGCGTCCGCGAACGCCTCGACGTCGGCCTCGGAGAGCGTCTTCGAGAAGGTGAACTCGTCGCCGACGGCCACCTCCTCGCCCCCGACGAACGCCCAGTCGTCCATGTCGCGGAACTCGCCGCGCGCCACGTCCGGGCGGTCGGTCGCGCGGTCGCGCTCGGCGGCGTGCGGGAGCGCGTACGCGAGGTCGGTCGCGGTCAGGACCCCGCGGAGGCCGCCGTCGTCCACCACGAGCAGGTGGTGAACGCCGTGGTCGCGCATCGTCGCCGCGGCCTGTACCCCGGTGGTCGTCGGCTCGACGGTGACGAGCGTCTCCGTCATGGCGTCGGCGACGCGCGTCGCGTCGAGGTCGAGCCCCGCCGCGACGGCGCGGCTCAGGTCCCGGCCGGTGACGATTCCGACCGGCGCGTCGCCCTCGTCGGTCACGACGACGCTGCCCACGTCGGTGCCGTGGAGGTACTCCGCGACGGCCCGCAGGGGCGCGGCCGGGCCGACCGTCTCGACGTCGGTGCTGGCGAGGTCGCCGGCGGAAAGCGGCGCTGGCATGGGGGGAGCGACGACCCCGCGCCACAAGAAGCCCACCGGGGAGAGCCTGAAGGTCGCGCGGGCCGAAGGCGGGGTATGGACCGCGCGCTCCCGAGCGGCCTCGTGGACTGGTCGCTGCTCGTCGGGGTCGCCCTCCTCGTTGGGACGGGCCTTGCGAGCCTCGTCGCCCGCCCGGGGGACGCGTGGCTGTTCGTCGTCCACGGGGGCGCGGGCGTCGCGCTCGTGGGGTTCCTCGGCGTGAAACTGTGGCGCGTCCGCGCCCGGGTCCGGGCCGGCGTCCGGGCGCGTTCGGGCACCGTCGCGCTCTCCGTCCTCCTCACCCTGCTCGCCGTCGCCGCGCTCGCGTCGGGCGTCGCGTGGGTGTTCGGCGCGACGATTCCCGGCCCGTGGACCCTGCTCGTCGCCCACGCCGCCGTCGGCGTCGTCACGGCCGTCGTCCTCGTCGTCCACCTGCGCGACCGCTTCGCGCCCCCGTCGCGCGCCGACCTGACCGAGCGCCGGGGCGCGCTCGCGTGGGCCGGGATGGTCACCGTCGGCGCGGCCGCCTACCGCGTCACCGACGCGCTCGGCACGGAGCGACGCTACACCGGCTCTCGCGAGCAGGGCTCCGGCGAGGGGAACCGCTTTCCGGTCACGGCGTGGGTGGCCGACGACCCCGACCCCGTCGGGGCGGACGACTGGACGCTCGCGGTGACGGGCCTCGTGGACGAAGCGACCGAGTACGGCTACGGCGACCTCCCGGCCGACACGGCCGAGCGGGCGCTGCTCGACTGTACGAGCGGCTGGTACTCCGACCACGAGTGGACCGGCGTGCGCGTCGGGGACCTGCTCGACGCGGCGGGGACGGGGGAGGACGCGGGGTGGGTGCAGTTCCGCTCCGTGACGGGCTACCGGTGGTCCCTGCCCGTCGAAGAAGCGCGCGACGCCCTGCTCGCGACCGCGGTGGACGGCGAGCGGCTGAGCCACGGCCACGGCTTCCCCCTCCGGCTGGTCGCGCCCGGACGCCGCGGCTTCCAGTGGGTGAAGTGGGTCCGGGAGGTGCGGGTGACGCGCCGGCGCGACCGCTCGGAGTGGGTCGCGATCAACGTCTCGGGGCTCGGGGACTAGGGCAGGTCCGCCGGCGACGCCACGTCCTCGACGTGAACCGCCCGCCAGCCGGCGGCCCGCGCCCCCTCGATGTCGGCCTCGGTGTCGTCACCCACCATCGTGTGGTCGTCCGCGGGGAGCCGCTCGGCGGCGTGCGCGAACACGCCGGGGGCGGGCTTGGCCACGCCGGCGTCGTAGGAGGTGACCACCGAGTCGAACCGCCCCGCGAGCCCGACGGCGTCGAGCTTCCCCCGTTGCCACGCGCCGACGCCGTTCGAGACCACGCCGAGCGGTCGCTCGGCGAGCGCGCCGAGGAGCGCCGGCATCCCCTCACGGACCGTCGCGGCGCCGTATTCGAGGTCGCGGAGCGCGGCGACGAACCGCTCGGGGTCGGCGTCCGCGTCCGCGGCGTCGATGGCCGCCCGGGCACCGACCTCGTAGGGATTCGGCTCGACGGGCCGCAGCCGCTCGAAGAAGGCGGTCGAGTACGCCTCGGCGACGGCCGGGTCGCGCGTGTCGAGCACGCGCTCGCAGGCGTCGGCGAGGAGGTCGGCGTAGGGACGGTCGAAGACCATCAGCGTTCCGTCGAGGTCGAAGTGGACGGCGTGCACGCCGGACGGGGCGGCGGAACCGGGGAAACCGTTCCCCCGGCGTGTCACCCGGTGACGGGCTCGCCGTCCTCGGTCGGCGGCGCGACGTGGTCGACGTACGACTCGAAGTCCGGGTCGTGGACGACGACGGTCACCTCGATGTCGCCGAGTTCTCCCGGCGACCCGACGGCGAAGTTGACGACGCCCTGGAAGGCGGCGGCCTTCTTCAGCGCGAACGTCGTCGTGTTCCCCTCCCGCCCGCCGAAGAACGCGCCGCGGGCGGTGTCGAGGATGGCCTGCTCGCGGAGCAGTTCCGAGAACCCCTCCAGACCGTGGGCCTCGCCGCGGAGTTCCCCGTCGGCGTGTTCGAGGTCAGCGCCGGGGAACACGTTCGCCACGGCGCGCTCGACGCGGTCGGGGAGTTCGGTCTCCCGGACGGGCGTGCGTATCTCCACGTCGACCGAGTATATCATCCGAGCACCTCCCGCACGTCGGCGCGGAACGCGTCGAGGCTGCCGTCGTTCTCTATCCGGCGGTCGGCGCGTTCGAGCGCCGCGCCCAGTCCGAAGCCGAGTTCCCGCTCGTCGCGCTGTTTCAGCGTCTCGCGGGCGCTGTTGTCCCGGCCGCGCGCGTCGATGCGCTCGGCGCGCGCCTCGAAGGGCGCCTCCACCGCGACGAGGACGAAGTCGTCCCCGAACGCCTCGCGGAAGCGGGCGAGTTCGTCCGCCGACCGGAGACCGTCGACGAGGACGGTGTCCGCGTCGTCGAGCGCCTCGCGTATCATCGGGATGGAGCGCTCCGCGACCGCGAGGGGACCGTCCTCCTCGCGGAGCGCGGCCGCGACCTCCCCGTGGTGGTCCGCGGGGTCGAGCCCGCGGCGACGACACTCCCGCCGGATGACGTCGCCCATCGTGACGACGGGAACGCCGAGGTCGCGCGCCACCGCGGCGAACTCCCCCTTCCCGCTGCCCGGCAGGCCGACGGTTCCGATGACTCGCATCGTCCGTTCTTCCGCGGAGCGGCCGATAAGCGCTGTGACTCGCCGCGCCACAAGGGCCTTCCCCGCGCGCGGCCTCACCGTCGTATGGGTCGCCCGTTCCTCGTCCGCGCGCTGTGGTTCGTCCTCGTCGGCTGGTGGCTCACTCCCGTGGTCGTCAACATCGCGTGGGCGCTCAACGCCACGATACTGCTCATCCCGCTGGGTATCAAGCTCGTCAACCTCGTGCCGACGGCGCTGTCGCTCGCGGAGCCGCGCGGCCTCGACGCCCCCGACTCCGGGCGCGGACAGACGAACCTCCTCGTGCGGGCCGCCTACTTCCTGCTCGTCGGCTGGTGGCTCTCGTGGCTGTGGGCCAACCTCGCGGCCTTCCTCGCGGTAACAATCGTGGGGCTCCCGGTCGCGTTCTGGATGTTCAACCGCCTACCGTACGTCACGTCGCTGTACCGCTTCCACGGCTGACCGCGACACGCCGTCGCACTCGCGCCGGCCCCACGAGCCCCAGTATATAAACACGGTCACCGTGCCGGCCGGTAGCCCGGCCTACGGTCGCCGTCGCGGCCGGAACGGTTCGACGTGCTAGCACGGTATTCTGCCGGGGGTCGCGGGCCGAAAACCGTCCGACACCGGGGCCGGTACGGTGACCGTGCCGTCGCGCCGCGGGACCGTTCGGACGGTTCACCGGCCGCCGGACTCGGGACGGTCTACTCGCCTTATATCCCGAAACGGCGGAGTAGCGCCTACGATTCGCGAGAATCCGTGAAACACAATGACCACCCAAACACCCACCACCTACCCGCTGACCCGCCGCGCAGTCCTCAAGAGCGCCGCGGCCGCCGGGGCGTTCTCGGCGTTCGGCGTCGCGGGCACCGGCTTCGTCGGGCGCGCGGCCGCCGACGACCACACCGTCATCAACACCTGTAACGACCTCGACGTCGTCGTCGCGCTGGACTACTCCGGCTCCATCCGGAGCGCCGGCACCTGGCCGGACATCCAGAGCGGCGTCGAGAGCTTCTTCGGCGTCGTCCCCGAGGACGTCCAGCTCGGGATGGTCCTGTTCGGGGACGCCCCGGACGCCCGCGCCTACGCGCCCGGCGACTACCTCCGGCTCGCGACGGCGGCCAACGTCGGGATCCTCCAGGGCGAGGTTCCCGCGGCCACGCCGCCGGGCGAGAACGCCACCCACATGCCCGGCGCGCTCGCGTTCGCCGACGCCATCCTCGACCAGGAAGGGCGCGACGGCAACGAGGTCATCATCCTGGTGACCGACGGCGGCCCGAACTACCAGAACGGCATCGTCGGTGACGGCGCGGCTCCCCCGGCCGACGACACCACGTTCCCCTACGGCACCTTCGAGTTCACGGGCGGCACGACCGGCGGCGAGAACGGTATCGCCGGCGAGGCCGGCGAACTCGCCGAGACGACCGCCATCGCGACCGCCATCAAGGACGCCGGCGTCCGCATCATCACGGTCGGTATCGGCCAGAACGTGGCGGGCTTCGACGACTACCTCGAGAACAACGTCGCCAGCACGCCCGAGGACTTCGTCGCGGTCGCGGAGGCCGAGGACCTCGGCGCGCAGCTCCAGGCGCTCCTCACGGAGATCTGTGACGAGTGTCTCCCGTGTGACGACGATGGCCAGCTCGCCAAGTTCGAGTACGTCGTCGAGTACGACGAGGAGGGCGTCGTCACCTTCGACGGCTTCCGCCCCGACGGCGACGCCGGCGACTTCGCGTACGTCTCCTACGAGAACAAGGAGGGCGCGACCTACGACCCCGCCACCGCGACGTTCGCCACGGAGTACTGCTCCGTGTGGGCGGTCGTGAAGGCCGGCCAGGAGTTCAGCGTCACCGAGCTGACCGCGACGGACGGGCAGGTCACGGCGGAGTACGTGGCCCCCTACGCAATCAGCTTCGTCGCGTTCTTCTGCAGCGAGGACGCGGCGACGGCGTTCGCCGAGTCGTTCCCCTCCCGCGGGCGGGGCCGCAACGGCCGCCGCGGCCGCTAACGGCTGCCGAACGGATTCTCCCCCAACCCGTTTCCCTTTTTATCGGTCCGACGTTACCCGGCGGCGGGGCGCGTAGCTCAGCCAGGAGAGAGCGTCGGACTTCTAATCCGATGGTCGTGGGTTCGAATCCCACCGCGCTCGCTATCTCCGAGCGACAGCGAGGAGGAGCGAGGCAAGTGGGATTCGAATCAGGGAGGACGCGCGCAGCGGAGCGAGCACGTCCGACCGTGGTTCGAATCCCGCCGCGCTCGTCGCTTCGCTCCTCGTGCGGCGTAGTTCGCAAAGCCTGCGGCTTTGCTCACTCCCGCCGCGCTCGCTATCTCCGAGCATCGGGGGCGAGCGACAGCGAGGGAGAGCGCGATAGGTATTCGAGTCCGTTCGTGGCGTCCGTTCGTCGGTGCTCGCGCGGTTTTCCGGGGTGTAATCGAACGGACGCGGCATCCGATGTCGGGAGACACACGACTGTTTGATACTACATCGCATATATGCCTGAAAAGTCACCGAACGGGCCGAATATAAGGACATATGGACAACATACACCGTCGAAAGACCATTGCACGCAAACTTTATCCCCATCTACCTGGACGAACGGAGTGTAATGTCCGAAAACGTGTGCGAGATACGGCCGGTCGGCGTGGAGACGCCGACGAACGGTCGGAAAGGGAACGACGGGGTGGTCGGCTGAATCGGGACCGTCCGGTTCGTACCATGGTACACCTCACGGCAGCAGCCGTGCGGGGGTGCGGTCGCGCTCAGACACACGATAGCGCACCCCCAGCGCCGTCATCGACGGCGTGTGGTCCTTTCTGCCCCTCGCGGGGCTACTCCGACGATACCTCGACCAGCTCGCCCTCGACGGCGAGCCGGTCGCCGCCGCGTCGCTCCACGACGACGCCGGCGGACACCTCCGGGAACAACCGCTCGAAGGCGTCCGGATAGCGGTCGAGCGCGCGCTCGACGGCGACGACGTCGGTCACGGTAAGGCGGTCGCCCGACAGGTCGAGCGAGCGGTCGCGCTCGACGGCGTCGGAGACCGACTCGCGGGCGACCGGCCCGACCCTGATACCGACCGTGAAGGGGTCGAAGTCGGTGGCGCGCAGGAACTCCGGCGCGCTCGCGGCGCGCTCGCCGTCGGCCCACGCGACGTACTTCCCGACCGAGCGGCCGACGGACGTAACCCCCGTCACCCCCCTGAGGTCGTCGCCGTCGGCGAGCCAGACGCGCATCTACGCTTCGAAGCCGTCCTCGAACCGGAAGGTCCCGTTCCGCTGGACGACCTCCCCGTCCACCTCGATGACAGAGTCCTCGCTCATATCGACGATCATGTCCACGTGGACCGCGGAGTCGTTGTGTTCGTTCCCCTCGCCGACGCAGGCGTCGTAGGCCCGGCCCACGGCGAGGTGGACGGTGTCGCCCATCTTCTCGTCGAACAGCATGTTGTACGTGAAGCGGTCGATGTCGCGGTTCATCCCGATACCGAGTTCGCCGACGCGGCGCGCGCCCTCGTCGGTCGTGAGGATGTCGTCGAGGGTGTCGGCGTTCTTCTCGGCGTCCCACTCGACGGCCTCGCCGCCCTCGAAGCGGAGACGGGCGCCCGTTATCTCCTTCCCGCGCTGGTAGACCGGCTTGTCGAAGAACACCTCGCCCTCGACGCTGTCGGGGACGGGCGCGGTGAACACCTCGCCGCCGGGGAGGTTCGCGTGGCCGTCGTCGTTGAGCGTCTCGTTGCCGGCGACGCTCATCCGCAGGTCCGTGTCCTCGCCCGACCGGATGCGGACCTCCTCGGCGTCGTCCATGATCTCCTTCATCTGCGCCTGGTGTTCCCGCACCGCGTCCCAGTCCTTCAGGACGGCGTCGTAGACGAAGTTCTCGTACGCCTCGGTGGACATCTCGGCGAGCTGAGCGTTGGCGGCGGCGGGGTACTGCGTGAGACACCAGGTCTTGCCGAGGCGCGTCTCCAGGAGGGGCTGGCGCGCCTGCGAGTAGGCCGTCTGGACGTCGCCGTCGATGTCCGACTCCTCGGTGACGTTCTCGTCGCCGCGGACGGCGATGTAGGCGTCCATCGCCTCGAACAGCGCCGTCTCGTGCTCCGGCAGGTCGAAGTCGCCGTCGTGGTTGCGCAGGTACGCGCGGCGGAACCGCTTGCCCGTTCGCTGGCGGACGACGAGCGGGTTCGCGCCGACGTCGGCGAGCGCCTCGTGGAGCGCGACGACGAAGTCGTCGGCCACGGGGTGGGCGTCGATGACCACGTCGTCGCCCGCCTCGGCCCCGACGGAGTGGTTGACGACGACCTCGGCGTGCTCGCGGATACGTGGGTCCATGTCCGGGCCTCGGTGCGTCCGGTGAAGCCGGTTTCGGTGCCGCCCGACCGTCGCGTATTTGCCCGCGCGGTCGCACCCTCCGGTATGACCGATTTCCGCTCGGACACCGTCACCCGACCGTCGGAAGCGATGCGCGACGCCGCGCGCGACGCCGAGGTGGGCGACGACGTGTACGCCGAGGACCCGACCGTCAACGAACTGGAGGCCCGCGCCGCCGACGTCGTCGGCACGGAGGACGCGCTGTACGTCCCCTCCGGGACGATGGGGAACCAGATCGCCATCCGCACCCACACGGAGCCGGGCGACGAACTGCTCTGCGAGCGCGAGAGCCACGTGTACAAGTGGGAACTCGGCGGCATCGCCCAGCACTCCGGCGTGCAAGCACGGACGATAGACGGCGACGAGCGCGGCGTGATTACGGCCGCGCAGGTCCGCGAGGAGTACGTCGCCGCGGACGGTCATCGCCCGGGGACGAGCCTGCTGTGTCTGGAGAACACCCACAACAGCAAGGGCGGGACGGCCATCGCGCCCGAGGACGTCACCGCGGCGGCGGAGGCGGCCCGCGAGCGCGGCGTCGCCGTCCACCTCGACGGCGCGCGGCTGTTCAACGCCGCGGCGGCGCTCGACGTCCCCGCGAGCGACCTCGTCGCCCCGGTGGACACCGTCATGTTCTGCCTCTCGAAGGGGCTGGGCGCGCCCGTCGGCTCCGTGCTGGCCGGCCCCGCCGAGTTCATCGAGCGCGCACACCGCGCGCGGAAGCTGTTCGGCGGCGGGATGCGGCAGGCGGGGGTGATAGCCGCCCCCGGCCTCCTCGCGCTCGGGAACCGGACGCGGCTGGAGGAGGACCACGCGAACGCACGCCTGCTCGCGGAGGGGCTGTCGGGCGTCGAGGGGCTCTCGGTCCACGACCCGGAGACGAACATCGTGCTGGCCGACACCGAGCGGCCGGCGAGCGAGTTCCTCGCGGCACTGGAGGACGAGGGCGTCCGCGCCTCGGAGTTCGGGGAGCACCAGGTGCGCTTCTGTACGCACTGGGACGTGGACGGGTCGGACGTCGAGGCGGCCGTGACGGCCGCGGAGCGCGCGAGCTAGTCCCGCTTCGACCCCTCGCGCAGGCCGTCGGTGAAGGCGAGGAGGGTGCGGCGGACGAACAGGTAGATGCCCAACACGACGAGGAGGAGCACCGCGATGATGGCGACGAGCGCCGGGTCCACGCCACCGGTATTGACCATGCACCGGGCTTGCCCGTCGCGCGTATAGACGTTTCCCTCCGTCGGACGGGCGCGTGACGGCGTGGCGCGGTCGCATAAAACTCATGACGAGGGCTCCGTATACGAACACGTGAGTCTCCTGCCCTCCACGCCGGACGTCTCAGCCGACGGCGACCCGCGGGTCGTCGGCGTCGACAGCGAGGACGCCGACGAACTCCTCGCCGCGCTCTCCTCGAAGACGGCGCGGCGCATCCTGGCGGCGCTCCACGACGAGCCCGCGCCGCCCTCGCGTATCGCCGACAGCGTGGACAGTTCCCTCCAGAACGTCCAGTACCACCTGTCGAACCTCGACGACGCGGGGGTCGTGGAGGTCGTCGGCACCGCCTACTCGGAGAAGGGCCGGGAGATGGACGTGTACGCGCCGGCCGACCAGCCGCTCGTCATCGTCGCCGCCGAGGAGGAGCAGGCGTCGGGGTTGCGGGCGGCGCTGTCGCGCTTCCTCGGCGGGGTCGCCGCCCTGGTCGTCGGGAGCGCCGCGGTCCAACAGCTGTACGGCGGCGGCGTTCTGCCGTCGATGGGCTCCGGGGCGCCCATCGAGCAGGGCGGCGACGCGGGCGGCGCGCCGGTCACGGACACGGCCGCCGAGGAGACGGCCACCGCGGCCCCGACGACGACGCCCACGGCGACGGACGGCGGCATCGGCATCGCCGAGGTGACCGACACCGCCACGGCGACGGCGACGCGGGCGGCGACCGAGACGCCGGAGCCGACCCGGACGGCGGTCGAGACGGTCGCGACCGGCGGCGACGCCGTCGGAACGCTCCCGCCGGGCGCGCTGTTCTTCCTCGGCGGGTTCGTCGTCCTCGTCGCGGCCGTCGCGCTGTCCGTTAGGTGAAACGCCCGTTTGAGCCTACGGTACGGCTTTTTAACGACGGGGTGTAGCGACTGTTGCTGACGCATCGGCCCTCCGACCCCCCGCCACGTCAGCCCTCCCCCCTCCCCCTACCCGTTCTCACAGCTCCAGTTCGAACCGCTCGAACACGTCCCCCTCCGGCGAGACGAGCCTGCCGTCGAGCACCTTCGCCGACGGGACGAGTTCCGCGTGGGCCGCGCGGTGGAAGCGCGGCTCCGCGTGGCTCCCCGGGTTGAGGACGGGCACCGACCCGAGCCGGCCGAAGCCGGGGTCGTGACTGTGGCCGACACAGACGAGGTCCGCGTTCGCCTGCCGGCCGAACAGCGCCAGCGACGTGTCCGTGTGTTCGTGGCCGTGCGCGAGCGCGAGGCGGAGGCCGCCGTGGTCCACGACGCGCGTGTCGGCGGTCCGGTCGCGAACCTCGGGCGTGTCGTTGTTCCCGTAGACGGCGGCGAAGTCGGCCCCGGCGTCGGCTGTCGTGCGTTCGAAGGCGTCGAGCACGGCGGGGGTGACGAAGTCGCCGCAGTGGCAGACCAACGCGGCCTCGCGGACCGCCTCGCGGGTCCGGCCGGCGAGACGGTGCCCCTCGCGGCCGTGCGTGTCGGAGAGGACGACGATCATTGCGCCCGGTTCGGCCGGTCACGGTAAGGGCTTTCCCGTCCCGCCGAGAGGCCGGCGTAATGGCAAGCAGCAAGTCGGTGGTGCTCGCGGCGCTCGTCGCCAACGGGGCCATCGCGGTGCTGAAGTTCGGCGGCTATCTCCTCACGGGCTCGCCGGCGATGCTCTCCGAGACGTACCACTCGGTCTCCGACACCGGCAATCAGGTCTTCCTCCTCATCGGCATCCGCTACGGGGGGAAGTCGGCGACCCGCGAACACCCGTTCGGCTACGGGAAGGCGCAGTTCTTCTACTCGTTTCTCGTCTCCGTGCTCCTGTTCGGCATCGCCGGGTGGGAGTCGCTGAAACACGGCTACCACGCCATCACGCACCCGGAGCCGGTGAACACGGGGCTCGTCGCGCTGCCCGTCCCCCTCCCCGCGGTGGGGCCGGAGATACCGAGCGTCTGGGTGAACTACACCGTCCTGCTCGGCGCCATCGCGTTCGAGACGTACGCGTTCAAGAAGGCGTACGACGCGATGTCGAAGCAGATAGCCGACCACGAGTGGTCCGGCTTCCGCGAGGCGTTCCGCAAGACGGCGGACGTGACCGTCCTCACGGCGCTCACCGAGGACGCCATCGCGCTCGGCGGCGCGGGCATCGCGCTGTTCGGCGTGTTCCTCTCGCAGTACACCGGCAACCCCATCTACGACGCCGTCTCCGCGGCGCTCATCGGCGTGATGCTGATGGGCTTCGCCGTCGCGCTCGCGTGGGAGAACAAGCGGCTCCTCTTAGGCGAGTCGCTGCCCGCGTCCGAGGAGCGCGACCTCCGGGCCATCGTCACGAACCACGAGGGCGTCGTCGGCATCGACGACTTCCGGACGGTCTACTTCGGGCCGAAGCAGGTGCTCGTCACCACGGACGTGTCGTTCGACCCCGCGTTCGACACCGTGGAGATGGACGACACCATCTCGGCCATCGAGGCGGAGCTGCTGGACGCGGAGCCGGACATCTCGAAGATATACATCGAGCCGGAGCGGTAGCGAACGGGCGGACCGGAAGACCCGAGCCGGCGGTTCGCACGGTCGCCTCGACCGGCCCGGACCGCTCGTCAGGTCACCCGTCGGGTGGTCGCGCTCCCGCGGTTGAACGTTCGCCGCGAACGGGAACGACGGACCACTTCCGCCGCGCCGCCCGACCCTTTTTATCCGAGAACGACCCACGACCGGTGTGGCAGAGACGGCGTCGTTCCTCCGCTACTTCCCGTACGAGGAACCCTACGAGCACCAGCGCGAGGCGATGGGGCGCATCAGCGACGCGCTCGCCGACGGCCGGGACGTGCTGTTCGAGGGAGCCTGCGGCACCGGGAAGACGCTCGCGTCGCTCGTCCCCGCGCTGGAGTACGCCGAGCGCGAGGACAAGACGGTCGTCATCACGACGAACGTCCACCAGCAGACGCGCCAGTTCATCGAGGAGGCGCGCGCCATCACCGACCAGCAACCCCTCCGGACCGTCGTCTTCCGCGGGAAGGGGTCGATGTGTCACATCGACGTGGGCTACGAGGAGTGTCAGGCGCTCCGCGACACGACGCGCCAGCTGGTCGAACAGGAGTCGGAGCTCGCTGAACTGGAGGAGCGCGAGGCCGAACTGCTGGACGCGGCGCAGGACGGCAACGAGCGGGCCGCGGAGGCGCGCTCGTCGGTGATGGACGAACTGGAGTCGGTCGAGGAGGGCGTCGAGGCGCTGCGCGAGGAGTCGAACGTCTGCGAGCGCTTCTACGCGAACCTCACCGAGGACACAGACGACTTCTACGCGTGGCTCAACGACGACGTGCGGACGCCCG
This sequence comes from Halosegnis marinus, assembly GCF_029338355.1. Taxonomy (GTDB): domain Archaea; phylum Halobacteriota; class Halobacteria; order Halobacteriales; family Haloarculaceae; genus Halosegnis; species Halosegnis marinus. The sequence goes on from NZ_CP119802.1 coordinate 1,047,116, forward strand.
ACGACGTGTACGAGTACGCCGAGCGCGCGGGCTACTGCGGCTACGAGCTGCTGAAGGAGGGGATGGAGGGGGTGGACCTGGTCATCTGTAACTACCACCACCTGCTCGACCCGATGATACGCGAGCAGTTCTTCCGGTGGGTTGGCCGCGACCCCGAGGACGTGGTCGCCGTCTTCGACGAGGCGCACAACATCGAGGAGGCCGCCCGCGACCACGCCAGCCGGGAGCTCACGGAGACGACGCTGACGGGCGCGCTGGAGGAGCTGGAGGACGTGGACGACTACCGCGTCGAGGCGGCGGAACGGGTCGTCGGCGCGTACCGGACGGCGCTCGAACGCACCTACGACGGCGCGCTGTCCATCGGGGCGCGCGAGGCCGTCGGCGACGACTGGGAGGACCTCGCCATCGAGAACGAGGAGGGGCGCGACGACCTGACGCTCGCCTTCCTCGACGCCTACGAGGGGCCGGGTTTCCGCGCGGACCTGGAGGAGGCGCTGAACCTCGGCGCGACGCTCGACCGCCGCTACCAGGAGCAGTACAAGGACGGCGAGACGACGACGCGCAAGGAGTGTCGCGTCCTGCAGGCGGCGGGCTTCATCGACGAGTGGATAGACGGCTCCGACGCCGCGGCGGCGTACCCCGTCGTCTCCGTGCGCCGCGACGACGCGGGCGTGTACGGCCGCGCGGAACTGTACGCGTGTCTCCCGCGCTCCGTGACCGAGCCGCTGTTCGCGGAGCTGCACGCCTCCGTGCTCATGTCCGCGACCCTCCGGCCGTTCGACGTACTGTCGGACGTGCTCGGCGTCGGCGGCGACGACGAGCCGCTGACGATGGCGTACGGCGAGCAGTTCCCCGAGTCGCGCCGGCGAACGTACGCCGTCGATATCCCGGCGCTGTTCGCCAGCACCCGCGACGACCCCGGCACGCAGGAGACGGTGACGGAGATGCTGTCGGACGCCGTCGAGTTCACCCCCGGCAACACGCTCGTCTTCTTCCCCTCCTACGCGGAGGCGGAGCGGTACTACCACCGCGTCGAGGGGTCGGCGACGCCGTACCTCGACCGGCCGGGCGTCCGGGCACAGGAGCTGAAGGAGGAGTTCGTCGCGGACGACGACGGCGTGCTGTTCACCTCGCTGTGGGGTACCCTCGCCGAGGGGGTGAGCTACGACGGCGACGACGCGCGCACCGTCGTCGTCGTTGGCGTTCCGTATCCCCATCTGGACGACCGCACGGAGGCGGTCCAGCGCGCCTACGCCACCGCGTTCGGCGGCGACGAGGACGCCGGGTGGCAGTACGCCGTCGAGGTTCCCACCGTGCGGAAGACCCGGCAGGCGCTCGGGCGCGTGGTCCGGTCGCCGGAGGACTTCGGCGTTCGAATCCTCCTCGACGAGCGGTACACGCAGCGTAACGCGCGCGAACTCGGGGACTACTCCGTGTTCGGGTCGTTCCCGGAGGAGGAGCGGGCCGAGCACATCGACATCGACCCCGGGAAGCTGAAGTACGCGATGTTGAACTTCTACGCCGACATGGACGCGTGGGACGGCGACCCGCCGACGCCGTAGCGGTCGGGGCGCCCCCGGTCAGGTGAACGCCGAGTCGCAGTCCGGACAGTAGTACGGCGAGTCGGGGCCGGCGTACGGGGTCGACACCGCGCGCGACGACCCGCAGTGCGGGCAGTCGTCGGTCACGGACGGGCCTCGCGGCCGAGGTGTGAGGGCGGATACACACCGGAGTATCGCGCTCCACAGTATTAATTACGCCCCCTGAACGTGGAAGAATCACGCCGGCAGGGAGACCGACTCCACTTCGAGTTCCCGGCCGGGATGCCAGAACGCCAGCCGCTCGACCGTCCACTCGAACGGCTCTATCCCCCGTCCGAGCAGGTCGGCGGCGTCGCCGCCGCGGCAGATAGTCACGTGCGGGTCGTACTCGTCGCCCTCGAAGCCGGGGACGGGGTCGAACACCTCACAGAGGGCCTCGTGGACGCGCAGGAGTTCCGGCGACTCGACGGCGAGGTAGGCGACGGGGGCCTTGCCCGTCGGCGGCTGTCGGAACAGGTCCACCTCGGTCACGCGCGCGGCGAAGGGGGGCGTTCCGTCGAGGGCCTCGCGGGCGCGCCGGGCCATCGACTCGTAGCGCTCGTCGGGGAGGCGCTTGGCGACGAGGCTGTGGCCCCGGCGGGGGGTGGCGGTGAGACACTCGCTCGCGAGGCCGCGGGCGAGCCGGACCACCTCCCCGGGGACGGGGACGTTCACGCTGTACACGGTCGGAGAAAGGCGGTCGGCGTCTAAATCCTGTCGAGGAGGAACAGGATGATGAGTATCACGAGCACCAGCCCGATGATGGAGTCGAACGCCCCGAGCGCGAGGTCGACGACCGCGTCGAGCACCTCCAGCCCGATCCAGATGACCACGAGCACGAGCACGAGCTTCAGCAGGTCGTCGGCTTCTACCATGGGCCCGCCTGCTCGCGGCGGCGGCATAAGCGGTACGGCCGACACGTGGCGTGTTATCACGGTCGGCGAGGGTTGCGGGTGCGCAAGCGTTTAATAGCGCGAGGTGGCTACGGTGGAGTAGATGACGACCACTGCCGCTGTCCGTGGCACGCTCGCCGCCAGCGGCGGCCGCGCTTTCTCCGTGCGACCGCGACCGGGCCTCTGAGCCCGTAATCACATTTCTCCCCACGACGGTCGCCCCGCTTTCGACGACACCGCCCGGTCGGCGGTAGCCACACACCACACAACACATGACGGAGAAAGTCGCGCTCGCCTTCTCGGGCGGGCTCGATACGACGGTCTGCGTACCGCTGCTGAAAGAGGAGTACGGCTACGACGAGGTCGTGGCCGTGACGGTCGACGTCGGCCAGCCCGAAGAGGAGTTCGCCGAGGCCGAGGAGACGGCCGAGGCGCTCGGGCTGGAGATGCACGTCGTGGACGCGAAGGCGGAGTTCGCCTCGCTGTGTCTCGACGCCGTGCGCGCGAACGCGACGTATCAGAGCTACCCGCTCGGGACGGCGCTGGCGCGCCCGGTCATCGCGTCGGCCATCCTGAGCGTCGCCGAGGAGGCCGGCTGTACCGGCATCGCCCACGGCTGTACCGGGAAGGGGAACGACCAACTGCGCTTCGAGGCCGTCTGGCGCGACTCCGACCTCGAGGTCATCGCGCCGGTGCGCGAACTCGGCCTCACGCGCGAGTGGGAGAAGCAGTACGCCGCCGAGCGCGACCTGCCCGTGGAGGGCGGGTCGGGCGGCGACTGGTCCATCGACACGAACCTCTGGTCGCGCTCCGTCGAGGGGAAGGAACTGGAGGAGCCGTCGTACGTCCCCGGCGAGGAGATATACGAGTGGACGAGCGCGCCGACGGGCGAGACGGAGGAGATAACCCTGACGTTCGAGGAGGGGTACCCCGTCGCGCTGAACGGCGAAGAACTCGGCGCCGTGGAACTCATCGGGGAGCTGAACGACCTCGCCGGGAGCTACGGCGTGGGGCGCACGGACGCGATGGAGGACCGCATGCTCGGGCTGAAGGTGCGCGAGAACTACGAGCACCCGGCCGCCACGACCCTCCTGAGCGCCCACAAGGGGCTCGAGGACCTCGTGCTCACGAAGGAGGAGCGGTCGTTCAAGACGCAGGTGGACAACGAGTGGGCGGAGAAGGGGTATCAGGGCCTCGTTGACGGCCCGCTCGTGAAGGCGCTCGACGCCTTCATCGCGACGACGAACGAGCGCGTCACCGGCACCGTCACGGTCCGCTTCGAGGGCGGGCAGGCGCGCGTCGTCGGACGCGAGTCGCCGTACGCCGTCTACTCGGCGGAGGCCGCCTCGTTCAACACCGAGGACGTGACCGGCGGCATCGAGCAGGCCGACGCGACGGGCGTCGCCAAGTACCACGGCTTCCAGGAGCGCCTCGCCAACAGGACCATCGAGGCCGCGAACGTCGCCGCGGGGAAGACGGCCGCCGACGGCGGTGAGCCCTCAAAGCCGACGCTCGACGGCGAGTCGCCGCTGTCCGGGACCGACATCGACGAGACGGTTAGCGAGCTAGAGGAATGAGCGACGACGAGAGGTCCGGGGACGTGGTGCGCCGGGAGCGGTTCAGCGGCGGCCCCGCCCGCGGGTTCCTCTCGTCGCTCGACGCCGACGAGCGCATCTTCCGCGCGGACCTGCAGGTCGACCGCGCGCACGTCGTGATGCTCGCGGAACAGGGCATCGTCGGCGACGACGAGGCCGGCGAGATACTCGCAGCGCTGGGCGAGGTGGAGGCCGCCGGCCACGGCGCGCTCCCCGACGGCGAGGACGTCCACGCCGCCATCGAGACGGCCGTCATCGACCGTATCGGTCCCGTCGGCGGGAAGATGCACACCGCGCGCTCGCGCAACGACGAGGTGGCGACCTGTCTGCGCCACCGCCTGCGCGCCGACGCGCTCGCGCTCGCGGGGACGGTCGTCGGCGTCCGCGAGACGCTGTGTGCCGTCGCGGAGTCGCACACGACGACGGTGATGCCCGGCTTCACCCACCTCCAGCCGGCACAGCCGACGACGGTGGCGCACTACCTGCTGTCGTACGAGTCGGCGCTGGCCCGCGACACGGAGCGCCTGCTCGCGGCGTACGACCGGACGAACCGCTCGCCGCTGGGCGCGGCGGCGTTCGCCGGGACGACGTTCGACGTGGACCGCGAGCGCGTCGCCGACCTGCTCGGCTTCGACGGGGTCGTCGAGAACTCGATGGACGCCTCCTCGGCCCGCGACTTCCTGACGGAGACGGCCGCGGCGGCCGCGGCGCTCGCGACGACGCTCTCGGGGCTGGCCGAGGACCTCGTCGTCTTCGCCAACAAGGGGTACGTGGACCTGGACGACGACTACGCCTCCACCTCCTCCATCATGCCCCAGAAGAAGAACCCGGACACGCTCGAACTCGTCCGCGCGGTCGCGGGCGATGCGAGCGCGGGCCTGAACGGCGTCCTGACGACGCTGAAGGGGCTACCGCGCGCGTACAACCGCGACCTCCAGCGCGCCCACGGCCACGCGTTCGACGCCGTGGACGCCGTGGCCGACGCGACGGAGGTGGCGGGCGGCGCGGTCGCCACCGCCGACTGGAACGGGGCGGCGCTGGCCGACGCCGCGGGCGAGGGCTTCTCGACGGCGACGGGCGTCGCGGACCTGCTCGCCGCGGGCGGGATGCCGTTCCGGACGGCCCACGAGATCGTGGCCGGTGCGGCGGAGCGCCTCGACGGGGGCGACGAACTCGCCGCCGTGGAGGCCGCGGCCGAGGACGCCGGGGTGGACCTCGACGCGTACGTCGAGCACGCGGCCCTGGAAGCGGCGCTCGACCCCGCGGAGAGCGTCGCGGCCCGCGACTCGCACGGCGGGCCCGCGCCCGCCGCCGTCGAGGGCGCGCTCGACCGCGCCGCGGGCGACATCGCGGAGGCGGAGACGGCGGTCGGGGCGCGCCGCGAGGCGCTCGCCGACGCCGAATCGGCGCTGGAAACCGAGGTGGACGCGTATGTGTGAGCCGCGCACCCCCGTGGGACGCGGCCGGCCGACGCCGCGGCCCCTCGCGCGACCGCCGGCCCCGGCCGGGAACGAATAACAACATCCTGATACACGAGTCGGGAACCGGGCCGGAACGCCGTTCCGAACCGATAGCGGCGGCGCTGAGTCGTTATTTTTACTTGACACGTCCGATGCGCTTAAGGGGGTGAGGACGGGATAGTGTGACGATGGCAGAATGCATCGAGTGCGGGGCCGACGTGTCCCTGCACGACGACCTGGAAGTCGGAGAGATCGTGGACTGTGCCACCTGTGGCGCGGAACTGGAAGTGCTCGCGACCGACCCCGTCGAGCTCGACGCCGCGCCCGAACTGGAGGAGGACTGGGGCGAGTAACCCCCGACGGGCCAATGCGAATCGGAATGCTCTACTCGCGCATCCGCCGGGACGAGAAGCTCCTGCTCTCGGAGCTGCGCGAGCGCGGTCACGAGGTGACGAAGATCGACGTACGGAAACAGCGGTTCGGCCTCGGGGAGCCGCCGGCGGACTTCGCGGACCTCGACCTCGTCGTGGACCGCTGTCTCGCGACCTCGCGGTCGCGGTACGTGACCCGGTTCGCGGCCCACTACGACGTGCCGGTGGTCAACCACCCGGAGACGGCGGCGGTGTGTGCCGACAAGGCGCGCAACAGCCTCGTCCTCGCGGAGGCGGGCGTCCCCACCCCCGCGACGGAGGTGGCGTTCACGAAGGAGGCGGCGATGGAGGCCATCGAGGGGTTCGGCTACCCCTGCGTGCTCAAGCCCGTCGTCGGCTCGTGGGGCCGGCTGATGGCGAAGATAGACTCCCGCAACGCGGCCGAGGCCATCCTCGAACACAAGGAGACGCTCGGCCACTACGAGCACAAGGTGTTCTACGTCCAGGAGTTCGTCGAGAAGCCGGGTCGGGACATCCGCGTTCTCGCCACGGACGGCGAACCCGTCGCGGCGATGGCCCGCTCGTCGGACCACTGGCTCACGAACGCCGCGAAGGGCGCGGAGACGGAGCACATCGAGGTGGACGACGAGATGCGCGACCTGGTCGAGACGGCGAGCGACGCCGTCGGCGGCGGCCTCCTCGGCGTCGACCTGATGGAGACGGGCGACTCCTACACCGTCCACGAGGTGAACCACACGGTCGAGTTCAAGGCGCTGAACGAGGTCGCCGAGGTCGACGTGCCCGCGACGGTCGTCGACTGGCTGGAGGCGCGCGCCGAGCGCGGCGTCCGGGAGGCCGTCGTATGAGGGCGAGCGTCGTCGGCGCGTCCGGCTTCACGGGCGGGGAACTGTGCCGGCTCATCGACACCCACCCGGAGTTCGAACTCGCGCAGGCGACCTCGCGCGAGTACGCGAACAAGACGGTCGGCCACGCGCACCCGAACCTCCGGCACCTCGACGTGCGCTTCTCGGAGCCGTCCGACCTCGAGTCCGTGGACGTGCTGTTCGCCGCGACCCCCCACGGCGTCTCGATGGAGCACATCGACGGCTTCCGCGACGCCGCGGACCTCGTCGTGGACCTCTCGGCGGACTTCCGGCTCCCCTCGGTCGAGCCGTACGACGAGTACTACGACGGCCACGCCCGCCCGGAGCTGCTCGACGAGGCGGAGTACGCGCTCCCGGAACTCAACCGCGAGAACCTCCCCGGCGCGGACCTCGTCGCGGCGGGGGGCTGTAACGCGACGGCCTCCATCATGGGGCTGCTCCCGCTGTTCGAGAACGGAATCCTCGACGGCGACGAGCGCGTCGTCGTGGACGTGAAGGTCGGCTCCTCGGAGGGCGGCGCGGGCGGCGGGCGGGCCGCCTCCCACGCGGAGCGGTCGGGCGTCGTCCGGCCGTACGCCCCGACGGGCCACCGCCACGAGGCCGAGATAGCCGAATACCTCGGCATCGACGTGGCGTTCACGGTTCACGCGGTGGACATGATACGCGGCGCGAGCGCGACGTGTCACGTCTTCCCGGACGGCCCCGTCTCGAAGGGCGACCTCTGGGGCGCCTACCGCGGAAGCTACGAGGACGAACCGTTCGTCCGCATGGCCTCGGGCGGGGGCGGCGTCTACCGCTACCCCGAGCCGAAGGCCGTCGCCGGGTCGAACGTCGCGGAGGTCGGCTTCGAACTCGACCGGTCGAACCGCCGCGTCGTCGTCTTCTCCGCGATAGACAACATGATGAAGGGCTCCGCCGGGCAGGCGGTCCACGCCGCCAACATCGCGCTCGGCATCGAGGAGACGGCGGGGCTGGAGTTCACCGGCCTCCACCCGGTGGGAGCGCCGTAGCGTGCGTGCGGTTTTTCATACCATGACGACCGACGATTTCCATACGACGACGAGTACGGCCGTGGAGGGAAGCGAATGACCGTCGTCGTCAAGATCGGCGGCGCGCGGGCGGTGGACCCGGCCGGCGCGCTCGCCGACATCGCCGACCTGGACGAGGACTGCGTCGTCGTCCACGGCGGCTCGACGGCGGTGGACGACACCCTCGAAGCGATGGGGAGGGAGCCCGAGTACGTGGAGACGCCCTCGGGCGTCGTCGGGCGCTTCACCGACGAGGGGACGATGGACGTGTTCAAGATGGCGCTGCCGGGGCTCGTCAACACGGACCTCGTGACCGGCCTGCGCGAGGCGGGCGTGGACGCCGTCGGCCTCTCGGGCGTGGACGGCGGGCTCCTGACCGGGGCGCGCAAGTCCGCGGTCCGGGTCGTGGAGGACGGCAAACGCAAGATTCGGAGAGGGGACCACTCGGGCACCATCGAGTCGGTGAACGCCGACCTGCTGGAGACGCTGCTCGCGGCCGGACACACCCCGGTCGCGTCCCCGCCGATGCTGGCCGACGACGGGGTCGCGGTGAACACGGACGCCGACCGCGCGGCCGCCGCCGTGGCGGGCGCGCTCGGGGCGACGCTCGTCGTCCTGACGGACGTTGAGGGCGTGTACGCCGACCCGGACGACCCCGCGACGCGCATCGCGTCGGTGGCGACGCCCGAGGAGTACGAGGCGCTCACCGAGGCCGCGGAAGGGTTCATGACGCGGAAGGTGATGGCCGTGACCGAGGCGCTCGAAGCCGGGGCGACGGAGGCCGTCGTCGCGTCGGCGAACGCCGACTCGCCCATCGTCGCGGCGCTCGACGGCGGCGGGACGCACGTCCTGCCGGGGGCGATAGCATGAGTTCGTTCGTCTTCTCCGAGAAGCCCATCCCCATGGCGTCGGGCGAGGGGATGTACCTGAGCGCCGAGGACGGGACGGAGTACCTCGACTTCGGAGCCTCCTACGCCTGCGTCCCGGTGGGCCACTCCCACCCGGACGTGGTCGAGGCGACCGTCGAGCAGGCGGAGGACCTGTTCTACGTGCAGGCGTCCTACCCGGCGGCCGCGCGGACCGCGCTGTACGAACAGCTCTCGGAGCTGGGACCGGGCGACGTGGACAACGTCTGGCTCTGTAACTCCGGGACGGAGGCGAACGAGGCGGCGCTGAAGTTCGCGCGCTCCGCGACCGGGCGCTCGAAGCTCGTCGCCACCACGCGCGGCTTCCACGGGCGGACGATGGGCGCGCTCGCCACGACCTGGAAGGACGAGTACAAGGCCCCGTACGAGCCGCTCATCGGGGACGTGGAGTTCGTTCCCTACGGCGACGCGGAGGCGCTGGCCGAGGCGGTGGACGACGAGACGGCCGGCGTCATCATGGAGCCGCTGCAGGGCGAGGGGGGCATCAACCCCGCCTCGACGGAGTACCTGCGCGCCGCGCGGGTCCACACGGCCCAGCACGGCGCGGCCCTGATAATGGACGAGATACAGACCGGCCTCGGGCGCACCGGGACGATGTGGGCCTGCGAGAGCCACGACGTGGTCCCCGACGTGGTCACCTCCGCGAAGGGCATCGCGTCGGGGCTGCCGCTCGGCGCGACCCTCGTGCGCGACTGGGTCGCGGACGGCGCGGCGAGCCACGGCTCGACGTTCTCCGGGAACCCCGTCGTCTCGGCCGCGGCGGGCGCGACGCTCGACGTCATCGAGTCCGAGTCGCTCGCCGACCACGCCGCCGAGACGGGGGCGTACCTGCGCGAGCGCATCGAGACGGAACTCGGCGACGACGTGCGCGACGTGCGTGGCGCCGGGCTGATGGTCGGCGTCGAGGTGAAACGGGGGGCCAATCGGCTCCTCCGCGACCTCGCCCTGAACCATCAGGTGCTCGCGCTCCCGGCCGGGCGGACGGTGCTCAGGCTCCTGCCGCCGCTCGTCGCCGAGGAGGAACACTGCGACGCCGTCGTCGAGGCGCTCGCGGAGGTGACGGGATGAGCGCCGACGCGGCGCTGTCGGGCGGCGACACGGAGGCGCGCGAACTGCTCCGCGACCTCGTCTCGATACCCTCGCCGACGGGCGAGGAGCGCGAGGCCGCCGAACGGCTGGTCGCCTTCTTCGAGGCCCACGGCCGCGAGGCGTGGCTCGACGAGGTCGGCAACGTCCGCGCGCCCGCGGACGACTCGGTGCTCCTCACCTCCCACGTCGACACCGTGCCGGGCGACATCCCGGTCCGGGTCGAGGGGACGGACGAGGAGTACGAGCCCCCGGTGCTGTGGGGCCGCGGGAGCGTCGACGCGACCGGGCCGCTGGCGGCGATGGCCGTCGCCGCGGTCCGGACCGGCGTCTCCTTCGCCGGCGTCGTCGGCGAGGAGGTGGACTCGCGGGGGGCGCGTCACCTCGTTTCCGACCGCGAGGCCCCCGACGCCGTGGTGAACGGCGAGCCCTCGGGCTGGGACGGCGTGACGCTCGGCTACCGGGGCATCCTCTCGGGCCGCTACGTCGCCACCAGCGAGTCGGGCCACACCTCCCGCCCGGAGCCGAACGCGATACAGGACGCGCTGGCGTGGTGGGCCCGCGTCGAGGACGCCTTCGAGGCGGACCCCTACGAGCCGACGTTCGAGCAGGTGACGGCGAAACCCGTCGCCGTCGAGGGCGGCACGAGCGACGACGGCCTCAGCGTCGAGGCGACGCTCGACGCGCAACTGCGGGTCCCCCCGGAACTCGGCGTGGAGGGCGTGCGCGAGCGCGCCGACGCCGAACTGGAGGCGGGCCACGTGAACTGGCACGACGAGGTGCCGCCGGTCATGGTCTCGCCGCGGGGCGAGGTCGCGCGGGCGTTCCGCGTCGCCGTCCGGAACGAGGGCGGCGACCCGCGCCTGCTCCGCAAGACCGGGACGAGCGACATGAACGTCTACGCGGCGTGGGACGTGCCGATGGCGACCTACGGGCCGGGCGACTCCGACCTCGACCACGCTCCGGACGAGCGCCTGTCGCTCCCGGAGTTGGACCGCGCCGTCGCGGTGCTCGAAGGGGTGGTCGAGCGGCTATGACCCGCCACGTCACCGACATCGACGACCTCTCGACCGACGACCTCGCGGACGTGCTGGCCCGCGCCGAGGACCTGAAGGAGCGGGTCGCCCGCGGGAAGCCCCACCCCGAACTCGGGGGCGCGTCGCTGGCGATGATATTCGAGAAGCCCTCGACGCGGACCCGCATCTCCTTCGAGACGGGGATGACCCAACTCGGCGGGCACGCGCTGTTCCTCGGCCCGAACGACATCCAACTGGGCCACGGCGAACCCATCAAGGACACCGCGCGGGTGCTGTCGCGGTACGTGGACGGCGTGATGGCCCGCATGTTCGACCACGGGGACGTGACCGAACTCGCGGAGTACGCGACCGTTCCCGTCGTGAACGGCCTGACGGACGACGCCCACCCCTGCCAGACGCTCGCCGACCTGCTCACGATACGCGAGCGGTTCGGCGGCTTCGACGCGAGCGTCGCGTGGGTCGGCGACGGCAACAACGTCTGTCAGTCGTTCGTGAAGGGCGCGGCGATGGCGGGCCTCGACCTCACCGTCGCCACGCCGGCGGGCTACGAACCCGACGACGCGACGCTCGACCGCGCCGCGGAACTGGGCGGCGCGCCGGCGGTGACGAACGACCCCGAGGCCGCCGTCGCGGACGCCGACGTGGTCTACACCGACGTGTGGGTGTCGATGGGCCAGGAGGACGAGCGCGCCGAGAAGCTGGCCGCGTTCGACGGCTTCCAGGTCACGACGGACCTGCTCGGCGACCGGACGCTGATGCACTGTCTGCCCGCCCACCGCGGCGAGGAGGTGACGGACGCGGTGCTCGAAAGCGACAACGCCGCCGTCTGGGACCAGGCGGAGAACCGCCTCCACGCGCAGAAGGGACTGCTCACGTTCCTGATGTGAGTCCCGGCGCGCGCCGATTCGCGGCTCGGCGCGAGCCGGTCGGCAAGGGCGTGGGCGGGGCGTACGTGTGATTTTCAGAGGACCGCGCGAGCGGGACGCTCGACGGGGAAAGCGCGGGAATCTCGAACGGAACCCCTTTGCACCGACCGAACACCCCGGTACCGGCGGGATTGATGTTCCGTGCGACACAACGGCGCGTATGCGAAGCGACCCGAGCCCGGAGCGGTTCCGGGAGCTGATGGTCGACGGCGAGCCGGGGTTCGAGGAGGTGCTCGCGTGCGTCTTCGGCGTGCAGGAACACGAGGTCCGGACGTACCTGACGCTGCTCTCGGAGCCGGGCAGCACCGTCGCCGAACTGGCGGGGTCGCTGGACCGCGACCGCTCGAACGTGAACCGCTCGCTCTCGACGCTCCGGGAGAAGGGCCTCGCGGAGCGCCAGCGCCGCCTGCTCGACTCCGGCGGCCACGTGTATCAGTACACGGCCACGCCCGTCGCCGAGGCGCGCGAACTGATGCACGCGACGCTCGACGAGTGGACGGCGTACGTCCACGAGCGCATCGACGAGTTCGGCGGGCCCGATAACCGACAGTAACTCGCTGTCCGGCCGTGACCTTATGGTCGCGCGAGCCGAACTCGCGGGTATGAGCGAGACGGAGGAGGAGCCGCTCGCCGTCTGGTGTTCGGGCGAGGAGTGGTGCCCCATCACCGCGACGGCGACGGTGCTCGGCAAGAAGTGGCACCCCGTCATCATCCATCGGCTGTCGGAGTCGCCGCAGGGGTTCAACGACCTCAAGCGCTCCGTGGACGGCATCTCCTCGAAGGTGCTGTCGGACTCGCTGGAGAGCTTAGAGGAGTACGACCTCGTGGAGCGGGAGATAGTGAGCGAGAAGCCGTTCCGCGTGCGCTACTCGCTGACCGAGCGGGGCGCGTCGCTCGGGCCGGTCATCGAGTCGATGCGCGAGTGGGGCGAGGCGCACCTGACGGCGGCGTAGGCTACGGCTCCAGCGTCGCGGGCCGCTTCGCGGTGAGCCAGGCGTCGGCGCGGCGCGGGTCGTAGACGACGAGGCCGCCGTCCGGCAGGGGGATACCGGCGACGGGGCGGTCGAGGGCGGGCAGTTCGGGCTCCGGTGTCGTGTCGGGTAGGTTCATGCGTCTCCGTCCGTCGGTCGTCCCTCGGTCACGTACCGTGTTAAGTGTTGGCACACTACCGGCGGGGCGTTCATGGTCCGGGCGTCCTACCGCCCGGTATGACCGTCACCATCGACGCCGGCGACGTCTCGCCCGACGAACTCATCGAGCGACTGCGCGCGGGCGAACGGGTCGTCGTCCGCACCGAGTTCCTCGGCGACACGCGGGAGGTGACGCTGCGGTACGACGGCGAGACGTTCTACTGCGACACGCCGACGCGGCTCCACAAACACACCGACGAGGCGGAGATGCGGGCCTGCATCGAACAGCAGGGGTACGCATGAACTGACGAGACCGGCCGCTATATACGGGTCGCGGCCGGACACGCCCCAATGACCGACCTGACGCTCCCCGACCGGCCCGAACCGCCGGAGGGGGCCGACGACGTGTGGCTCCACTGTATCGAGTGTGGACACGCCCTCCCGCCGTTCGACGACGTGGTGTTCACCTGCCCCGAGTGCGACGGCCTGCTCGAGGCCCGGTACGCCGACTACCCGACGTTCGACGACTTCTCCGGCGAGGGCGTGTGGCGCTACGCCGCCGCGCTCCCCTTCGACGAGGGCGTGAGCCTCCCCGAGGGGAACACGCCGCTGCACGAGGTCCCCCGGCTGGAGGCCGACATCGGCGTCCGGAACCTCAGGGTCAAACACGAGGGGATGAACCCGACGGGGAGCTTCAAGGACAGGGGGATGACCGTGGGCGTCCGCGTGGCGGAGGAACTCGGCGTCGACCGCCTCGCCTGTGCCTCGACGGGGAACACCTCCGCGGCGCTGGCCGCCTACGGCGCGCGGGCCGACCTCGAAACGCTCGTCCTCCTCCCGGCGGGGAAGGTCGCCGCCGGGAAGATCGCGCAGGCGAGCCTCCACGGCGCGCGCATCCTCGAGGTGGACGGCAACTTCGACGCCTGCCTCGACCGCGTGCAGGACCTCGCGGCGCGCGGCGAGGCGTACCTCCTCAACTCGCTCAACCCCTTCCGCCTGGAGGGCCAGAAGACCATCGGGCTGGAGATACTGGAGCGGTTCCGCGACGAGGAGGGCCGCTTCCCGGACCGCATCGTTCTCCCGGTGGGCAACGCGGGCAACACCGCGGCGCTGTACAAGTGTTTCCGCGAACTCGTCCACGCCGGCGCGCTCGCGCCCGGCGACGTGCCGAAGCTCACCGGCGTGCAGGCGGAGGGGGCCGCGCCGATGGTCGAGGCCGTCCGCGAGGGGAACGCCGAGACGCGCCGCTGGGACGAGGTCGAGACCATCGCGACCGCCATCCGCATCGGGAACCCCGTCAACGCCCCGAAGGCGCTGCCGGGTATCCGCGAGACGGGCGGGACGGCCGTCGCGGTGAGCGACGAGGAGATAACCGCCGCACAGCGCGACCTCGCGGGAGAGGGCGTCGGCGTCGAACCCGCCTCGGCCGCGTCGGTCGCGGGCCTGCGGAAGCTCGTCGCCGAGGGCGAGGTCTCGACGGGCGAGGACGTGGTGTGTCTCACCACCGGCCACCTGCTGAAGGACCCCGACGCCGCGGCCGCCGCGGGCCGCGACCCGGAGGACGTGCCGAACGACACGGACGCGATCCTCGACCACCTCGCCGGAAAGGACGTCGGCGGCGGCCTGTTCGGGCGACTGCGCGGCCTGCTGTAGCCGCGGTACGGACCCCCTGCGGCCGCGGTATGCACGTCGTAACTATCCCGGAAGAGTGCTATCGCCCTGCATGGACGCGGTTCGCCGCCTGCTGGAGAACGCCCTCGACGTGACCGACGAGCAGCGCGTCCGGGCGGACATCGAGGCCGCGCTGGAACTGCTCGCGGCGTCGGAGGCGGGGAGAACGGAGGCGGCGACGGCCGACGAAGCCGGCGCGGCCGCAGACGGGGGGCGCGAGGCGCGCGAGCGGACGGGCGAGAGCGATTGATTGCGACGGCTAGCGGCTGCGGCTGTTGCCGATGCCGTTCAGCTCGATGTAGGTGATGTCGATGACGCGGTCGTCCGCGAGCAGTTTCGCGCGGGCGTCCTCGGGCACCTCCTCGTCCACGTTGTACACCGTGAGCGCCTCGCCGCCGATGGTCTCGCGGGCGTTGTACATCCCCGCGATGTTGATGCCGGCGTCGCCCATCACGGAGCCGATGAGGCCGATGACGCCCGGTTCGTCGGTGTTGCGCGCGACGACCATCTTCCCGCCGGGGATGGCGTCCACCCGGTAGCCGTCCACGCGGACGATGCGCGGGTCGTCGCCGGCGAAGAGGGTGCCGCAGACGGAGACCGAGTCCTCACTCCCGACGACGGTGACGGTGACGAGGCTCTGGAAGTCGTCGGACTGGCGGCGCTTCGTCTCCGACACCTCGATGCCGCGGTCCTCCGCGATGCGCGGCGCGTTGACGCTGTTGACCTGCCACTCCAGCGGCTCGAAGACGCCCTTCAGCGCGCTCGCCGTGACGAGGTCGATGTCCTCGTCGGCGATGTCGCCCTCGTAGGTGACCTCGACGCCCTCGATGCGCCCGTCGAGGAGCTGGACGGCGATCTTGCCCGCCGTCTCGGCGATGTCGATGTACGGCTCGACGCGGGGGAACGCCGACTCGTCCATCGACGGGGCGTTGAGCGCGTTCATCACCGGCTCGCCGGCGAACGCCGCGAGGACCTGGTCGGCGATGGAGGTGGCGACGTGTTCCTGTGCCGCGCCGGTCGAGGCCCCGAGGTGGGGCGTGACGACGACCTCGTCCACGTCGAGCAGCGGGGAGTCGGGGTCGAGCGGCTCCTCGGCGAACGTGTCGAGCGCCGCGCCCGCGAGGACGCCGTCCTCGACGGCCGCCGCGAGCGCCGCCTCGTCCACGATGCCGCCGCGCGCGCAGTTGATGACGTAGCCGTCCTCCAGCTCGGCGAGTTCGGCCTCGCCGATGAGGTTCTCCGTCTCCGGCGTCAGCGGCGTGTGGATGGTGAGGAACGTCGCCCGCGAGAGCACCTCGTCGAGGTCCGCGAGCTCCGCGCCGAGCTGGTCGGCGCGCTCCTCGGAGATGTAGGGGTCGTACGCGACGAGGTCCATCCCGAGCGAGCCGAGCCGCTTCGCGACCTCCTGGCCGACGCGGCCCAGCCCGACGATGCCGAGCGTCGTCCCGTTGAGTTCGGTGCCGAGGTAGTCGCCCTTCGCCCACTCGCCGTCCTTGAGGCGGGCGTGCGCCTGCGGGATGGAGCGCGCGGCGGCGAAGGCCATCGCGACCGTGTGTTCGGCGGCGGCGCGGACGTTCCCCTCCGGGGCGTTGGCGACGACGACGCCGTGGTCCGTCGCGGCGTCGATGTCGATGTTGTCCACGCCGATGCCGGCCCGGCCGACGATGACGAGGTCCTCGGCCGCCTCGAACAGCTCCCGGGACACGTCCGTCCCCGAGCGGACGACCAGCGCCCCGGCGTCGGCGACGGCGTCGAACAGCGCGTCGCCCTCCAGTTCGTAGCCCGTGACGACCTCGTGACCGGCCTCGCGGAGCCGGTCGAGCCCGGCCTCGGCGATGGGGTCCGTGACGAGTACCTTCATATCTGGGCCGGGGAGCGGCCCGTGGTTAACGCTTTCCGCCCCGGCACGTATGGCGTCCGAGGCGCAAGCGACCGGCGGGAGCGCAGGGCCTCGGGATACGCGAACGTGACGACCGCACGGTCGTGCGCGAGCCGCCCCGTCCGGCGGACACCCGGCGAGGCGTTATCACCATCGCGCACCTGCGAGGAGTATGAGCTGGAACACATCGGACATCCCCGACCAGAGCGGCCGGCGCGTCGTCGTCACGGGCGCGAACAGCGGTATCGGGCTGGAGGCGACCCGCGAACTCGCCCGCGCGGGCGCGTACGTCGTGATGGCCTGTCGCTCCGTCGCGCGCGGCGAGGACGCCGCGGACGACGTGCGCCGGACGGTGCCGGGCGCGGACCTCGACGTGCGCGAACTCGACCTCGCGGACCTCGACTCGGTGCGCGCGTTCGCCGAGGGGGTAGAGGGGGAGATAGACGTGCTCGTCAACAACGCCGGCGTGATGGCGATACCGCGCTCGGAGACGGCCGACGGCTTCGAGACGCAGTTCGGCGTGAACCACCTCGGCCACTTCGCGCTCACCGGCCTGCTGCTCGACCGCGTGACGGACCGGGTCGTCACCGTCTCCTCGCGCGCCCACGAGGGCGGCGAGATGGACTTCGACGACCTCCACGGCGAGCGCGACTACGCCCGGTGGGAGGCGTACGGGCAGTCGAAGCTATCGAACCTGCTGTTCGCGTACGAACTCGACCGGCGGCTCGACGCCGCCGGCTCCGACGTGGAGAGCCTCGCCTGTCACCCGGGGTGGGCGGCGACGGAGCTCCAGTCGGGCGCGGCGACGAACGGCGCGATGGAACTGGTGATGCGGGCCGCCAACGCCGTGGTGGCGCAGTCGGCCGCGGACGGCGCGCTCCCGACGCTGTACGCGGCCACCGCGCCCGAGGCCGAGGGCGGCGACTACATCGGCCCCGGCGGGCTGTTCGACATGCGCGGCGCGCCCGAGAAGCAGCGCTCGTCGGCGCGGTCGCGCGACCGCGACGCCGCCCGGCGGCTGTGGGAGTACTCCGAGGAGGCGACCGGCGTGGCGTTCGACCTGCCCGAGCCCGAGGCGACGGCCTGAACCGAAACGTTCAGCCGGGCGGGCGCCGGTAGGTGAGAGAATGACCACGAGTACCCGCCGCATCAAGGACCCCGTCCACGGCTACATCGAACTGGACGAGCCGCTGGTCGAGGCGCTCGTGGACACGCCGGCGTTCCAGCGGCTCCGGCACGTCCGACAGCTCTCCGGCACCCACCTCGTCTATCCGGGGGCGACCCACACGCGCTTCGAGCACTCGCTCGGCGTCTACCACCTCGGGAGCCGCGTCTTCGAGAGCCTCCGCGACCAGCCGTACTTCACCGACGGCGCGAGCGCGGGGGAACTCGACGAGATAGAGCGCACCCTCGCGTGTGCGTGTCTGCTCCACGACATCGGCCACCCGCCGCTGTCGCACCTGGGCGAGCGCCACCTCGACGGCGCGGCGCTCAGACGCCGGCTCGACGCGCTGGGGCTGGTGGACCGCTTCGAGGCCGTGGACGCGCCGACGGTGGGCGGCTGGCCCAAGCCCGTCGCCCGCGCGAACCCCCACGAACTGCTCTCCTGTGTCACCGCGCTGGCGACGTTCGGGGACGCCCTGGAGGGGCTTGGCGTGGACCCCGCGGAGGTGTGCGGCTACGTGCTCGGGTGGAGCCTGGCCTACGAGGCCGGCGCGTCGTGGCAGTACGGCGTCGGCCCGGAGGTGCTTCACTCGCCCGTGGACGTGGACCGGCTGGACTACATGGTCCGCGACGACCACATGACCGGCGCGGACGTGCTCAACGTGGACACCGGGCGGATGATAGCCGCCTACACCGCCCACCCCGACGCGGGGCTGGCGCTGTCCGAACAGGCGCTGTCGGCCGTCGGGAACTACCTCGAAGGCCGCGTCTCGCTGTACCAGTGGGTGACCCAACACCACAAGTCGGTGTACGCGAACGTCCTGCTCCAGCGGCTGCTGGACGAACTGGAGCGCGCCCGCGCCGCGCCGCTCGTCACCGCCGACGCCGTCCTCGACGAGGGAATCGACGACTACTGGCTGTTCGAGCGGTTCCGCGAGGCGGCCGCCGACCCGCCGAGCGAGGCGTTCCGCGACCTCTACCGGCGCTTCCGGTCGCGCGACTTCGCGGAGTCGTGCTGGAAACACCGGCTCGGCTACGGCGACGTCATCGCCGCCGACGCCGCCGAGCAGGGCGCGTACTCGCGGTGGCTCGTCGGCAACGACACCCGGCTCGAACGCCTGCTCGCGGAGCGGTTCGGTCTCCCCGAGCACGAGGTGTGGATAGAGCGGTCGTACGTGCCGGAGTACGAGCCCGCGGAGCTTCGCGACATCCCGCTGGCGCACAACGGCCGGACGCAGTCGGTGGCCGAGCACGGCCTCTACGGGGGCCGCGAGTTCGAGCGCGCCATCCCGTTCGTCTACGTGCCGGAGGGGTACACCGACGCCGCGGTGGACGCGCTGAACGAGCGTTTCAGCGCCGAACACGGCGGTGCGGGGGCGGGCGACGGGAACTGACGGAGCCGCCGGCTTTATTGGGTGGTGAGTGTACCCAAAGAACATGGAAGATATCTTCGTCGCTCGCCTCATGTCCACCGACCTGCTGACCGTCTCGCCCGACACGCTCGTCGAGGACGCCGCGCAGCTCATGCTCGACTCCGGGGTCGGCTCCGTCCTCGTCGTGGACGACGACAACGCCCTCCGGGGCATCCTCACCTCCACCGACTTCGTCCGCATCGTCGCGAACCAGAAGCCGAAGGACCGCACGCCCGTCTCGGCGTACATGACCGAGAACCCCACGACGACGACGGCACAGGCCTCGGTGACGGAGGCCGCGGACGCGATGCTCGACGGCGGCTTCCACCACCTCCCGGTCGTGGACGACGACGAGGGGCTCATCGGCATCCTCACGACGACGGACCTCGCGGCGTACGTCGCCGGCCTCGAACGCGAGGCCACGGCGTAGGGTACAAGCGCCCGGGTCGCGTCGCCCGGGTATGAGCGACCCCGACGACGGACGCGAACTGCCCGACGGCGCCGGCGACGCGCTCCAGCACTACATCGACACGCAACACGAGTTCCTCTCGTGGCTCGGCGTCGAGGTGGACGAACTCGCCTACGGCCGGGCCGTCATGTCCATCCCGTACCAGTCGAAGCTGACGAACGTCCCGTGGACCGGCTCGGAGGAGGGCGTCCGCCACCCGATACAGGGCGGTGTCGCCTCCACGCTCATCGACGTCACGGGCGGGATGGCGCTGCGCGGCCACCTCGACGACGTGGTGGAGGACGGGATGGCCACCATCAACCTCAACGTGAACTACCTCGAACAGGCGACGGGCGACCTCACGGCGACGGCCGAGGTGGTCCGCGCGGGCAACACCGTCGGCGTGAGCGAGGTGCTGTTGGAGAGCAGAACCCCGGACGGCGAGGTCGAGCCGGTGGCCGTCGGGACGGGCGCGTACCGGCTGTTCCGGTCGTAGCGTCCGACGCGCGTCCGACTGGGGTTTTTGCCGACGCGCGCGAACCACACGGTCGATGGCCGCGCGAACGTCACGCCTGCTCGACACGGACCTGCCCACGCGGACGGTGCCCGCCGTCGTCGCCTGCACCGCCGCGCTCACCGCGGCGTTCGTCGGCGTCGTCGCGCTCGCGGAGGGCGCGCCGGGCGTCACCGGCCGCCTCCCGGTGTACGTCCTCGCGGGGGCGGCCGTCTTCGTCGCGGCGCTCATCGGCGGCGACGGCCCCGGCACGGACGGCGTCATCGTCCTCGCGCGGGCCGCCGTGGCCGGCGTCGCCGGCTTCGTCCTCCTGGGTCTCGGCACCGAGGGCGTCATCCACGCCCTCGCCGCGCCCGAGTCCGTCGTCGCCACCCACCTGTTCGTCTACCTGCTGTCGGCGGCCATGGTCTCGACCGGTCTCGGCTACTGGGCCGTGCGGAACTGGCGCGACGTGACGCCCGTGCGCTGACGGCGACTACAGCGGCTTCCCGAACGCCACGACCTCGTACTCCCCGACCGTCCGGCGACCCGTCTCCTCGTAGCCGCGCCGCGGGTAGAACGCCATCGCGCGCTCCTGTCGGGCCGTCGTCTCCAGGACGACGCCCTCGTAGCCGGCCTCCCGCGCGCGCCGCTCCAGCTCCGCGAGGACGCGCGAGCCGTACCCCTCGCCGCGCGCGCCGTCCGCGACGGCCATCCGGACCACCTCGACGGTGTCGCCGTCGCGCGGCTTGAAACCGCCCATCGCCACCGGGTCGTTCCCGTCCTCGACGACGAGTAGCTCCCCGCCGGCGCCGTGAAACGCGCGCTCGATGTCCCGGAGGTCCTCGTTGCCGGGCACGTCGTCGGGGTCGGAGCCGGCGGCCCGGATGGCCGAGCGGTGGAGCGCGACGAGCGCGTCCGAGTCGGCGTCCGTCGCACGCCGGAGGCGCGGCCCGTCCGCGCCCTCTGGGGACTCCCGGCTCACGCGAAGGTCACGTCCGCGAGCGTCGCGCGCTCGCCGAACAGCCACTCGGCGTGGTCCAGCGCGTACGCCTTGTGGTCGTCCTCGATGGCGCCGACCGCGTCCTCGACGAGCACCGGTCGGTAGTCGCGCAGGCCGGCGCTCCCGGCGGTGTGGAGCACGCAGACGTTGGCGAGCGTGCCACAGAACAGGAGGTCCGTCACGCCGCGCGCGGAGAGCCAGCCGTCCAGTTGCGTCTCGTGGAAGGCGTCGTACGTGTGCTTCTCCACCACGAGGTCCGCGCGCTCCGCGGGGAGGTCGCCGTGGAGTTCGGCGTCCCACGACCCTTCGACGACGTGTTCGCCCCATCGCTCGAACTCGTCGTAGTAGCGGTTGCCGTCGAACTGTCCGGGCGGGTGGACGTCGCGGGTGAACACGACGCGCGCGCCGGCATCCGCGGCGCGGGCGACGAGGTCGGCACACGGGGCGAGGGCGGCCTCGCTGCCGGGCGCGTACAGCGACCCGTCGGGGTGACAGAAGCCGTTCTGCATGTCCACGACGACGACGGCCGTCGATTCGGAGTCGAACGCGAACTCGGTGTCGGCCATACCGGCGGGTGGGCCGCGCCGGGCAAAAGCCGCCCGCCGACGCGGAGCGACACGGGCGGTTTTTGCGTGTTGCGTTCTAGCAGGGTAGTATGCGACCACGACAGGCCGTGCTGCTCGCCCTCCTCGTCGTGTTGGCGGGGTGTAGCGCCGGGTTCACCGGCACCCCGACCGCGACGGAGACGGCGACGCCCTCCGCGACGCCGACCGACACGGACACCGCGACGCCGACCGCCACCGAGGCGGCCGCCGCCCCGCCGGACCCCGAGACCGACGTGCTCGGGTGGGAGAACGGCCGGTGGGCCAACGAGAGCCTCACGCTCGACCGCTCCGACGGGCTGAACGAGACGGAGATAGAGGCCGTCGTCGCCCGCGCGATGGCCCGCGTCGAGACCGTGCGCGAACTGGAGTTCGAAGAGGACGTGCCCGTGAACCTCGTCTCGCGCGAGGAGTTCCGCAACAGCTCCGCCGCGGGCGGGAGCGCGGACTACTCGGACGCGTTCCGCGCGTTCGACAACGCGAAGTTCGAGGCGCTGTTCCTCGTCGGCGAGGACCGCGACTCGCTGGCCGTCCAGAGTTCGAACCGCGGCTCGTCGGTGGCGGGCTACTTCTCGCCGTCGCGCGACGAGATCGTCGTCATCTACCCCGGCGACACCCCGGACCTGCCGGGCGAGGGGACGCTGTCGCACGAGCTCACCCACGCGATACAGGACCAGTACTTCGACCTCACGTCGATTCGGGCCTCGACCCGCGAGGAGAGCAACGCCCAGAACGGCCTCATCGAGGGCGAGGCGAACCTCGTGCAGGACCGCTACATGGCGAACTGCGGCGAGGGGTGGGAGTGTCTCGCCCCGCCCCAGTCCGGCGGCGGCGGGGGCGGCGGCGACCTCCACCTCGGCATCTACATCATGAACTTCTTCCCGTACGCCGCGGGCCCCGGCTTCGTCGCGTACTACCAGGAGCGCGGCGGCTGGGACCGCATCGACGAGATGTACGACCGGCTCCCCGAGTCCACCGAGCAGGTGATGGAGCCGCCGCTGTACGCCGTGAACCGCGACAGCCCGACCGAGGTGCAGTTGACCGACACCCAGACGAACGGCTGGGAGCGGGTCCGGCCCCCCGAGCGTGACGACTACGCCGTCCTCGGCCAGTCCGCGATGACCGCGATGTTCGCCTACACCCTGTACGACGACTACCGGCAGGGCGGCGTCATCGAGCCGAACGAGTTCCTCAACCTCGAGGACGGCCAGGTGAACCAGAGCGACCCGTTCGAGTACGACATCGCCTACACCGACGGCTGGGACGGCGACCGGATGCACGTCTACCGGAAGGACGGCGAGGGGGCCTACGTGTGGCGCACCGTCTGGGACTCCCCGGCCGAGGCCGAGGAGTTCGCGAGCGGCTACCGACAGCTGCTCTCGCACTGGGGCGCGAGCGAGCGCGCCGACGGGGTCTACGTCGCCGAGAGCGGCCCCTACGCCGACGCCTT
Organism: Halosegnis marinus; assembly: GCF_029338355.1. Taxonomy (GTDB): domain Archaea; phylum Halobacteriota; class Halobacteria; order Halobacteriales; family Haloarculaceae; genus Halosegnis; species Halosegnis marinus. The sequence continues at coordinate 1,070,154 of NZ_CP119802.1, forward strand.
CCGCCTCGTCGTGGAGGGCGACACCGTCACCATCGTGAACGCGCCGACGACCGACGACCTCGACGACGTGTACAGCGGCTGATGGCCCCCGACGGCGCGACCGGCGGCCCCGCGAGGTCCCGCGGCCGACGACTCGCGCCGTTCGTTCTTTTGGTCTGTCTCCTGCTCGCCGGCTGTAGCGTCGGCTACACCGGCACCCCGAGCCCGTCGCCCGACCCCGACCGCATCGGCTACGAGGACGGCTACGCCGCGAACGCGACGCTGTCGGTCACCCCCGAGGACGGGCTGAACGACACCGAACTCGCCGCCGTCGTCGCCCGCACGACCGCGCGCGTCGAACGCATCCGCGGCGCGGAGTTCGACGGGAACCTCACCGTCGAGACCCTGACGCGCGAGGAGTACCGCGCCCGGAACCTCTCGTTCACGCCCCGCGAGGACCGCGCCGCCGACGCGCGCTGGGAGGCGGCGCTGCTCGTCGGGGAGGACGCCGCGAGCGAAGCGGTCGTCTCGGACCTGTTCGGGGGCGCGGTCGCCGGCTACTACCTGCCGGGCGAGAACCGCCTCGTCCTCGTCGGCGAGGTGAACACCCGGACGCTCGCCCACGAACTCGTCCACGCCCTGCAGGACGCCCGCGGGTGGGACGTGTCCCGGCGCGCGACCCTCGACGGCCGCCTCGCCGGGCGCGGCCTCACGGAGGGGGAGGCCGTCGCCGTCCAGCGGGCCTACGCCGCGCGCTGTGGCTCGGAGTGGGACTGCCTCCCGCTCCCGCCGCGCGGGGACCTCGACGTGGACGCGGTCGTCGCCCACCCCGGCGTCTACCTCGTCTTCCGCGCGCCGTACGTCCTCGGCCCGGAGTTCGTCGGTGCGCTCCGCGAGCGCGGCGGCTGGGACGCCGTGAACGACGCCTACGCCGACCCGCCGACCGCGACCCGCGAACTGCTCGACCCGGCGGCGTACCCGGCCGCCTCTCCCGAAGTCGCGATAGCCGACCGCTCGACGCGCACGTGGGAGCGGTACGGGGGCGCGGACTCGCTCGGGCGCGCGACCGTCCACGCGACGTTCTGGCGGCACAACCTCGTCGCGCGCGGCGACGACGCCGTCGCCACCGACTACCGGGACCGCTACACCGACGGGCTGGTCGCCGACCGCTTCCGGGCCTATCGGAACGGCGACGCCGACGGCTACGTGTGGCGGCTCCGCTTCGCGAACGCGAGCGAGGCCGCCGAGTTCGCCGCGGGGTACGAGCGCCTGCTCCGCCTGCGGCTGAACGCCCGCGCGCCGACGGGTGACGTGTTCGTCGTCGAGTCCGGGCCGTTCGCCGACGCCTTCCGCGTCACCCGCGACGGCGACGCGGTGACGATAGTGAACGCGCCCGCGCTCGGCGACCTCTCGGCGGTCCACGCCCGCGAGGGGGTGGCCGCGTGAGCCGCGCGCTCCCCGCCCTCGTCTGCCTCCTGCTCGTCGTGACCGCCGGCTGTGCCGGCCTGCTCGGGGCCGGGGGCGCGCCCGACGACGACCGGGTAGGGTACGAGAACGGCTACTGGTACGACTCCGAACTGAACGTCACGACGGCGGACGGGCTGAACGGGTCGGAGCGGGAGGCCGTCGTCGCCCGGACGATGGCCCGCGTCGAGGTGATACGCGACGTGGAGTTCACGGAACGCGTCCCGGTGCGTGTCGTCACCCGCGAGCAGTACCGCGCGAACCGGAGCGACGCGACCCTCGAACCGGCCGAGGCCGCGTGGCGCGAGCAGGTGTGGGAGGCCCCGCTGCTCGTCGGGGAGGACCGCACCGTCGACGAGGCGTTCGACGCCGTCTACGGCTCGTCGGTCGCGGGCTACTACTCGCCGTCGCGCGACGAGATAGTCCTCGTCTCCGACACCGAGACGCCGACGGTAGACACCCGGACGCTGGCGCACGAACTCGTCCACGCGATACAGGACCGACAGCTCTCCTTCGGCGGCGGGGCGACCCGCGACGCCGGCCTCGCCGTGCGGGGGCTCACGGAGGGCGACGCGAACCTCGTGGAGGCGCTGTACGATGAGCGGTGTGCGTCGGAGTGGGACTGTCTGGCCCCGCCCGAGAGCGGCGGGGGCGGCGCCGCGGACTTCGACTTCGGCGTCTTCCTCGCCGTGTACGCGCCCTACGCCGAGGGGCCGGCGTTCGTCGAGTCCCTGCGCGAGCGCGGCGGCTGGGACGCCGTGAACGACGCCTACGACCGCTTCCCCGAATCGACGGAGCAGGTGATTCACCCCGAGCGCTACCCGGACGACGCGCCCGTCGAGGTCCGGGTGCGGGACCGCTCCGACGGCGAGTGGGACCGCTTCGACCGCGAGCGCGTCGGGGACACCCTCGGCGAGGCCACCATCTACGCGATGCTGTGGTCCGGCGGCGCGACGGACGGCGCGGACCCGTACGACTACGCCGACCCCGCCTCGGCCGGATGGGCCGGCGACACCGTCGTCCCCTACACCGACGGCGGGGCGGGCGGCTACGTCTGGCGCGTCGCCTTCGACACGGAGGCCGACGCCCGCGAGTTCGCGGACGCCTACCGGAGCGTTCTGCGCGGCTACGGGGCCGAGCGCGTCGCGGCGGGGACGTACCGCATCGACTCGGGCGGGTTCGCCGACGCGTTCCGCGTGGTCCACGATGGCGACACCGTGACGATAGTCAACGGCCCGACGGTCGCCGACCTCGACGGGATACACGGGTAGCTTTTTCGACGGCCGCACCCAGTCGTCGGTATGTTCGACATCGTCTCGCCCGAGGCCATCCGCGACGGTCGGGCGACGGACGCCTACTTCGAGCGGACCCGCGACGCGCTGGAGGGCGCGGGCCGCGACCCCCACGTCGTCTGCGAGGTGACGGCCGACCAGTTCCCCGACGGCTCCTTCGAGACGTTCGCGGGCGTGAAGGACGCCGCCCACCTCTTCGAGGGCCGGGACGTGACCGTCCACGCGCTCGGCGCGGGACAGCTGTTCGACGGCGGCCCCGTCATGCGTATCGAGGGGTCGTATCTGGCGTTCGCGGAGCTCGAAACGTCGCTTCTGGGCTTTCTCTCCTCGGCGAGCGGCTGGGCGACCGGCGCGCGCCGGGTCGTCTCCGCGGCCGGCGACGACGTGTCCGTCCTCTCCTTCGGCGCGCGCCACGTCCACCCCTCGACGGCCGCGGCGCTCGAACGCGCGGCGCTCGTCGGCGGCGTGGACGGCTTCTCGCACGTCGCCGCGGGCGAGGTGCTCGGCCGGGAGCCGAGCGGCACGATGCCACACGCGCTCGTCATCTGCTTCGGGCGCGGCGAGCAGGAGGCCGCGTGGCGCGCGTTCGACGACCACAGCCCCGAAGACGTGCCCCGTATCGCGCTCACGGACACCTACTCCGACGAGGTGGACGAGGCGCTCCGGGCGGCCGCGGCCGTCGAGGACCTCCACTCCGTGCGCCTCGACACGACCGGCTCGCGGCGGGGCGACTTCCGCCACATCGTCCGCGAGGTGCGGTGGGCGCTGGACGACGCCGGCCACGAGGACGTGGGCGTGTTCGTCTCGGGCGGCATCGGGGCCGACGACGTGCGCGAACTCCGCGACGACGTGGAGGGGTTCGGCGTCGGCTCGGCCATCTCGAACGCGGAGCCGGTGGACTTCGCGCTCGACATCGTGGAGCGCGACGGCGAGAGCGCCGCCAAGCGCGGGAAGCTCTCGGGCGCGAAGCAGGTGTACCGCTCGGGCGAGGACCACGTCGTCCGCCCGGCCGACGAGCCCGGCCCGACGGACGGCCGGCCCCTCCTCCGCCCGCTCGTGGAGGACGGCGAGATCGTGCGCGACTTCTCCGTCGACGAGGCGGCGAAGCGGTGTGCCTCGGACGCCGAGCGCGTGGGGTTCGGGGACGAGGAGTAGCGCGAGCCGACGGCTCGCGAGTATGAGCGGCTGAGGGGAGTAAGCCCCCTTCTGTTCGGCCCGGCATTCGGCTGAGCGCCCGCCGCGGCGTCCGGGCTACCAATCGCGGCGGGCTTGCACCGGCGGGGATTCGCCGTTCCATCGGTCCCCACTCATCGACGCTCGGCGGGTTAGCTTCCTTCCCTCGCGGGTCGGGTCGCACGCTCCCGGGTGACCCCGGTCGCGCCGGGAGGTGACGGTGTCACCTCTCGCGCCTCATCGCTCCGAGTGGGACGTGTCGTTGCTGTTCCATAGCCAGCGGTCTCCCGCTCCGGACTTGCGTCCGGTCGCCCGCCCGGACGGTGGGGGGACTTTCCTCGCCGTCGGGGTCCTACTCCCGACGAGGCGGTGGCCGGGCTCCCTCTGCCGACCGGCCCTTCGCCGTCGGGAACCCTAAGCCCGTCGGACGGCCGCAAGCGGTATGCGGCCGCCGGGAGAACTTCGGACGTGTACCGGGCCGCGCTCCTCTGCGTCCTCCTCCTGCTCGCCGGCTGTACGACCGGGGTGTCGCCGGGCGGAACCGCGACGCCGACCGCGACGGCCGCGTGGGACGGCGACCCGGACAACCACTTCCGCGAGCGGACGCTGACGGTCGCCGTCGTGGACGAGGCGGGGACGGGCCGCGACTACGCGCCGCTGGTCCGCGAGGCGCTCGACTACTGGGGGGCGAACGCCGAGCGGTACGCCGGCTTCCCCCTCGACTACGAACTCGTCGCGAACGACTCCGACCCCGACGTCCGGGTCCGGTTCGTGTCGAACATCGCGGAGTGCGGCTCCGAGACGAGCGACTACACCGCCGGCTGTGCCCGCTTTCTCGACTCGCCCGACGACGTGACCCGCCCGATACGGGTGCGCGTCGAGACGGGCTACGCCGACGCCTCGACCGTCTCGGTGGTGAAACACGAGTTGGGCCACACGCTCGGCCTGCGCCACGGCGACGAGCCGACCGACGTGATGGCCGCCCGGTCGAACCTCACCACCCTGCCGCAACCGAACGCGACGGAGCGGGCCCTGCCGTGGGACTCGCCGAACCTCACCTACTACGTCGACTACGCGACGGTGCCCGAGTCCGAGCGCGCGGAGACGCGCCGGCAGATGCGCGAGACGTTCGGCTACTTCGCCGACGGCGCCGACGGCACCGTCCCCGACAACGTGACGTTCGCGCGGACGACGAACCGCTCGGCCGCGGACGTGGTCGTGCGCTTCGCCGATGCCGACCCCTGTACCGAGGGCTCGGGGTCGTGTGGCGGCCTGCGCGGGACCGACCCGGACCGCGACGGCGCGCTGGAGACGTACACGCGGCTGAACGTCACGGTCGTCGACATCCCGCCGGACGCGCGCGGCTGGCACGTCGGCTACTGGACGGCGCTCGGCTTCGGCCTCCGGGGCGAGGAACTGCCCGCGCCGCTGCGCTCCGAGGACCCGGACGTGCGCCGGAACGACTGGTGGGCCTAGTCGGCGTCGAGCGCGGCGAGGTGTTCGAGCGCCTCGTCCACGCGTCTGTGAGCACGGCGGTTCTCCGTCGCGTTGAGCGCCTCGCGGAGCGCCGCTCGCGCGGCGCGGACTTTGGGGGGTTTCACGTTCGTTCACACTCTCCTCGCGGAGATAAAAACCACCCCTGACGGCGACGGCTACTCCCAGACGAAGACGCCGTCCTCCTGGACCGTCTCGCCGTCCACGTCGAGCCGCGACTCGCCGCGCATGTCCGTGATGAGGTCGACGTGGACCGCGGAGTCGTTGCCCGTCTCCCCCTCGGGCGTGTTCGCGTCGTAGGCGCGCCCGAGCGCGAGGTGGACCGTCCCGCCCATCTTCTCGTCGAACAGGATGTTGTCCGTGACGCGGTCGATACCGCGGTTCATTCCGATGCCGAGTTCGCCGAGGCGCTTCGACCCCTCGTCCGTCTCCACCACCTCGCGGATCGTCGCCTCGCCCTGCGCGGCCTCCACATCGACGACCTCGCCGTCGGCGAACGTCAGTCGGACGTCGCGGACCGCCTCGCCGCGGACGGTCATCGGTACGTCGAACGTGACGTGGCCTTCGGTGGCATAGGGCGCCGTGAACACCTCGCCGGAGGGGAGGTTGTGCGAGTCGTACGCGACGCTCGCACAGGAGTTCACGGCCGTCCGCCCGTCGATACGCATCGTCAGGTCCGTCCCCTCGTTGACGATACGCACCTCGCTCCCGGCGTCGAGCACGTCCTTCATCCGGTCCATCTCGTCGGCGAGCGCGGCCCAGTCGCGGAGCACGGCGTCGTAGACGAAGTCGCGGTACTCCGAGAGGGACATCCCGGCCTGCTGGGCGAGCGAGCGCGTCGGGTGGACCGTCGAGACCCAGTCGGTGTCCATGCGGGCCTCGCGGACGCCCTTCGTCGCCTCGCCGCGGGCGCGCTGTTTCTCGGGGGCGACGCCCGCGCCCTCGGCGGTGTTGCGCCCGCCGCCGAGCCGGAGCACGGCGTCCGCGTGCTCGTACAGGGCGAGTTCGTGTGCCGGCTCCGAGAAGTCGCCGTCGTGCGCCTCGACGTAGGCGCGGTCCACCTCGGCGGAGCCGTACGTCGTCACGACGTTCGCCCCCCGCTCGCCGAGCGCGGCGGCGACGGCGACGCCCAGTTCGTGTGCGCCCTCCGCGACGGAGACGACCACGTCGTCGCCCGCCTCGATGCGCGCGCTCCAGTCGACGAGCGTCTCGGCGTGTTCGCGTACCCGTGGGTCCATGGGCGGCGTTGCGGACGCCGGAAGAAAAGCGGGTCGTTACCCGCCGAGATAGGAGTCGCGGATGTAGTCGTCGCCGCGCAGTTCCTCGGGGGAGCCGGTCTTGACGGCCTCGCCGTTCTCCAGCAGGGTGAGCCGGTCGGCGTGGTTGAGCGCGAACGTGACGTTCTGCTCGGTGAGGACGATGGTGATGGGGTCCTCGGCCATGATGCGCTCGATGCCCTCGCTGATGTCCTCCAGGATGACCGGCGCGAGGCCGATGGTCGGCTCGTCCAGCACGAGCAGTTCCGGGTCGCCCATCAGCGCGCGGCCGATGGCGAGCATCTGCTGTTCGCCGCCCGACATGGTGCGCGCGTTCTGGTTGCGGCGCTCCACCAGCCGCGGGAACAGGTCGTAGACGAACTCCAGCCGCTCGTCGCGCGCCTCCTCGCCGCGGCGGTACGCGCCGAGCTTGAGGTTCTCCTCGACGGTCATGAAGCCGAAGAGGTCGCGCTTCTCGGTGCAGTGGATGACGCCCCGCTCCACGAGGTCGGACTGACCCACCTCGGCGACCTCGTCGCCGCGGTAGCGGGCCGTCCCCTCGTAGGGGAGGAAGCCGGAGACGGTGTTGGCGAACGTGGTCTTGCCGGCGCCGTTCGGGCCGATGAGGCCGACGATCTCGCCCTCGCCGACGGTGACGTCGATGCCGCGAAGCGCCTGTACCTGCCCGTAGGAGACGCGGAGGTCCTCGACGTGGAGCACCGGCTCCCCGTCGGGCGCCGCCGCCTCGGTCGTGTCGTGTGTGTTCGTACTCATTGTGGTGTCGCGGCCGCCGTGACAGCCTGTGCGTGTCGAACTCCCACACGATAATAAGTGTCGTCCATCGCCGCGCGGGCGGGCGGAGAAAAGTAACGCCTATACACGGCGGTTTTGTATCCACGAGACATGCAACGGCGAGTCGCGGCGATCTACCTCGTCTTCTTCGTGGTGATGGGGGCGAGCGCCTACTCGGTAATCGCGCTGGCCGACCAGCCGGCGGTGGACGTGCCGAACGGCGAGACGTACGCTAACGGGACGACGCTCACCGTCGGCGGGCAGGAGTACACGGTTATCGCGACCGTGGAGGAGTCCGGCGACGGCCACGGCGGGACCGACTACACCCCCGCCGCGAGCCTCTCGTACGTGAACGACTCCGCAGTCCAGACCGCCGCGTGGGAGAACGGCTCCACGGTGTCGTATCTCGGCGACGAGTACGACGTACGCATCGACAACGCGAGCGGGACGGTTCGGCTCGTCGAGTCGATAGACGTGGCCGCGACGTTGGCCAACGACTCGGCGGTGTTCAACGAGACCGTCGTCGTGAACGGCACGGAGTCGGTGACCTACCGCGAGGACAACCGGAACCGGCCGCTGGACGAGTACCTCGCCGAGCAGTACCCCGACCGCGAGACGTTCAGCTTCTCCGAGGGTGACAGCGTCGACTACGACAACCAGTCCACGACGCTGACCGCCATCACGTCCGAGGAGGCGACGCTGACGTGGACCGCCTCCGAACGGCAGTCCGTCGAACTGAGCGACGGCGGCAACGTCACGCTCGCGGGCGGCAACACCTACTTCGCCCACTTCGACACCGAGGGGAGCGGTGCCGACCTCACGCTCGACGTGATGCTCGCGCCGTCGAGCGACTACGGCGCCTACTCGGGCGACCTCTCCCGGCAGAGCGAGTTCAAGGACCGCATGAACGGCCTGTGGGGAATCATCATCCTCGCGAGCGTCGCGGCGCTGCTCGTCGTCTCCCTGGCGTACATGCCGGTTCGGGGGTAACCCTCCGATTCTCCACGTGTCTGACGGTACTATAAGCGGCCACGCCGCGAACCACGGGTAGATGGTCGCCACCGGAACCCTTCTCACGCTCGTCGTCGCCGGCCTCGCCGCGCTGTTCATGGCGTGGGCCATCGGCGCCGGCTCCTCCGGGTCGACCCCCTTCGCGCCCGCCGTCGGCGCGAACGCCATCAGCGTGATGCGCGCCGGCTTCGTCGTCGGCCTCCTCGGCCTCGCGGGCGCGGTGTTGCAGGGCGCGAACGTCACGGAGGCCGTCGGGACGGAGCTACTCGTCGGCGCGCCGCTCACCCCGACGGCCGCGATCGTCGGGCTGGCGACCGCCGCCGTCCTCGTCGCCGTCGGCGTCTTCGCCGGCTACCCCATCGCCACGGCGTTCACCGTCACCGGCGCGGTCGTCGGCGCCGGCCTCGCGCTCGGACGCGGGGCCGCCTGGCCCAAGTACACGGAGATAGCGACCCTGTGGCTGCTCGTCCCGTTCGTCGGGGGCGGCATCGCCTTCGCCACCGCGAAACTGCTTCGCGACGAGCGCGTCCCCGAGGCCGTCGCCGTCCCGGCGCTCGCAGGGCTGGTCGGCGTCCTGCTCGCCAACATCGAGTTCGTCCTGCTCGGCCCCGAGGGCGGGCGGGGCGTCGCCGCCGCCGTCACCCGGGCCGTGGTCGGGGAGGCCGCGACCGGCACGCCCGTCCTCGCCGGCAAGGTCGTCGCCACGCTCGCGTTCGCGGCGCTCGTCGCCGGCGCGCTCCGGGTCGACATCGTCCGCGACAAGGCGGCCGGCCAGCGCCACTTCCTGCTCGCGCTCGGCGGCCTCGTCGCCTTCTCCGCCGGCGGCTCACAGGTCGGCCTCGCGCTCGGGCCCCTGCTCCCGCTGTTGGGGCCCGACACCGTGTCGGTGCCGCTCACCGCGCTGCTGTTCGCGGGCGGGCTCGGCCTGCTGGCCGGCTCGTGGACCGGCGCGCCGCGGATGATAAAGGCGCTCGCGCAGGACTACTCCTCGCTCGGCCCGCGCCGCTCCATCGCCGCGCTCATCCCCTCGTTCGCCATCGCGCAGTCGGCCGTCTTCTTCGGCGTCCCCGTCTCGTTCAACGAGATAATCGTCTCGGCCATCATCGGGTCGGGCTACGCCGCGGGCGGCGCGGGCGTCTCCGGGCGGAAGATGCTCTACACCGTGCTGGCGTGGATCGGCTCGCTCGTGCTCGCGTTCGGGGTCAGCTACGGGGGCTACCTCGCGGTCTCGGCGGTGCTGGGCTGAACGCCGGCGTGTTCAAGCTCCGAGCGCGCGTAGAGGAGGTATGGAACGAGAACGGAACGGGAACGAACGGTCGAGGGTCGCGCGCGTCGTCGGCGCCGTCACGCCGTCGTACGCCGGGCGCGACGACACGGAGATGCACGGGGTCGGGCTCGGCATCGGCGGGCTGCTGCTGTTGGGTCTGCTGCTCCCGCTGCTGCCGGTGTTCGTGGCCTACCTCCTCGTGGACCGCGCGGTGACCTTCCTGCGCCGACAGGCCGCCGACGAGCCGGAGCCGGTCGCGCGCGGCCGCCGCCCCGCCTGAGTACGATTACACCCGCGTATCGACCAGCTCGAACGGCGTACCGTTGTCGTTCGCGCTCGCCTGCTCGTAGACGACGTGCGCGGCGGCCACGTCCTGGATGGCCAGCCCCGTCGAGTCGAAGACCGTGACCCCCTCCGGGCCGCCCGGCTCGCCGCGACCCGCGAGGTCGTCGGTCACGATGGCGCCGAGTTCGCCGTAGATGTCCTCGTCCGAGAGCAGTCCCTGCGACCACGGGACGTTGATCTCCCCGGAGTGGGTACACTGCTCGTAGTCGTCGATGACGATGGTCGCGTTCGCGAGCAGGTCGTCGTCGAGTTCGTGCTTGCCGGGGGCGTCGGCGCCCATCGCGTTGACGTGGGTGTGCTCGCCGACCGCGTCGGCGGGGACGATGGGGTGTTCGACGGGCGTTACCGTCGAGAGCACGTCACAGCCGGCGGCCTCGGCGACCGACCCCTCGCGCACGTCGAACTCCTCGTCGAAGCGGGCGACGAACTTCGAAACCGCCTCCTCGCGCAGGTCCGAGACGACGACCTCCTCGATGGGGCGCACCTCGCTGATGGCCTCCAGTTGCGTGTACGACTGGACCCCCGCGCCGACGATGCCGAGCGACGTGGCGTCCGCGACGGCGAGGTGGTCGGTGGCGACGGCCGCGGCCGCGCCGGTGCGCTCGCGGGTGAGCGTCGTCCCGTCCATGATGGAGAGGGGGAAGGCGTTCTCCGGCTCGGAGTACACCATCGTCCCGAGGACGGTCGGCAGGCGGTGGTCGTCGGGGTTGTCCGGGTGGACGTTCACCCACTTGATGCCGGCGGCGTCCCAGTCGTCCGCGCGCATGTAGGCGGGCATCGAGCGGAAGTCGCCGTTGTACTCCGGGAGGTCGATGTACGACTTCGCGGGCATCTGCACGTCGCCGCGCTGGTAGGCCGAAAAGGCCTCCTCGACGGCGACGATGAGTTCGGCGGTGTGGGCGTTCTCCGACACGTCGTCGGGGCCCAAGAGGAGCGTCTCCATGTCGCGCAAGAATTGCGCACACGGCTTTAACGCCACGGCATCGCCCCGCGGCTCTTTGTCGGCGCGGCCCCAGGGGCCGGTATGCGCGCGCTCCTCGTCGCCGCCCTCCTCGTGTTGGCCGGCTGTGGCACGGCCGGCCCGGCGCCGACGGACACCGCCACGGCCGCGCCGGTGCCCGACTCAGGGAGCTATCCGCCCGGCGTGGACGGCGACGGGGTCGTCTCGGCCGTCGCGCTCGGCAACGCCCACGCCGAGGCCACCGCCGGGAGCTACCGGGTCCGGTCGAACTGGACCGTCCGGCACGCGAACGGCACCCTCCGGGGCCGGGTCGTCCAGCGGGCGACCGTCACCCCCGCCGCGTGGACGACGACGCTCGTCGTCACGGGCGACACGGGCATCGTCGCCGACGGGAACGCGACGGCCGTCTTCTACTCCGAGGGCGAGGCGCTCGTCCAGCGCGTCCGCCGGCCGAACCGGACCACGTACCTCTACGTCCCGCCCGCGGAGTACAACGGCGGGAGCGGCTTCTACAACTCCCTGCGCCGGCCGAAGCCGTACCGCGACCCCGGCGTGCTGGCCGACGCCGTCGCCCTCCGGCTCGCGGAGCGCGCGCCCAACGGCAGCGTCGTCCTCGCGGGGGATTCGCTCGCGGACGCCTCGCTGTTCGAACTCTCGGTCGGCGTGGCGGAGCCACGGAACGTCTCCTATCGGCTCCGCGTGACGGCGTCCGGGCTGGTTCGTACTCAGCGGCTGGCGTACACCGGGACGGTCCGCGGGGAGACGGTCGTCGTGACCCGGACGGTCCGGTATCTCCCCTACGACGGCACGGTCGAGCGGCCGCCGTGGTACGACACCGCGAGAAACGAGTCCGTCCGCGGCTGAGTCAGTAGAGGACGTGCGCGGTGTCGTAGCTGCCGAGCACGCGCACCCAGCCGTGTTCCGCGAGCGCCTCGATGTCGGCGAGCGCGTCCTGCGTGCGGTCCTCGTACAGCCCCGCCTCCACGTCGATGTGGAACACGTAGTCGCCCAGCCGCTCGCCCGAGGGTCGCGACTCGACGCGGGAGAGGTTGATGTCGCGGTCCGCGAACGGTTCGAGCAGTTCGAGCAGCAGGCCGGGGTAGTTCCGGTTCGGGTAGACGACGAACGAGGACTTCCCGCCCGCCTCCGACCGCTCCGAGACGGGCGCGAGCACGACGAACCGGGTCGCGTTCGAGGTGCGGTCCTGGATGTCCTCTGCGAGGACGCGCAGGTCGTCGCCGGCGTTGTCCGGGTGGCCGATGGCCGCCACGGTGTCGTCCTCGCGGGCGCGCTCGACCCCGCGGGCCGTCGAGGCGACGGCCTCCAGCTGCACGTCCGGGTGTTCGGCGTCGAGGTAGCCGCGACACTGCGCCAGCGCCTGCGCGTGGCTCGCCACCACGTCGAACGACGGCGACTGCGCGAGCAGGGCGTGGCGGATGGGGGTGACGATCTCCTCGACGACGGCCACCTCGTGGTCGGCGAGCGCGTCGAGCGACTCCGTGACGCTCCCCTCGATGCTGTTCTCGATGGGGACGACGCCGCGGTCGTACGCGCCGTCGGCGACGCCCGCGACGATGGACGCGACCGATTCCGTGAACTCCACCTCGTCGGCGACGGCGCGGGTCGCGCGGTGCGAGTAGGTCCCGGCCGGGCCGAGCGTGAGGGCTCTCATACCTCCGCTACTGCGGTCGCCCGGATAAACGAACCGCCGGCCGCGAGGCTCGCCGGGCGGAATTCGCGAAAAACGAGCGAGGGGCCGCTATCGGTTCAGCGTGTGAATCGCGTGGCCCTGCGCGTTCTTGACGGCCTCCATCACGGCCTCGGAGAGCGTCGGGTGGGTGTGGACCGTCGAGCCCACGTCCTCTAGGGTCGCGCCCATCTCCACCGCGAGCGCGAGTTCGGCGACGAGTTCGGAGGCCTCGGGGCCGACTATCTGGCCGCCGAGGACGAAGCCCGTCTCCGAGTCGGCGACGACGCGGACGAACCCCTCGGGTTCGGAGAGGGTGAGCGCGCGGCCGGAGGCGTTCATCGGCATCTTCCCGACGACGGGGTCGAAGCCGGCGTCCGCGGCCTCGGCCTCGGTCATCCCGACCGTGCCGATCTCCGGGTCGGTGAACACCGCGGCCGGAATCGCCTGGAAGTCCATCGCGGCGGGTTCGCCGGCGATGACCTCCGCGACGACCTCGCCCTCGGCGGAGGCCTTGTGCGCGAGCATCGGCTCGCCGGCCACGTCGCCGACGGCGTACACGTCGTCGACCGCGGTCTCGCCGAACTCGTCGGTGGCGAGGAAGCCGTTCTCGTCCGGTTCGAGGCCGATGGCGTCGAGGCCGAGCGTGTCCGTGACGGGCGACCGACCGACGGCGACGAGCACTTTGTCGGCGGCGTAGGTGGACGTCTCGCCGTCCTCCGTCTCGGTGGTCACGCGCACGCCGTCGTTGTGCGGCTCCCACTCGCTCGCGCCCTCGCCGAAGTGGAACTCGACGCCGAGTTCCTCGGCGCGCTTGCGGACCGTGCGCGCGATGTCGTCCTCGTAGCCGGGGAGCGCGGAGTCGAGCATCTCCACGACGGTCACGTCGGTGCCGAGCTTCGCGTAGGTGGTCGAGAGCTCCATCCCGATGTAGCCCGCGCCGACGACGACCAGTTCGTCCGGGACGGTGTCGAGCGAGAGCGCCCCCTGCGAGGAGAGGACGTGCTCCTCGTCGAACTCGAAGCCCGGTATCTGAATCGGGCGCGAGCCGGTGGCGATTATCGCGTGCTCGTACTCGATGGTCTCGGAGCCCTGTCCCTCGCCGCCGTGAGCGACGCGGACGCGGCCCTCGCCGGCGAACTCGGCGGTCCCCTCGACGAGGTTCACGCCGTTGGCCTTACACAGCTTCTCGACGCCGCCGGTCAGCTGGTCCACGACGCCGTCCTTCCACGACTGCATCGCCGCCATGTCGACGGCGGGGTCGGCGTGGACGCCCATCGCCTCGGCGTTGGCCGCGCCGTGGGCCGTGTCCGCGCCGGTGATGAGCGCCTTCGACGGGATACACCCGCGATTGAGGCAGACGCCGCCGTAGGCGTCCTTCTCGACTAACGTCGTGTCGAGGCCGAGTTGCGAGGCGCGGATGGCGGCCACGTAGCCGCCCGGACCCGCGCCGACCACCAGTACGTCCGTTCCGGTCGAGATGTCTCCGACAACCATTATTCGAGCAGGAGGAGTTCCGGGTTCTCCAGGTACTCCGAGAGGGTGTTCACGAACCGCGCGGCGTCCGCGCCGTCGATGATACGGTGGTCGATGGAGAGCGACAGCGGAATCGTGTGCTTGGCCACGACCTCGCCGTCCTCCACGACCGGGCGCTGTTTCAGCGCCCCCAGCCCGAGGATCGCGGTCTCGGGGTAGTTGATGATGGGCGTGGCGTACTCGCCGCCGACCGCGCCGAAGTTGGTGATGGAGAAGGTGCCGCCCTGCATCTCCTCGCGCTTGATGCTGCGCTCGCGCGCCTTCGTCGCGAGGTCGTTCACGTCGTCGGCGAGCGTCAGCATGTCCTTCTCGTCGGCGCCCTTCACGACCGGGACCATCAGGCCCGCGTCGGTCGCGACGGCCACCCCGATGTTGTAGTAGTGCTTGACGAGTATCTCCTCGGCGTCCTCGTCGAGCTGACTGTTGAGGATGGGGTGTTCCTTCAGCGCCGCGACGACCGCCTTCAGCACGAACGGCATGTACGTCAGCCGGCTGTCGCGCTCCTCGGCGACGGGCTTGAGCCGCTCCCGCGTCGCGACGAGGTCCTCCACCACGACCTCCTCGTGGTGGGTGACGTGCGGGGCGGTGTACTTCGACCGCTCCATCGCGTTGCCGATGGTCCGGCGGACCCCCTTGTACGCGATGCGCTCGACCTCGCCCTCGGCGGTCGTCTCCGTCTCGGGCGCTTCCTCGGTCACGGCCTCCGCGTCGGCCGCCTGTGCCGCGCGCTGGGCCTCGGCGTACTCGCGCACCTGCGACTCGGTGACGAACGCCTCGCCGTCGCGCGTCTCGTCGGTCGGCACGTCGTCCAGCGCGACGCCCTCCTCCTCCGCGACCCGGCGGGTCGCGGGCGCCGCGAGCGTCCGGTCGCGGCCGGCCGCCTCGGCCGAGGACGCGGGCGCGCTCGTCGCCGGTTCCTCGGCCTCGTCGGTCACCTTCGAGGTGGCCGACTTCACCGCGGGTTCGGGCTCCTCGTCGTCCGCGCCCTCCGCGTGGGCGCGCACGTCCTGCTCGGTGACGCGGCCGCCCGGGCCGCTCCCCGAGACGGCGCCGATATCGACGCCGAGTTCGCGCGCCAGCCGGCGCGCCGAGGGCGCGGCGAAGGTGCGACCGCCCTGCTGGGCGGTTCCTTCGTTCTCGTCCTCTTCGTCGGCCTCCGAGACCGCCGAGACGGCGTCCTCGACCGCTTCGTCGTCCTCGTCGTCGGCCGACTCCTCGACCGGCTCTGCCTCCTCGCCCTCCACGTCGAACGTGATGATGACGTTCCCGACGGGGACCATCTCCCCCTCGTCGGCGAGTATCTCGCGGACGGTCCCGTTGACCGGGGAAGGGACCTCCACGACGGCCTTGTCGGTCTCCACCTCGGCGACCGGCTGGTCCTCCGTCACCGTGTCGCCGACCTCGACGAGCCACGTGACGATCTCGGCCTCCGTCAGCCCCTCGCCGACGTCGGGGAGTTTGAACTCTCGGACCATCAGAACTCCACCGTCTCGCGGATGCCGTCCTCGATGCGGGCCGCCTCGGGCATGTAGTAGTCCTCGAGCGCGTACAGCGGGAACGGCGTGTCGAAGCCGGTGACCCGCTTGACCGGGGCCTCCTGATACAGCAGGGCCTCCTCCTGTATCGTCGCGGCTATCTCCGCGCCCAGCCCGCCCGTCTTCGGGGCCTCGTGGACCACGACGGCGCGGCCGGTCTTCTCGAACGACTCCGTGATGGTGTCCCAGTCCATCGGCGACAGCGTGCGGAGGTCCACGACCTCGACGTCGACCTCGCCGTCGAGGTTCTCGGCGGCTTCGAGCGTCGGGCGCGTCATGGCGCCCCACGTGAACACCGACACGTCCGTCCCCTCGCGGCGGACGGCGGCCTCGCCGAGTTCGACGGTGTACGTCTCGTCGGGCACCTCCTCGCGGAAGGCCCGGTAGATGAGCTTCGGCTCCATGAACACGACCGGGTCGGGGTCGCGGATGGACGCCGCGAGCAGCCCCTTCGTGTCGCGGGGTGTGCTCGGCACGACGACCTTCAGGCCCGCCTCGTGGGTGTAGAAGGCCTCCTTCGACTCGGAGTGGTGTTCCGGCGCGCGGATGCCGCCGCCGTAGGGCATCCGGAGCGTCATCGGCACCGTGAACCGACCCCGCGAGCGCGTCCGCAGGCGCGCGGCGTGGGAGACGATCTGGTCGAACGCCGGGTAGGCGAACCCGGAGAACTGTATCTCGGGGACCGGCTTCATCCCGTAGGCGGCCATGCCGACGGCCGTCCCGACGATGCCCGACTCGGCGAGCGGGGTGTCGAACACCCGGTCCTCGCCGAACTCGTCGTACAGTCCCTGCGTGGCGCGGAAGACGCCGCCGTTCTTGCCGACGTCCTCGCCGAACACGACCACGTCGTCGTCGCGTTCGAGTTCGCCCTTGAGACCGTCCCGTACCGCCTGTACCAGCGTGAGGTTCTGACTGCTCATGTTAGTGCTCCAGTAGTTCGTCGTCGTCGTGTTCCTCGCGCAGCCGGCGGAGGTACGCGCGCTGTTCCTCCAGCCGCTTCGGCATCTCGGCGTACACGTGCTCGAACATGGTGTCCGGGCCGGGGCGCTCGAACCCCTCGGCCGTCTCGATGGCCGACGCCACCTCGTCCTCGACGGACTCGGTTATGGCGGCGACGCGCTCGTCGTCCAGGACGCCGCGGTCGCGGAGGAACCGCTCCAGTCGCGGGATGGGGTCCTTCGCCTTCCACTCCTCGACCTCCTCGTCCTCGCGGTACACGGAGGGGTCGTCGGCCGTCGTGTGCGCGCCGAAGCGGTACTGCACCGCCTCGACCAGCGTCGGGCGCAGTTGCCCCTCCTCGGGGTTGCGGGCCTTCTCGACGGCCTCGGTCGCGACCTGATACACGGCGAGCGGGTCCATCCCGTCCACCTGCACGCCCTCCATGCCGTACGCGACGGCCTTCTGGGCGATGGTCTCCGAGCGGGTCTGCTTCTCGCGCGGCACGGAGATGGCCCACTGGTTGTTGTTACAGAAGAAGACGGTCGGGGTGTCGTACACCCCGGCGAAGTTCAGCCCCTCGTGGAAGTCCCCCTCCGAGGTGGCGCCGTCGCCGAAGTAACAGATGCTCACGTCGTCCTCGCCGCGGTGCTGGGCCGCCATCCCCAGCCCCGTCGCGTGGGGTATCTGGGAGGCGATGGGGACCGCGACCGGGAAGATGCGCAGGTCGCGCAGTTCGTTGCCGCGCTCGTCGCCCATCCAGTAGCGGAGCGTCCCTTCGAGCGTCAGCCCGTGGACGTACGCCGCGCCGTGTTCGCGGTAGGAGGGGACGAGCCAGTCCTCGTCGCCCAGCGCCATCGCGGACGCGACCTGCGCGCCCTCCTGACCCGACAGCGGCGGATACGTGCCCATCCGGCCCTGTCGCTGGAGGCTGACCGCGCGCTGGTCGAAGTGGCGCGCCAGTCGCATCGACCGGTACATCTCGACGAACTCCTCCTCGGAGAGGTCGGGCACCGTCGCGCCGTCGACGACCTGCCCGTCCTCGTCGAGCACCCGGACCCGCTCGTGCGGGTCCCGTTCGAGTACGCTCACGGACGAACCACCCGTGGTGACATACCCGAAGGCTCAGACGCGCCACGCATAGGGTTTTCGTAAATACCTTTCGTAGCGCGCCGTTCTTGCCACGAGGTTACACGAACGTCCAGAAACGGGGGCGCGGAACGGGCGGGTTTCGCGCGTTCGTCGGCCGAACCCGTGACACGCCCCGTGGTATCGCGACCCGTGATTCGGGTCGCTCGCGCGTCAGTCGCCCCGGGCGCGGGCCCGCTCGCGCGCCTCCTCGACGCTCGCGCCGTCGCGCGCCATCGCCTCCACGAAGAACTCGCCGGCCTTGAACGACGAGCGCACCATCGGCCCCGAGGCGCAGTAGCGGAAGCCGAACTCCCCCTCGGCCACCTCGCGCCACGTGTCGAACTTGTCCGGGTGGACGTACTCGAACACCTCCAAGTGGCGCGTCGAGGGCTGGAGGTACTGGCCGAACGTGACGATGTCCACGCCGAGTTCGTCGAGGTCCGACAGCGTCCGGTACACCTCGTGGTCGTACTCGCCGACGCCGAGCATCAGGGAGGTCTTCGCGTAACAGTCCGATTCCGCGACCCGTTGGAGCACGGACAGCGACTGCTCGTAGCCCGCCCGGCGGTCCCGGACCGGCCACTGGAGGCGCTCGACCGTCTCGACGTTGTGCGCCAGCACGTCCGGCCCCGCGTCGATGACCTCGTCCACGGCGTCGGGGTCGCCCCGGAAGTCGGGGACCAGCGCCTCCACGAGGATGGAGGGGTCGCGGTCCTTGATGGCGCGTATCGTCTCCGCGAAGTGGGCCGCGCCGCCGTCCGGCAGGTCGTCGCGGTCCACGCTCGTCAGGACGACGTAGTCGAGGCCGATCTCGGCGACGGCGTCCGCGACGTTCGCCGGTTCGTCCTCGTCCAGCGCCTCCATCCCGCCGGTCTTCACGTCGCAGAAGTTACAGCCCCGCGAGCAGCGGTCGCCCATCAGCATGAACGTCGCCGTCCCCGGCCCGTTGCGCCCCGACCAGCAGTCCCCGAGGTTGGGACACGACGCCTCCTCGCAGACGGTGTGGAGGTCGTGGTCGCGCAGCGTCGATTTTATCTCCGTGAACCGCTCGCCGGAGGGGGGTCGCATCTTCAGCCACTCGGGCTTGCGACGGCGTTCGCGGGACCCGCTCATTGCCCGGTACTTCGGCTACGGCGGCAAAAGCGTGCTGTCCTCGCGCGCCCACGGGCCGGTGTCGCGGAGCGAACGCTGAATACGGGGCCGTCCCGAGGGAGCGCAAATGACGAGAGTCGTCGCGCTCCGACACGGCGAGACCGCGTGGAACCGCGAGGGGCGCATGCAGGGGTGGGCCCCGGTGCCGCTGAACGACCGCGGGCGCGAGCAGGCGACCGCCGCGGGCGAGTGGCTCGCCGACGAGTACGCGTTCGACGCGGTGTACAGTTCCGACCTCCTCCGGACGCGAGAAACGACCGAGCGCGTGCTGGAACACCTCCCGTACAAGGGGTCGGGCCGGAAGGTCACCTACGAGGCGGCGTGGCGCGAGCGGGACATCGGCGTGTATCAGGGACTCTCGTATCAGGACGTGTACGAGCGGTTCCCCGAGTTCGGGCTGGGCGAGGCCGCCGCGGAGGCCGCACGCCGCGTCCCCGACTCCGGCGAGAGCCTCGCGGACGTGTACGAGCGCGCGACCGAGCGGTTCGAGGCGGTCGTGGCCGGGCACGACGACGACGACACCGTCCTCGTCGTCTCGCACGGCGGCCCCATCTACATGCTGACGGGCCACGCGAAGGCGATGGACATCCGCGACGCCGTGCTCGACCACTCGCAGGACAACTGCGGCGCGACCGTGTTCGACTGTTCCGAGGGGGTCGAGGTCGTCGCCGAGAACGTGACCGAGTGGGACGGATAGTCGGTCGTTTCTGTGGGGCTCTCTCGTGCGGTGAACGTCCCCCTCGCGAGTGTCGCTCGTAGGGACCGCTTCGGGAACGCCCTGCTCGCGCGGTTCTAGGGAAACAGCACCGCGACGGCACCGCCCACACGCCTCCCCAGCCGATTCACTCGGTCGCGTCGCTCTCTCGTTCATCCCTCGCACGCCGGCTGACTCGCGACGGGACGCGAGTCAGCGCGCGCCGGAGCGAGGGTCAGTCGGTGCTCGGGTACTCGGCGTCGAGGAGTTCCGATTCGTCCGGCTCGTCGTCGTAGGCGTCGTTCGCGGGCGACACGGAGCCGGTCGCGTAGCCGTCGAGGTCGAGCGTGACGTGGTCGAAGCCGCAGTCGAGCAGGTGGTCGCGGGCGGCGCGGACGAAGTCGGCGTCGAGCGCGCGCTCCAGTTCGTCCTCCCCGACCTCGATGCGCGCGAGGCCGTCGTGGTCGCGCACGCGGAACTGTTCGAACCCCCACGTCCGGAGGAGAGTCTCGGCGCGCTCGACGCGGGTGAGCCGTTCCTCGGTCACGTCGAGGCCGGTGGGGATGCGCGAGGAGAGACACGCCATCGAAGGCTTGTCCGCGACGGAGAGCCCGTAGTCCTCGGCAATCGCCCGCACCTCGGGCTTCGTGATGCCGTGTTCGAGCAGCGGCGAGTAGGCGTTCAGTTCCTCGACGGCGCGCAGACCCGGACGATGCCCCTCGCCCGGGTCGTCGGCGTTCGTGCCGTCGCAGACCACGTCGATGCCCATCTCGCGCGCGGTGTCGAACATCTCGCCCAGCCGCATCGAGCGGCAGTGGTAACAGCGGTCGCCGTCGTTCTCGACGAACGCGGGGTCGTCGAGCTCCGAGAACGAGGTTATCTCGTGGCGGATACCTATCTCCTCGGCCACGCGGGTGGCGTCCTCCAGTTCGGCCGCGGGGAGCGTCTCTGACTTGGCGGTACAGGCGACGGCGTCGTCGCCGAGCGCGTCGTGCGCGAGGGCGGCGACCACGGCCGAATCGACGCCCCCGGAGAAGGCGACGAGGACGGGACCGCGCGCCGCGAGGTCGTCGCGCGCGGCGGCGACCTTGGCGGCGACGGCGTCGTCGAGGGTCATGGCCGCGCTCGGGGGGCGACGGGCAAAAGCGCGCCGGCTACGGCACGGGCGGTGGCTACAAACCGGCCCCCGACGTAGCCGGGGTATGAACGCGGACGAGTTCGTCGAGGCGGTTCGCAGCGGGAACGAGACGGCCCTCTCGCGGCTCGGTTCCTCGAAGTCGCTGTACGCGGACACGCGCGGCGAGATGGAACCGGACGCCGTGTTGCGGGCCGCGGCCGACGCCGAACACGCCGCTGCGGAGACGTTCGCGGCGTGGGCCGACGGCGAGGACGGCGCGGCGGGCGAGGCGTTCGCCGCGACGGCCGAGGAGGAGCGCGACCACTACGAGCGCGTCGCGGCGAAGCTGGACGACCACGAGCCCTCGGGCGACGCCTCGGCGATGCAGGCGCACCTCCGCGGCCTCGACGGCACGGTCGAGCGGCTGGGCGGGCTGGTCGGGCGCACCCTCGTCGCCGGGAAGTCGAAGGAGCAGACGACCGGCTTCTTCGTCGGGCAGGCCGACCCCCGGACGGCGGGCCTCTTCCGGGAACTGGGCGACGACCTCGACGGGCAACTGGAGCGGGCGACCGACGCGCTCGCCGAGGAGTGTTCGGACGACGAGGACTGGGAGCGCGCGCTCGACGCGGCGTCGGGAACGGTGCAGACGGCCTACGAGGCGTACACGGAGCGGCTGGAGTCGATGGGCGTCAACCCAAAGCCGGTGTGCTAGCCGCGGTCGCGTTCGTCCGGTTCGCGGGCGCGGCCGTCACGGTTCCCCCCGCGGTCAGCACCGGACACGGCCCCGCACCCGACGCACACAGCTTCACGTAGCCGAGCACGGGGATGCGGGCCTCGGCGGTGCCGACGATCCACGAGGGGCGAACCGGGCCGGAGAGCCCGTTCACCTGGTCGTACTGCCCGTTCGAGACGGGGTTGTCCCCCTTCGTGATGTAGCCGGCGTGGGGGGCCGGACAGTTCGGGAGGGCGTCACAGTCGCGCGCGCCGCCGACGAAGTCGGGGTTCGCCCGGTCGTACCAGTTCTCGCCGTCCTCGACCCAGAAGCGCGCCCGGTGGATGATGGGCGTCCCCGAGCGGTTGTCGGCGCGGTAGATGACCACGTCGCCGTAGGCCCCGAACTTCCGGTAGTCGTTCTCGGCGCCCACGTCGTAGGGGACGATTCCGGTCTCGTCGGCGAAGCCGGGCGCGAACCGCCCCTCCTCCATCACGAACACGAGATCCCCCACCTGCATGTTCGGCTCCATGCTGCCGGACTCGACGGCGACCATCGGGGGCCAGACGCCGCTGACGGCGAACAGGAGGAGGCCGACCGCGAGCACCGCCGCCACGCTCGTCGCCACCTCGCGGACGTAGACGACGCCCGCGTGGTCCGTGGTCCGGAGCCAGCGCAGCCACTCCAACGGGCCGCGCGGCCCCGCGTCGTCGCTCATTAGCCTCCGTAGCCGTGGAACTCGTTTCAACGTTCTGGCTTCGGGGTCCGGCATCCTTTTGCAGACCCCTCGCTTCCCCTCGGAGTGTGCCGATGGAGTCGCCGGCCCGCATCGCAAGCGCGCTCGCGAGCCACGGCTTCAACGCCTCGCGGGAGGCGGTCACCCTCATCGCCGGGGCGGACGACCCGGACGCGGCGCTCGCGCTCGCCGTGGAGACCGCGCCCGACGACGCGCTCGTCCTCACCGCGGAACACGTGAAGAGCGCGCTCGACCGCGGCCGCGACCGACGGCTCGCCGACCCGGACGACCGCGACGACGCGGGGGGAGCGGCGGACGGAACCGCGGACACAGACCCCTCTGTTTCGGGTGGAACCGGGGCGTCGGAACCGGGTGACGGCCCCGGCGGCGCTCCAGTCGAAACGAAGGGGTCGTCGGGGTTCGTCCGCGACCCCGACACCTCGAAGCGCTCCATCTCGGTGGCGCGCGACATCACCGGCCAGTCCACCGGGACCGGCGAGTACAAGGACTTCGTGCGGGTGTTCCGCGACCGCTACGAGAAGCTCTCCGGACAGCTCCGGGGACGAGTGAACCACCGGCCGACGGACTCGCTGCGGGCGAGCCCGGGCGGCGCCGACGCCGGCCTCGTCGGGATGGTCAACGACGTCCGCTCGACGGCGAACGGCCACTGGCTCATCGAACTGGAGGACACGAAGGGCGTCTTCCCGT
The DNA here is from genome assembly GCF_029338355.1 of Halosegnis marinus. Taxonomy (GTDB): domain Archaea; phylum Halobacteriota; class Halobacteria; order Halobacteriales; family Haloarculaceae; genus Halosegnis; species Halosegnis marinus. The sequence continues at coordinate 1,093,132 of NZ_CP119802.1, forward strand.
GTCTCGTGATGAAGGACAAGGGCATCGCCGACCTCGTGGACGAACTGCTGCTCGACGAGGTCATCGCCGTCGACGGGACGCTCGCGGACGACGCGGGCATCCTCTTCGTGGACTCGCTCCACTTCCCCGAGGTCCCCCGGACGTACCAGCCGAACACCGCCGACCGCCACGTGCAGGCCGCCCTCATCTCGGACGTGCACGTCGGCTCGCAGGAGTTCATGGCCGACGCGTGGCACCGCTTCACCGACTGGCTCCACACCGAGGAGGCCGAACACGTCGAGTACCTCCTGATCGCCGGCGACATGGTCGAGGGCGTCGGCGTCTACCCGAACCAGGACGACGAGCTCGACATCATCGACATCTACGAGCAGTACGAGGCGTTCTCGGAGTACCTCAAGGAGGTGCCCGGCGACATGGAGATACTGATGATTCCGGGCAACCACGACGCCGTCCGGCTGGCGGAGCCACAGCCCGGCTTCGACGAGGAACTGCGCGACATCATGTCGGCCCACGACGCCCGCATCCACGGCAACCCCGCGCTCGTGGACGTGGAGGGCGTGAAGGTGCTGATGTACCACGGCGTCTCGCTGGACGAGGTCATCGCCGAACTGCCGGAGGCGAAGGCCAGCTACGAGGAGCCGCACAAGGCGATGTACCAGCTCCTCAAGAAGCGCCACGTCGCGCCGCAGTTCGGCGGCAAGACCCGTGTCGCCCCCGAGGAGGAGGACTACCTCGTCATGGAGGAGGTGCCCGACGTGTTCCACACCGGCCACGTCCACAAGCTCGGGTGGGGGAAGTACCGGCGCGTCATCGCCGTCAACTCCGGCTGTTGGCAGGCCCAGACCGACTTCCAGAAGTCCGTCAACATCGACCCCGACGCCGGCTTCGCCCCGATTCTCGACCTCGACACGCTGTCGATGACGGTTCACGACTTCAACTGAGCCTTTTTGTACGCTCGGCGGCGCTCCCCGCCGCCTCCCGGCAAAAACGTTCATGGAAAAGACACGTCGGGCCTCCTGTCGCGCCCGATGGGCGCGGTAGTCGGCCCTCGGTCCCGCGACTCGCTCCGCTCGTCGCGGCGAATCGCTCGGTCGCGTCGCTCCCTCACGGACACGGCCGCATACCCTCAAGTACGAAGCCGGGGGCACTCGCCCCGTGCACGCGTTCTCGGACCTCGCGACGGCGGCCTACTGCCCCCGGAAACTGTACTACCGACGGCGCGAGGACGACCGTTCCGTCCCCGAGGAGGTGGAGCGAGTGCGCGCGCTCGCCTTCCGCTACCCCGACCTCGCCGCCCCCGATTCCGACCTGCGGGACGAACCCGTCGAACCGACGCCGACGCAGTACCGCGCGAACCTCGGTCGGGCGCGCGAACTCGCCGCGTGGGACGCCCTCTGCGACCCGGCGCGGCGGAACGCGTTCCTCGAAGGCCGGGAGGCGCGCGGTATCGCCCACAAGGTGCTCGACGACCCGCTCGCCGTGTCGGTCGTCTCCGCGGGCGCGCCGCCCGACGAGGGCGCGTGGCGGCCCCAGACGGTCCGGGCCGTCGCCGCGGCGAAGGCGCTGTCGTGGGAGGAAGGAACCGAAGTCGCGCGGGCATACGTCGAGTACCCCGCGTACGGGGTCGTCCGACGGCTCCGGCTCTCGACCCGGCGGAAGGCCATCTACCGCGAAACCGTGGCGACCGTCGAGGCGATGGACGGGCCGCCGGCGCGGCTGTCTGACGACGCGCGGTGTGGCCCCTGCGAGTACCGCGAGGAGTGCGGCGTGCGGACGCGGTCGCTCCGCTCGCTGCTGTGAGTCAGTGCTCCGCGAGCCACGCCTCGACCTCGTCGGCGCGGGGACCGTGGCGGTGGACGGTTCCCTCCCCGACGTCCACGACGGTGGAGCCCTGCCCCCCGGGCGTCTCGCCGGCGTCGAGAACCTCGCTCGCGGCGGCGCGTATCTCCGGGTCGAGCGCGCTCACGGTGCGGACGCTCCCGCGCCCGGAGACGTTCGCGCTCGTCGCGGTCAGCGGCCCGGCGCGTTCGAGCAGTTCGACCGCGACCGGGTGGTCGGGGACGCGGACCCCGACGCGGTCGCGCCCGGCGGTGAGCACGTCCGGCACGTCGGGGCCGCGCTCGACGACGACGGTGAACGGGCCGGGGAGGAACGCCTCCATGAACGCGCGGTCGCGGTCGGTGAGCCGCGTCGGGCCGGCGGCGGCCGCGACGGAGGGAACGGCCATCGAGACCGGGTCCGCGCGGTCGCGGCCCTTCGCGTCGAAGACGCGCTCGACGGCGGCGGCGTTCAGCGCGTCCGCGCCGAGGCCGTACACCGTCTCCGTCGGGTAGACGACGAGTTCGCCGTCGCCGAGGGCGGCGACCGCCCGGTCCATCTGCGGGACCGGGATCGCGGGGTCGTCGGCCACGCTACAGGTCCGCGAGTTCGTCCTCTATCGCGTCGTACGGCGGGAAGTCGGGCCACTCCTCGGCGACCCACGCCCACTCGACGGTCATGTCCTCGTTTATCAGGTAGACGGCCGGCTTCGGCTCCGCGACGCCCGCCATCCCGTCGAGGTCGTGGACGATGCCGTACGCCTCCGCGACGCCGTTGGCCGGGTCGGAGAAGAACCGGAAGTCGTCGAAGTCGCGCCAGTCGCGGATGAACGTCTTGTGCTCGTACGGCGTCGAGATGGACAGCCCCACGAGCTCCGCGTCGTAGTCGAGCCACTCGCGGTCGCGTATCTCCTGCCAGATGTACGTCGCCGGGAAGTCGCCGTCCATCGGGTGGAAGACGAGCAGGACGGGGTCGTCCTCGGCGAGGTCGGAGAGCGACGCGTCCTGCCAGTACTCGTCGTTGACGAGCGGGCGGGTGAAGTCGGGCGCCTCGTCGCCGGGGCCGACGTGCTCCGTCTCCTCGAACTCGATGACGTCGAAGTCCATCTACTCGCCACCTCGTTCGCGGGTCCCGCCGTCGGTGCGGACCTTCTCGCCCTCGCGCTGGCCGTAGGTCCCCTCGACGTACTCGACGATGTTGGCCGACTCCGACATCGTGACGCCGGTGTTCGGGTCCACGACGGCCGGGACGGTTCGGGAGCCGGAGACGCGCTTGACGGCGTCCCGGCGGGAGTGGCGCGCCTCGACGAACCGCGACTCGTACTCGACGCCGTGGTCCTGGAGCGACCGGACGACGCGCTCGCAGAACGGGCATCCCTGTAGCCGGTACAGCGTGACGGGTTCGGACATACGCCGGCGTACGCCCGTTCGCTCCGTAAGCGTATCGCCCGTGGTAATCCGGCGTTTCCGGCGGGAGAGACAGAACCCTTAATCCCCTCCCCCGGCAACGCTCCACAGTCTGAATAATGGGTGCAGTAGCTTCGACGGCGGTGGTCGCACAGGCCGGCTCCGAGGTCCCCTTCGGATTGAGCGAGCCGGCGTTCGTCGGGCTCGGCGCCGCCGTCATCGCCTTCCTCATCGTGCTGTCGGCGTTCTTCTCCTCCTCCGAGATAGCGCTGTTCTCGCTCGCCAGCCACCGCGTCGAGTCGCTCGCCGAGGACGGCGTCCGGGGGGCGGGGACGCTGAAGGAACTGCGCGACGACCCCCACCGCCTGCTCATCACCATCCTCGTCGGCAACAACATCGTCAACATCGCGATGTCGTCCATCGCCACGGGGCTGTTCGCGGTGTTCCTCACGCAGGGGCAGGCCGTCATCGCCGCGACGTTCGGCATCACGGCGCTCGTGCTGCTGTTCGGCGAGTCGGCGCCCAAGAGCTACGCCGTCGAGAACACCGAGTCGTGGTCGCTGCGGGTCGCCCGCCCCCTGAAGATAGCCGAGTACGTCCTCCTACCGCTCATCGTCCTGTTCGACCACCTCACCCGCATCGTCAACAAGGTCACGGGCGGCCGGTCGGCCATCGAGACCTCCTACGTCACCCGCGAGGAGATACGCGACATCATCGAGACCGGCGAGCGCGAGGGCGTCATCGAGGAGGACGAGCGCGAGATGTTCCAGCGCGTCTTCCGGTTCAACAACACCATCGCCAAGGAGGTGATGACCCCGCGGCTCGACATGACGGCCATCCCCGTCGAGGCCGACGCCGCCGAGGCCATCGAGACGTGTATCCAGTCGGGCCACGCCCGCCTCCCCGTCTACGAGGGGAGCCTCGACAACGTGGTCGGCGTCGTCCACATCCGCGACCTCGTGCGCGACCTGAACTACGGGGAACACGAGGAACTCGACCTCGACGCCGTCATCGAACCGATACTCCACGTCCCCGAGTCGAAGAACGTCGACGAGCTGCTGAAGGAGATGCGCGAGAACCGGACGCCGCTCGTCATCGTCATCGACGAGTTCGGGACGACGGAGGGGCTGCTCACGATGGAGGACCTCACCGAGGAGATCGTCGGCGAGATACTCGAGGGCGGCGAGGAGGAGCCCATCGAGTTCACCGACGACGACACGGCGCTGGTCCGCGGCGAGGTGAACATCGAGGACGTCAACGAGAAGCTCGAGATAGAGCTCCCCGAGGGCGAGGAGTTCGAGACCATCGCCGGCTTCATCTTCAACCGCGCCGGCCGCCTCGTCGAGGAGGGGGAGGTCATCACCTACGAGAACGTCGAGATACGCGTCGAGGAGGTCGAGAACACCCGTATCCTGAAGGCGCGCGTCACGCGGTTCCCCGAGGAGGACGACGAGGAGGAGGAAGGGGCCATCGAGGCCGAGGACTGACAGCCCGCGGCTGTCAGATGGAAACGTTAAGGGCCGAACCGCCGCTCTCGCAGGTAACGGAGTTTCTATGAGCGACGACGGTTACGACCACACCGCGGTCGAACGACGCTGGCAGGACCGGTGGGACGAGGCCGACGCCTACCGCACGCCCGACGACGCCGAGGACCCGACGTACGTGCTGGGGATGTACCCCTACCCCTCGGGGCAACTGCACATGGGCCACGTCCGGAACTACACTATCACCGACGCGTACGCGCGCTTCCGCCGGATGTGCGGCGACGACGTGCTCCACCCGATGGGGTGGGACGCGTTCGGCCTCCCCGCCGAGAACGCCGCGAAGGAGCGCGACTCGAACCCCCGCGACTGGACGTTCGACTGCATCGACACGATGCGCGGCCAGATGGAGTCGATGGGATTCGGCTACGACTGGGACCGGGAGGTGACGACCTGCGTCCCGGAGTACTACCGGTGGAACCAGTGGCTGTTCTCCCGCTTCCACGACGCCGGCCTCGTCGAGCGCGACGAGTCCGAGGTGAACTGGTGTCCCTCCTGCGAGACGGTGCTGGCGGACGAGCAGGTGGAGGGCGAGGCGGAACTGTGCTGGCGGTGTGACACCCCCGTCGAGCAGCGCGAACTGGACCAGTGGTTCCTGAAAATTACGGAGTACGCCGACGAACTGCTGGACGACATCGACCGGCTGGAGGGGTGGCCCGACTCCGTCCGCCAGATGCAGCGCAACTGGATCGGTCGCCAGGAGGGGACGCGTCTGCCCTTCCGCGTCGACGCCCCCGACGGCGAGCGGACGGTCGAGGCGTTCACCACGCGCGCCGACACGGCCTTCGGCGCGACGTTCTTCGCTTTGGCCCCGGACCACGAGATATCGCGCGCGGTCGCCGAGCGCGACGAGGGCGTGCGCCGGTTCGTCGAGGAGGAGGCCGACCCGGACGGCGACGAGCCGAACGGCGTGGCGACGGACCTGACGGCGACGAACCCCGTGACGGGCGAGGATCTGCCCGTCTTCGTCGCGGACTTCGTCCTCTCGGACGTGGGCACGGGCGCGCTGATGGGCGTCCCCGGCCACGACGAGCGCGACCACGCCTTCGCGGAGAAACTGGGCATCGACATCGTTCCCGTCGTCGCGCCGAGCGCCGAGGACGTGCCGGACGTCTCGGAGTCCGCCTACACGGAGGACGGCGTCGTCGTCGACAGCGGCGACTACTCCGGCCTGACGAGCGAGGACGCCCGCGAGGCCATCACGGCCGACACCGAGGGCGCCGAGGCGACGACGCAGTACCGCCTGCGCGACTGGGGTATCTCCCGCCAGCGCTACTGGGGGACCCCCATCCCGGTCGTCCACTGCGACGACTGCGGCCCCGTCCTGGTGCCCGAGGAGGACCTGCCGGTCGAACTGCCGGAGTTCATCAACACGACCGGGAACCCGCTGGACGCGGCCGAGGAGTGGAAGGCGACGACCTGTCCCGACTGCGGCGGCGACGCGACCCGCGAGACGGACACGATGGACACCTTCGTGGACTCCTCGTGGTACTTCCTGCGGTACGTCTCGCCCGACCTGGCGGACGCGCCGTTCGACACCGGGCGCGCGAACGACTGGATGCCGGTGGACCACTACGTCGGCGGCGACGAACACGCCGTGATGCACCTGCTGTACGCGCGCTTCTTCACCAAGGTGCTGGCCGACGAGGAGGGGTTAGAGCACCGCGAGCCGTTCGAGAACCTGCTGGCGCAGGGGATGGTCCGGCTGGACGGCTCGAAGATGTCGAAGTCGAAGGGGAACGTCGTCTCCCCGCAGGAGATCGTCGAGTCGTACGGCGCGGACACGGCCCGCCTGTTCATCATGCAGGCCGCCCAGCCGGAACGCGCCTTCGACTGGACCGACGAGGGCGTCCGCTCGACGCGGGCGTTCCTGGACCGCCTGTACGAGGACGTGACCGGCGAGATACCCGGCGGGGCGGGCGAGCGCGACGCCGCGGCCGCCTACGTCGCCGACGAGACGGACGCGGTCGTCGACATCGCGCGCCGCGAGTACGACGACCTGACGTTCAACACCGCCGTGCGCGAGGCGCAGGAACTGGCCCGGACAGTGCGCGGCTACGTCGAGTTCGCGGACGCGCCCCACCGCGCGACCGTCGAGCGCGCCCTGCGCGCCGTCGTGAAACTGCTGGCCCCGGTCGCGCCCCACATCGCGGAGGAGCTGTGGGACGAGCTCGACGGTGAGGGTATGGTCGTCGACGCCGCGTGGCCCGAACCCGAGGGCGACACGAGCGACGCCGACGCCCGGCGGCGGCTGGTGGAGAACACCCGCGAGGACGTGCGCGACATCGTCGAGGTCGCGGGTATCGAGGACCCGACGCGCATCGACGTGGTCGTCACCCCCGCGTGGAAGCACCGCGCGCTGGAGATAGCGATAGAGTCGGACGCCCCGAACGTCATCTCCGAGATAATGGGCGTCGACGAGATACGCGAGCAGGGCGACGCCGCCGCGTCGTACGGACAGGACCTGCAGGCCGAGCGGGAGGCGTTGACCCGCGCGCTGGCCCCCGAGCACGAGCACGAGGCGCTGGAGCGGGCCGCGTGGCTGCTGGAACGCGAGTTCGACGCCGAGGTGCGCGTGCTGACGGCCGACGAGGCCGACGACGACACGGTCCGGAAGGCCGAACCCGGGCGGCCCGCCATCGACATCGCGGAGTAGAACCCTCCAGGGCGGCGCAGGGGACTTCGAACCGCCTCCGATTTTGCGAAAGTTAATGTGAGCGGTGTCGGAAACCGCGTGTATGCTCGACGTCTCGTCCGAGGACATCACGGAGGGGAACCTCGCACGGGCGCTGGTGTTCCTCGCCACCCCGCTGGCGGCACAGGGGTTAGTCCGCGTTGGCGAGGCGGTCATCGACCTGTTCTGGCTCGGCCGGCTGAGCGGCGACGCGGTCGCGGGGGTCGGCCTCGCCGATTCCTTCTACGCGCTCGTCATCGCGGCGGTGATTTACGCGCCGATGGTCGGTACCCAGGTCCTCGTCTCCCAGCGGGTCGGGAGCGACGACGACGAGTCGGCACGGCTGACCGCGTTCAACGGGATGGTGCTCGGGGCCGTCCTCGCCGTCGTCGGGGGGGTGCTCGCGTTCCTGTTCATCGACCCGGTGGTCGGCTTCCTCGCGGGGCTGGAGTCGGGCGGTGGCGGCGTGAACGTCGAGGAGAGCGCGACGACCTACCTACGCGTGATATTCCTCGGCCTGTCGCTCGCCGTCGTCTCGGACGTGCTGGAGATGGTGTACATCGGCCACGGCGACTCGAAGACCTCGCTGTACATGAACGTCGTTCCGGTCCTCGTGAACGTGACGCTGGACCCGCTGCTCATCTTCGGCTACGGGCCGTTCCCGCGCCTGGAGGTGCAGGGCGCGGCGCTCGCCACGGTGACGAGTTGGGGCGCGGGGCTGCTGTTCGGGCTGGTCGTCCTCCGTACCTCGCGCGGGACGGGGCTGTTCTCGCGGGCGCAGGCGCGGCTGGACCGCGCGACGATGCGCGACCTGCTCGACACGGGCGCGCCCATCGCCGGGCAGAACCTCGCCCGGCAGGTCGCGCGGTTCGCGATGGTCGTCGTCGCCTTCCTCGCGGGCGGCGGCGCGGGCGTCGCGGCCTACTACCTCGGCGCGCGGGTCGCGGGCGTCTCGTTCGTCCCGGCGGGCGGACTGAAGAACGCGCTCCAGAGCGTCGTCGGGCAGAACATCGGCGCCGAGCGGGCCGACCGCGCCGACCGGGCGACCCGCGTGGCGTTCGCCATCGCCGTCGGCCTGCTCACCGTCGTCGGCGTCGTCCAGTTGCTCGTTCCGGGGGCCGTCGTGGACCTGCTCGCCCCGACGCTCGACGGGACCGCGCGCGGCTTCGCGGTGGACTACCTCACCATCCTCGCCTACGGCTACCCCGCCATCGGCGCGGCGTACATGCTCGAAGGGGGGTTCAACGGCACCGGGCGCACGAAGGTGCCGTTCGTCTCCACCGTGCTGCAGTTCTACGCGGTTCGGCTCCCCATCGGGGTCGGCGGCGCGCTGCTGCTCGACTTCGGCGTGCAGGCGGTGTTCTGGGGCGTCACCGTCTCGAACGTCGTCGTCGCCGTCGGCCTCGGCGCGTACTACCTCCGCTCGGTGAACGGCGGGATGATGCGCCGGGCCGCGGGCACGGCCGCGGACTGACCCGGAACGACAATCCCTTTGGTCGGTCACCCCTCGTCGCCGGTAGTGGCAACGACGTACAGCGTCGCGGAGGCCGTTCCGGAGTTCGCCGACGCGTTCGGCTTCGACGAGTTCAACCGGATGCAGTCGGCGGCGCTGCCGGCCGTCCTCGAACGCGACGGCAACGTCGTCGTGAGCGCGCCCACCGCCAGCGGCAAGACCGCGCTCGCGGAACTCGCTATCTGCAAGACGCTCGCCGAGGGGGGCACGGCGCTGTTCCTCGCTCCCCTGCGCGCGCTGACGAACGAGAAGGAGGCCGAGTGGGACCGCTTCGAGGAGATGGGCTACTCCGTCTACGTCGTGACGGGCGAGCGCGACCTGAACCCCCGGCGCGCGGAGCGGGCCGACATCCTCGTGATGACGCCGGAGAAGGCCGACTCCGCGACCCGGAAGCACGACACGAACCGCTACGCGTTCGTCACCGACGTGGACTGCTGTGTCATCGACGAGGTCCACCTGCTCGACTCCGAGAAGCGCGGCGCGGTGCTGGAAGTGACCGTCTCGCGGCTCCGGCGGCTCTGCGACCCGCGGGTCGTCGCGCTGTCGGCGACGATGCCGAACGTCGAGGACGTGGCCGCGTGGCTCGACGCCCCCGACGAGTGTACCTTCGAGTTCGGCGACGAGTACCGGCCCGTTCCCCTCCACGCGGGCGTCGAGACGTACGCGAACGGCGACAACGCCTTCCAGGACAAGTACCGGCGGCTCTACCGCGCGCTCGACCTCGCACAGCCGCACATCGAGGACGGCGGGCAGTCGCTCGTCTTCGTCTCCTCGCGGCAGGACACGGTGCAGGCGGCGAAGAAGGCCCGCGACGTGCTCGCCGAGCGCGACGTGGAGATGGGCGCGCGCGGCGACTACGACCTCCACACCGACGCGCAGGACCTGCGCAACGACACGCTCCGCCAGTCCGTCGTGGACGGCGTCGCCTTCCACCACGCCGGCCTCTCCCGGGAGGACAAGAACGCCGTCGAGGAGTGGTTCAAGCAGGGGAAGGTCCAACTGCTCTTCTCCACCTCGACGCTGGCGTGGGGCGTCAACCTCCCCGCGCGGTGTGTCGTCATCCGCGACACGAAGCTCCACGACCCCCTCGAAGGGGAGGTGGACATGAGCCCGCTCGACGTGCTCCAGATGCTCGGGCGCGCGGGCCGGCCCGGCTACGACGACAAGGGGTACGCCTACGTCGTCTGTGAGGGCCGCGACGCCGACAAGTACCGGCGGCTCCTCCGCGAGGGCAAGGAGATAGAGTCGCGGCTCGCGGGGGAACTCGACTCGCATCTCAACGCGGAGATCGCGCTCGGGACCATCCGGGACCTCGACGACGTGATGGCGTGGCTGAAAACGACGTTCTACTACGTCCGCGCCCAGTCCGCCCCCGACCAGTACCGCTTCGGGGGGAAGCTCCGCGAGCGCGTCCGCGAGACCCTACAGGACCTCGTGGAGTCCGGGTTCGTGGAGACGGACTCGGAACTCCGCGTCGAGGGGACGGCACTCGGCCGGCTGGCCTCGAAGTTCTACCTCCGGTTGGAGACCGCGGAGGGGTTCAAGCGGCTGGCCGACCGCGCCGCCGCCGACGGCGCCGACCTCTCCGAGAGCGACGTGTTGCGGGCGGTCGCGAACGCCGCGGAGTTCGACAGCGTGAGCGCCCGGCGCGACGAGCGCGACGCGGTCCGCGCCGTCCTCGGGCCCGAGGGGGACGACATGGAGCCGGGCAACCGGAAGGTGCTCGCCATCTGTCGCGCGTCGATGGACGGCACCACGCCCGGCGAACTCCAGTCGGACGCGTGGGTCATCAGGCAGAACGCGCTGCGGATGCTCGCGGCGCTGCGCGAGTTCCTCGACCGCTTCGCCGGGCCGCGGGCCGCGAACGTCGCCCGCCGCGCCGAGGCCCGCGTCGAGAACGGCATCTCCGCGGAGGCGGTCGGCCTCACGGCCATCGACGGCGTCGGGAAGGGCCGCGCCCAGAAGCTCGCGACGGAGGGACTCACCACCCCCGCGGACGTGGTCGACGCGGGCGTCCCCGGCCTCGTCGAGGCGGGGCTCTCGGAGGGGCTGGCCGAGCGCGTGCTCGCACAGGCGCGCGACCTCCCCGTCGTCGCCGTGGAGTGGGGCGACTTCCCCGGCAGCGTCGCGCACGGCACCAGCGAGATGTGCGACGTGACCGTCCGCAACGGGGGCGGCGGCGCGCGCGCCGAGATACGGGTGACGGTCAACGGGGTCGAGATGTCCTCGGAGTCGCGCTACCTCGGGGACGCGACGCTTCCGGTGGGAGTGTTCGGCGCGGACGCCGACGAACTGGAGTTCCGGGTCGAGGTGTCGTTCGCGGACCTCCCGCTCGTCCCGACGAGCGAGACGCGGACGGTCGCGGTGGAGTAGCCGCACTACGAGGCTTTTTCTCGCCGCCGGAACGACGCCCGGTATGGACGAGATCGCGTTCGGGACCGACGGGTGGCGCGCCACCCTCGACACCTTCACCGACGGGCGCGTCCGGGTCGTCGGGCAGGCCGTCGCGGACTACCTCCGCGCGGCGGGCCGCGACGCGCCGGTCGCCGTCGGCTACGACGCCCGCGAGACCTCGCGCGGCTTCGCCGAGTCGCTGTGCGACGTGCTGACGGCGAACGGCTTCGACTGCATCCTCCCCGAGCGCGACACCCCGACGCCCGTGGTCGCGTGGACCGTCCGGGAGCGCGGCCTCGCGGGCGCGCTGATGGTGACGGCGAGCCACAACCCTCCGGAGTACAACGGCGTGAAGTTCCTCCCCGAGACGGGCGCGCCCGCCCTCCCGGCGGTCACGGGGCGCGTAGAGGCGAACCTCCGCGAGCCCGAAGCCCTCCCCGAGGCGGAGCACGGGACGGTAACCGAGACGGACCTCGTCGGGGACTACCTCGACCACGCGCTCGGCCTCGCGGACGCCGACCTCTCCGGGCTGACGGTCGCGTACGACGCGATGCACGGCTCCGGGCGCGGGGTGACCGACCGCCTGCTCGAACGCGCCGGCGCGGAGGTGGTGCGCCTCCGCTGCGACCGCGACCCGACGTTCGGGGGCACCCCGCCGGAGCCGACGGGGACGCGCCTCGGCGACCTGGTCCGCGCCGTCGAGACGGGCGAGGCGGACCTCGGTATCGCCAACGACGGCGACGCCGACCGCATCGGCGTCGTCACGCCGGGCCGGGGCTACCTCGACCCGAACCGCTACTTCGCCGCGCTGTACGACTACCTGCTCGAATCGCACGAGGGAGACGCCGTCCGAACCGTCTCCACGACGTTCCTCATCGACCGCGTGGCCGAGGCACACGGCCACACGGCCCACGAGACGGCGGTCGGCTTCAAGTGGGTCGCCGAGGCGATGCTCGAACACGACGCGCTCCTCGGCGGCGAGGAGTCGGGCGGCTTCGGCCTGCGGGGCCACCTCCCGAACAAGGACGGGGTCGCGTTCGCGCTGCTCACGGCGGCGGCGGAGGCCGCGGAACCGTTCGACGAGCGCGTCCGCCGGGTGCTCGACGAGCACGGCGAGGTGGTACAGGACCGCGTGAGCGTGGACTGCCCGGACGACCGGAAGGAGGCCGTCCTCGACGCGCTGGAGGGCGAGATACCCGACTCGGTCGCGGGCGCGAGCGTCGAGCGGGTGGCGACGGTGGACGGCTTCAAACTCCTGCTCGCGGACGGGTCGTGGCTCCTCGTGCGGCCGAGCGGGACGGAGCCGAAGCTCCGGGTGTACGCGGAGTCCTCCTCGACGCGGCGCGTGAAGGCCGTCCTCGCGGAGGGCGAGGCCCTGGTGAAATCGCTCGTCTAGCCGGCGTCGGTACGCTTCTCGCCGCGGAACCGCCCGTTCCCGGTCGCCTCCACCTCGAAGTCGAGCGCGTCGTAGAAGGGCCGGACGCGCTCGTCGAACTCCGCGACGACGGGGTCCCACCGCTCCTCGGCGGCGGCGACGAGCGCGGTGCCGATGCCCTGCCCGCGGCGGCGGGGCCGGACCGCGACGGCGTGGACCTCGCCGGGGTCGCCGATGCCGTCGGCCTCCACGGCGGCCGCGCCGAGCACCCGGTCGTCCTCGACGGCGACGAGCAGTTCCATCGAGAGGAGGTCGGGGACCTGCAGCATCGCCACGTCGAAGATGGACCGGACCGCGAGGCGCTCGTCGGGTCGGGCCTCACGGACGTTCATGGGGAGAGATAGGAGCGGCGGGGTTGAAAACCTCCGCGACGGCGGCCGCGGGTTCCGCTATCCGCCCTTGATGAGCCTGAGGACGCGGACCTCGTCGGCCGCGACGGGGGCGTCCTCTGGGACCGGGCTGTCGCCGACGAGCACCGTGGCCTCGTGGCGGGAGTAGCCGAGCGCCGCGAGCAGGTCCCCGTAGTCGGCGTCGGCGTCGAGCGTCACCGTCTCCACCCCCTCGCCGACCACCTCGCAGTCCACGCGCATACCCGGAGGGTCGGGCGCGGCGGGGAAGAAACGAGCGTTCCGCCGCTCGGGCTCAGGGTCAGGCTCAGGCGACCGGCCGGATGGCGGGCGTGTAGGTGTCGTCGCCCTTGCGGCGCGCGCCGTACAGCGCGAGCGCCAGCGCGCCGAGGCCGAGCAGCGCGACGAGCGCGCTCACGAGCCAGCCCACGACGGGGACCTGGACGGCGACGAAGACGGCGAGGAAGCCGGCGAACAGCACGACGACCCTGGAGTCCTCGCGGTCGAGCGCGCGGGCGAGCCACGTCCCGACGACGAGGCGGCCGTACAGCGACCCGACCCACGCGAACAGGCCGAAGACGACCGCGCCGACGAGCGCCAGGGGAATGCCGACTATCGTCACGAGCAGCAGCAGGAAGACGACCGGGGCCGCGACGACGGCGAGCAGGCCGACGCCGCCCGCGCGCAGGGGGCTGTCGAGCGCGAGGTCGGTGACGCGGCCGCTGAAGCCGGGCGCGCCGTACAGCAGCACCGCGCCGACGACGAGGCCGACGAGCAGGCCGTAGATATCGAAGACGACCGGCGGGACGACCGGGCCGGCGTCGAAGCCGAGCGAGTCGTCCGCGACGAGCGACCCCTCGACCGCGCCGCGGTCGCCGACGAGGTCGGCGTCCGGGTCGTAGCGCAGGTCGCCCGCGATGCGCGCGTCCGGCCCGAGCGCGACGGTCGCCGCGCCCGCGGTCACGTCGCCGAGGACGGTCCCGTCGACGGTGAGGGTGCCCGCGCCGACCGCGAGGTCGCCGCCGACGGTGCCGGACTCGGTCACGGTGACGGTGCCGGCGGCGGCGTTGACGCCGCCCTCGACCGTGCCGGAGACGACGATGCTACCCGCGGCGCCGTTCAGGTCGCCGGTGACGGTGCCGCGTATCAGGACCGTGCCGGCGAACACGTCGAGGTCGCCGTCGATCGTCTCGCCGGCGCCGACGACGACGGTGTCGCCGACGCGGCTCTCGGCCGCCACGGGCGCGACCGCGACTGACAACAGGACACAGACCGCGAGCAGCGCGGCCCCGATGCGGGTGAGACGACTCATACTCGGCGCTTCGACGTTACCGGCAATAAACACCGCTGTATGGGTGCTGACACGTGTCAGCTCGGTGCCGTCTCGCGGCCCGCTCGGGGGGTTCTCGGGAGCTTTATCCGGGGGCGACGCCACGCCTCGGACATGAGCGAGGCCGCAGAGGAGGCCGCCGAGAGCGCCCGGGGCCGCGAGGTCTGGATCGAGAAGTACCGGCCCCAGTCGCTCGGCGACGTGAAGGGCCACGAGCACATCACGGAGCGGCTGGCGAGCTACATCGAGCGCAACGACCTGCCGCACCTGCTGTTCGCGGGGCCGGCCGGCGTCGGCAAGACCACCTCCGCGGTCGCCATCGCGAAGGAACTGTACGGCGACGACTGGCGCGAGAACTTCCTCGAACTCAACGCCTCCGACCAGCGCGGCATCGACGTGGTGCGCGACCGCATCAAGAACTTCGCGCGCTCGTCGTTCGGCGGCCACGACTACCGGGTCATCTTCCTCGACGAGGCGGACGCGCTCACCTCGGACGCCCAGTCCGCGCTCCGCCGGACGATGGAGCAGTTCTCCAACAACACCCGCTTCGTCCTCTCGTGTAACTACTCCTCGCAGATCATCGACCCCATCCAGTCGCGGTGTGCCGTCTTCCGCTTCTCGCCGCTGGCCGACGAGGCCGTCGCCGCGCAGGTGCGCGAGATAGCCGCCGCCGAGGGCATCGAGATAACGGACGACGGCGTCGAGGCGCTCGTCTACGCCGCCGACGGCGACATGCGCAAGGCCATCAACGGCCTGCAGGCCGCGGCCGTCATGGACGACACGGTGGACGAGGAGGCCGTCTTCGCCATCACCGCGACGGCCCGCCCCGAGGAGATACGGGAGATGGTTGAGCTGGCGCTGGACGGCGACTTCGCGCAGTCGCGGGCGCGGCTCGACACCCTGCTCACGGACGTGGGCATCGCGGGCGGCGACATCGTCGACCAGCTCCACCGCTCGGTGTGGGAGTTCGACCTCACGGACCGCGAGGCCGTCCGGCTGATGGACAGGATAGGGGAAGCCGACTACCGCATCACCGCGGGCGCGAACGAGCAGGTGCAACTGGAGGCGCTGCTGGCGTCGCTGTCGCTGGACGACGAGTAGCATCGGCGCGCGGAGCGCGGCGTTCACCGGGGCCGAGCGACGCGAGGGTCCGGCTTTTTCGGTGCAGATTTTTCGAGGAGCGGTGGCGACGCCACCCGACGACGAAAAAGGTGCACGTGCAGGTGCAACTGGAGGCGCTGCTGGCGTCGCTGTCGCTGGACGACGAGTGAGAGAAACCCCGCGGTGTGCACGCGGGGGCGGGAAGGTCGGAGCGTGTGACCGTTCCCGCCCGGGCGTACACGCCCCCGGTATATGGCTCCGTGGTAACCGTCGAGTCGGGGAGTAACGGCGGCGTAAGCGGACGGCCGTACTCCCCGAAATCGCCCGACGTGAACCTTCGGAACGCTTTTGCACCGCGCTCCGCTGGTCCGGGGTAATGAGCGATCTCACCGCCGAATACGAACTCGACTACTTCCACGAGAACGGGTTCACGCGGTCGGAGTGCGTCTCCTGCGGCGCCCACTTCTGGAGCCGCGACGAGGGGCGCGAGACGTGCGGCGAGCCCCCCTGCGAGACGTACGACTTCATCGGCGACCCCGGCTTCGACGAGCAGTACACCCTGGAGGAGATGCGCGAGGCCTTCCTCGCCTTCTTCGAGGAACACGGCCACGAGCGCATCGAGCCGTACCCGGTGGCCGCGAACCGCTGGCGCGACGACGTCCTCCTGACGCAGGCGTCCATCTACGACTTCCAGCCGCTCGTCACCTCCGGGAAGACGCCGCCGCCGGCGAACCCGCTCACCATCTCCCAGCCCTGCATCCGGATGCAGGACATCGACAACGTCGGGAAGACGGGCCGGCACACGATGGCCTTCGAGATGATGGCCCACCACGCGTTCAACGCGAAGGAGGAGGTCGGCGACCGGTACGCCTACTCCGGCGAGGTGTACTGGAAGTCCGAGACGGTCGCGTACTGCGACCAGCTGTTCGAGTCGCTCGGCGCGGACCTCTCCGAACTCGTTTACATCGAGGACCCGTGGGTGGGCGGCGGCAACGCCGGCCCGGCCATCGAGGTCATCTACAAGGGCGCGGAGCTGGCGACGCTCGTCTTCATGAAGTACGAGCAGGACCCCGAGGGCGAGTACGAGCTGAAGGACGGCAACACGTACTCCGAGATGGACACCTACATCGTGGACACGGGGTACGGGCTGGAGCGGTGGACGTGGATGAGCCAGGGGACCCCGACGGTGTACGAGGCGGTCTACCCCGAGGCCATCGACTTCCTGAAGGAGAACGC
This sequence comes from Halosegnis marinus, assembly GCF_029338355.1. Lineage (GTDB taxonomy): Archaea > Halobacteriota > Halobacteria > Halobacteriales > Haloarculaceae > Halosegnis > Halosegnis marinus. Next base: position 1,109,927 of record NZ_CP119802.1, read on the forward strand.
GGGCATCGAACTCGACGCCGACGAGGCCGACCTCGTGAACCGCGCCGCGACGCTCGCGGGCGCGATGGACATCGACGAGGCCGAGGACATGGAGACGGCCCGCGGCGACATCGCGGCCGAACTCGGCGTCGAACGCGCCGAGCTGGAGGCGCTGATGGAGCCGCTCGAAACCATCTACGCCGTCGCGGACCACTGCCGGACGATGGCGTACATGTTCGGCGACGGCATCGTCCCGTCGAACGTCGGAACGGGCTACCTCGCGCGGATGGTGCTCCGCCGGACGAAGCGGCTGGTCGACACCGTCGGCGTGGACGCGCCGCTCGACGAACTCGTGGACATGCAGGCCGAGCGGCTCGGCTACGAGAACCGCGACACGATACGCGACATCGTCCGCACCGAGGTCGAGAAGTACCGCGAGACGCTCGAACGCGGCGGCCGACAGGTCGAGCGGCTGGCCGAGGAGTACGCGGGCACGGGCGAGCCGATTCCGCTCTCGGAGGTCATCGAGCTGTACGACTCCCACGGCATCCAGCCGGACATGGTCGAGGAGATAGCGGCCGAGGCCGGCGCCGAGGTGGAGATACCCGACGACTTCTACTCGCTGGTCGCGGCGCGCCACGGCGGCGAGGAGGCGTTCGACGACGAGGAGGCGGACGACGCGGCCGAGCGCATCGCCGACCTCCCGGACACGGACAAGCTGTTCTACGAGGACGGCGACCGGACGCAGTTCGAGGCCGTCGTCCTCGACGTCATCGAGCGCGAGGACGGCTACGACGTCGTCCTCGACCAGACGATGTTCTACCCCGAGGGCGGCGGCCAGCCCGCGGACACCGGGACGCTCTCGACGGAAGACGCGACGGTCGAGGTGACCGACGTGCAGGAGCGCGACGGCGTCGTCCTCCACCGCACGGACGAGAAGCCCGGCAAGGGCGAGTTCGTGCGCGGACAGATAGACGCGACGCGGCGCCGGCGGCTGATGGCCCACCACACCGCGACGCACGTCGTCGGCCACGCGGCCCGCGAGGTGCTTGGCGAGCACGTCCGGCAGGCCGGCGCCCAGAAGGGCGTCGAGTCCTCGCGGCTCGACGTGGCCCACTACGACCGGGTCACCCGCGAGCAGGTGAAGCGCATCGAGCGGGTCGCCAACGACATCGTCCGCGACAACGTCTCGGTCAAGAACGAGTGGGTCCACCGCAACGACGCGCAGGCGAAGCACGGCTTCGACCTGTTCCAGGGCGGGATTCCGCCGGGCGAGGAGATACGCCTCGTCCACGTCGCGGAGGACGTGCAGGCCTGCGCCGGCACCCACGTGAACCGCACCGGCGACATCGGCCTCATCAAGGTGCTCGCCACCGAGCGCGTCCAGGACGGCGTCGAGCGCATCCAGTTCGCCGCGGGCGACGCCGCGGTGGAGGCGACCCAGCACACGGAGGACGCGCTGTACGACGCCGCCGCGACGCTCGACGTGGACCCGATGGAGCTGCCCGCGACGGCCGAGCGGTTCTTCACCGAGTGGAAGGAGCGGGGCAAGCGCATCGACGAGCTGAAAGAGCAGCTGGCGGAGGCGCGCGCCGCCGGGGCCGACGACGGCGAGGAGGTCGACCTCGGCGACGCGACGGCCGTCGTCCGCCGGCTCGACGGCGACATGGACGAACTCCGCAAGACCGCGAACGCGCTGGTCGCGGAGGGCTCCGTCGCGGTGCTCGGCTCGGGGCTGGACGGCGCCACGTTCGTCGTCGCGGTTCCCGACGGCGTGGACCTCAACGCCGGCGAGGTGGTCGGCGAACTCGCCCGCGAGGTGGGCGGGGGCGGCGGCGGCCCGCCGGACTTCGCGCAGGGCGGCGGCCCCGACGCCTCGAAGCTCGACGACGCGCTGGCGAAGACGCCCGACCTGCTGCGCGAGAAGGTCGACGCCTAGAGCGCGGCGAGCAGCGCGTCCACGTCGCCCTCGGTGTTGAAGACGTGGACGGAGGCGCGGACCCGGTCGCCGGGGACGGTTCTGACGTGGATACCCTCGTCCGCGAGTCGCTCGACCGTCTCCTCGGGGGCGGGGTCGTCGAACGTCACCAGCCCCGACTCCGGCGGGCCGGGGAAGGCGAGGCGGTCGCCGAGGCCCTCGGCCAGTCGCCCCGCGAGCGCGTCGATGCGGTCGGTGACGACCCCCGCTCCGAGTTCCTCCCGGATTTCGATGGCCTCGCGCAGCGCCGCGTGGGGCGCGAGCGACTGTGTACCGACCTCGAAGCGCGCGGCGGTGGGGTGGTACTCGACCGACTCCGCGCCCTTGGGGACGGAGCGGTAGCCGACGTGGCGGGGTTCGAGCGCGTCGAGGGCGTCGGGCGCGACGTGGAGGAAGCCCGCCCCCCACACCCCGAGCAGCCACTTGTGGCCGGCGGCGGCGACGGCGTCCGCCCCCCACTCGTGCACGTCGACCGGGTGGTGGCCGACGGACTGGACGGCGTCCACGAGGACGAACGCGCCCGCGTCGTGGGCCGTCTCGACGGCCTCGCGCACGGGGAGCCGCGTCCCGTGGAGCCACGACAGCGAGGAGAGGACGACGAACCGCGCGTCCGCGACGGCGTCGGCGTACGCCTCCCGGTCGAGGCGGCCCTCGGGCGCGGGGACGACGCGGGTGGTCACGCCGTCGGGGGCGAGGCGCTCGAACGGGAGCACGCCGGCCGGGTGTTCGAGGTCGGTGCGGACGACGGTGTCCCCGCGCTCCCAGTCGACGGCGTTGGCGACGCGGGAGATGCCGTCCGCCGTGGAGTTGGTGAGCGCGACCTCGTCGGGGGCGGCCCCGAGCAGGCCGGCGATCGCGGCGCGCGACTCGTCGTAGGCGTCCCACGCGTCGGGGTAGGGGTTGCCGCGGTGGGCCTCGGTCTCGTGGGCGCGCTGGGCGGCGTCGGCCGCGTCGAGGACACGCGTCGGCGCGGGGCCGCTGGCCCCTGTGTTCAGGTAGACGCTGCCGTCCGCGATAGCGGGGATGTCGTCGCGAAGCGTGGCCGGGTCCATACGCCGGAATGGGGCGAGGAGCACGTAACGCTTGGCGCGCAGACCGCGGAGTTTTGTTCGCGCCCGGACAGGGTGGGGTATGCCGCGGGCCACGAACGACGGTGTCGGCCTCTACTACGAGCGCGTCGGCGACGGCGAGACGGTCGTCTTCCTCCCGGAGGCCGGCCTCGGCGCGTGGTCGTGGGGCTGGCAACACGACGCCGTCGCCGGCCCGTACGAGTCGCTCGTCGTGGACCCCCGAGGGACGGGCCGCTCGGACCCCGGCGGCGACTACGCCGTCGCGACGCTGGCCGACGACCTCGAAGCCGTGTTGCGCGACGCCGGCGTGCGGTCGGCCCACCTCGTCGGCCACGGCCTCGGCGGGGCCGTCGCGCTCGCGTACGCCGGCGCACACAACCGCGCGCGGAGTCTCGCGCTCGTCACGACGCCCGCCTCCGGCGAGGTGGTCGACACGGACGCTCTCGGGCAGCTTTTCGGCGAGTCGTGGCCCGAGGTCGCCTTCTCGAACGCCTACGTCGGGGTCGCCCCGCGCGACGAGATAGCGGGGTGGCGCGAACTGGACGACGCCGGCCCCGAGGCCCGCGAGCGGCTGTTCGCCGCCTACCGCGATTTCGACCCCGGCGCGCTGTACGAGTACACGACGCCCGCGCTCGTGTTGGGCGCGATGGAGTCGCCGGTCGTTCCGGAAGCCGCGTGCGAGACGCTCGCCACCGGCCTGCCGCGCGCCGAGTACGAGCAGGTGGAGGGCCGCCACCTCGCGCACCTCGAGCACAGCCGCGCGGTGAACGACCGCCTGCTCGCCTTCCTCGACGGAGCCTGACGGCGCGGGCTTTTGCCCGCCGCGCGCGTACTACGGGGCGTGCTCGGCCTCCGCTACGTCGCCTGCGACGACTGTGACACGGTATGGGCCGTCCCCGCAGCCGACCCGGCCGTGAGCGGACCGTGTCCCGACTGCGGGGGTGGGAGCGTGACGGAGGTCACCGACCGCCTCGGCGACGCCTCGTACTTCCTCGCGGAGCGGGAGTGACGCCCGAGACGGGCGGGCTCCGGGCGACTCGTCGCCGGGACCGCCGCGGGCGAAACGCGTTTTCCGGCGGGGGAGTTACGGGAGTCCATGACACGCCCGCGCCTCGCGCTCCTGAACGCGGCCCACGCCGCAGGCGACACGAGCCGTAACTTCCGGCGGGAACTGGACGCCGACCTCGTCGAGTTCCGACTGGTCCACGGCGACCGGCCGGACGGCTACGACTACGACGGGTTCGTCGTCACCGGCTCCGCGTCCTCGGCGTACGACGACGACGAGTGGATACGGGCGGCGAAGACCTGGTGCGGCGAGGCCATCGAGCGCGGCCTTCCGGGGCTCGGAATCTGCTTCGGTCACCAGCTGCTCGCGGACGTGCTGGGCGGGACCGTCGAGGCGATGGGCGAGTACGAGATCGGCTACCGCGAGGTCGAGAAGGTGAACGACGACCCCCTGCTCTCGGGCCTCGGCGACCGCTTCCTCGTCTTCACGACCCACGGCGACGCCGTGACGGAACTGCCGCCGGGCGCGACCCGTACCCTCGAAAACGAGTACGGCATCCACGGCTTCCGGAAGGGGAACGTCGCCACCGTGCAGGCCCACCCCGAGTACGACACGGAGACGGCCGAAACGGTGACGCGCGGGAAGGACCTCCCCGAGGAGCGCATCGAGTCGGTCGTGGACGGAATCACCCCCGAGAACTACAGCCGCGCCTGCGAGACGAAGCGGCTGTTCGAGAACTTCCTCGGCGAGGTCCGGGAGCGGCGGGCGGCGACCGCGGACGACTGAGCGGTTTACAGCGGTAAGCGGGGAGGCGAGCGCTTTTATCGGTGGAAACCAAGCGTCGGCCATGCTGGACTACGTGGACCTCGAAGCCGACCTCGACGCGGAGGAGCGACTCATCCGCGACACCGCCCGCGAGTTCGTCGACGAGAAGGTCCGCCCCGACATCGGCGACCACTGGATAGAGGGCACCTTCCCGACCGACCTCATCGAGGAGATGGGCGAACTGGGCTTCTACGCCCCGAACCTGGAGGGCTACGACCTGCCGGGCGTCAGCGAGAAGGCGTACGGCATCCTGATGCAGGAACTGGAGGCGTGCGACTCGGGGCTGCGCTCGATGGCCTCCGTGCAGGGCGCGCTGGTGATGTACCCCATCCACGCGTACGGGAGCGAGGCGCAGAAGGACACCTGGCTGGAGGCGATGGGCCGCGGCGAGAAGATCGGCTGTTTCGGCCTGACGGAGCCGAGCCACGGCTCGAACCCCTCGGGGATGGAGACGCACGCCGAGGCGGCCGACGACGGCGGCTACGTCCTCAACGGGACGAAGACGTGGATAACGAACTCCCCGCTGGCGGACGTGGCCGTCGTCTGGGCGCGCGACCGCTCGGACCCCGACGAGCCGGTGCGCGGCTTCCTCGTCGAGACGGACCGCGACGGCGTCTCGACGCCGAAGCTCACGGAGAAGCTCTCGCTTCGCGCCTCGGTCACGGGCCAGATAGAGCTGACGAACGTGTACGTCCCCGAGGAGAACGTCCTGCCGGGCGTCTCCGGCATGAAGGGGCCGCTGTCGTGTCTCACGCAGGCGCGGTTCGGCATCGCGTGGGGCGCGGTCGGCGCCGCGCGCGACTGCTTCGAGACGGCCCGCGAGTACGCCACCGACCGCGAGCAGTTCGGCAAGCCCATCGGCTCGTTCCAGCTCCAGCAGGAGAAGCTCGCCGAGATGGCGACGCAGATAACCACGGCGCAACTGCTCGTCTACCGGCTCACGGAGCTGAAGGAGCGGGGCGACCTCCGCCCCCAGCAGGTGTCGATGGCGAAGCGCAACAACGTCCGCATGGCGCGCGACCAGTCCCGTATCGCCCGCGAGATGCTCGGCGGCAACGGCATCACGTCGGACTACTCGCCGATGCGCCACATGGCGAACCTCGAAACCGTCTACACCTACGAGGGGACCCACGACATCCACTCGCTCATCCTCGGCCACGACCTGACCGGGATTCAGGCGTTCGAGTAGTCCCCTCCCCGGTTCAGTTCTCCGCTCGGTTCCCCGCCCGGAACGCCTCGACGCACTCGACGTCCTCGCGGGTGAACCCGGGCACGTCCTCGCGGTCGGCGAGGGCGGATGCCGAACACCACTCGACGGCCGCGACTTCCTCGGGCGCGCGGACCTCGCCCGCCCCGGACTCGTGTTCGCAGACGGCGAGGACGTTGAGACACGGCGTGCCGGCGTCCGTCTCGAACGTCGACCCCGCGAGGAGCGTCACGTCGCCGACCGCGACGCCGACCTCCTCGCGGAGGTCGCGGCGCGCGGTGCGTTCGAGGACGTCCGACTCGACGGGCGGCGCCTCCAGTTTCCCGCCGGGGAGTCCGAGCAGGCCGGCCGCGTGGTCCTCGCCGTCGGCACGCCGTATCAGCAGGTACTCGCCGTCGCGGACGACGGCGCAGTCCACGTTGACGACGTAGCCGAACTCCGAGAGCGTGTTCTCCATACGGCGTGGCGGCACGGCGGAGACGAAAGCGTGGCGCGGCCGTGTGAACGGCTGGCGAGGTGCTGACCGACGACGGAAGGGCGGACAGGCGGCCCGACCGCTCGGCGACGGACGGGCCGCACACCCGCGAACCCGTCTCGCGGCTTCGCCGCTCGACCGTCCGCAATACTCGCCGGTGCTCGTATCGCGCGCCGCTGCGCTCACAGCACGGAGGCGCTGGTCCCGCCTCGCTACGTGAACCTCCGTACGGCGCGCGCTGGCCGCGCACGCCGCGCGGCCAGCAAGCGTGCGAGGGACGACGGAGCGAGCGGAGCGACGCGAACGAGTCGGCTGGGGAGGCGTGTGGGCGGTCGCGGGGCTGTGCGGCACCCATGGAACCGCGCGAGCAGGGCGTTGCCCGATGAAGGGAGACTGAAAACGGCGGCGGAACGCGCGACCGACAACGGAGACTCCCCGAGACGCCGAGCGCACAGACGGCCAACGGTTTACGCGCGGAGCGTCCAACGCCGGGTATGAGCACGACGGACGACTTCGACGCGGAAGCGTGGCGCGCCGAGTTGGAGGGGTACCGCGACCGGAAGGACGAGTTCTTCGCGAACGAACGCCAGTCGCCGATTCCGGCCGACCAGCGCGACGCGTTCGACGGCCTGACCTACTTCGACCCGGACCCGGCCTACCGCGTCGAGGCCGACGTGACGCCCGTGGAGAGCGACGAGACGGTCGTCATGGAGACGACCGTCGATACCGAACAGGAGTACGAGCGCGTGGTCGAACTCGGCTTCGACGTAAACGGCGAGACGGCGACGCTCGTCGGCTACACCGGCGTCGGCGAGGACCGCGACTCGCTGTTCGTCCCGTTCCGGGACAAGACGACCGGCCAGCAGACGTACGGCGCGGGCCGGTACATGGAGTTCGAGGTGGAGGGCGACGTGACGGAGGCGGAGACGGTGACGCTGGACTTCAACCTCGCGTACCACCCGTTCTGTGCGTACAACGACGCGTTCGCCTGTCCGCTCCCGCCGGAGGAGAACTGGCTGGACGTGGCCGTCGAGGCGGGCGAGCGACTGCCGGAGGTCTGAGCGCGGGCGCGAGTCAGGGCGCGACGCCGACGGTGAGCAGGGTGCCGTAGGTCCGGTACCGCTCGACCATCGCCTCGCGCGTCTCCCACGAGTCGGTTGGGAACGCCGCGGCGGGCGGGATCTCGATATCCTCGTCGGCAATGGTGTCCTGCCCGGCGACGCGGAGGCCGGCATCGCGGAACGCCTCGCGGTACTCGGGGGCCGACCAGCGCGTCATCTCGACCGAGATGTTCTCCTGCCAGTCGTGGGAGTGGACGTTCTCCTCGTAGTAGTTCACGGCGCAGTAGAACGTCCCGCCGGGTCGGAGCACGCGCGCCACCTCCCGGAGCGTCTCGTGGGGGTCGTCGCTGTAGTAGAACGCCTCCATCGTGAACACGTGGTCCACGGCGTCGTCGGCGAAGGGGAGCGCGCCGAAGTCACCGACGACGAAGCCGATTCCGTCGTGGTCGCTCCCGGTGGTGTACTCGCGGGCGTTGCGCGCCATCTCCGGCGCGCCGTCGAGACCGTAGCCGCGCCCGATGCCCTTCGTGTCGGCGAGGGCGCGCAGTGCGTAGCCGCTCCCGGTGCCCAGGTCGAGGACGGTGTCGCCCGCCTCGACCGGCATCCGCGCGAGCGCGTGCTTGGCGGTGTGCCAGTGGCGCTCCTCCATCCCCTTGTCGCGGCCGTCGGCCGCCCACGCGTCGAACTCCTCGCGAACGCTCATACCGCGGGGACGGGAGGCGGCCACTTCAGGGGCGCGGGTCGGGGGCGGACGCGGTCGGGTCAGCGGGACGGGGCCCCTCGCCCGACGGTTTTTATACCGGCGACGACGACGCCGGGGTATGGCAGGTCCGCGCCGACGGTTCATGCTCGCCGACATCGCCCAGCAGCTGGTCGGCGGTTTCCTCCTCGCCGGGCCGTTCGTCGTGACGGAGGAGGTGTGGGTGCTGGCGAGCGCGATGAACCCCATACAGGCGGGCGTGGCGGCGCTCATCGTCGTCCTCATCGGCTACGGCGCGCTGTACAAGGCCGACGACCGCGACCCCGACCGGGAGACGGAGGTCGGCGGGATTCCGCTCCGGTTCGTCTCGCTGATGGTCGTCTCGTTCGGGTCCGTCCTCCTGCTGGCGCTCGTGTTCGACGCCCCGGACACCTTCTTCACGAACCTCGGGGTCCCGCGCGAGGAGTGGGCGTTCGGCACCGCGAAGGCCGTCGCTATCGGAGCCATCTTCTCCGTCGTGGGCGCGGCGACCGCGGACTCGGTGTTCTGAGCGCCGGGCCGTCGAGTCGCGGGCGGTCCCGCGCCGCCGACCGTTACGCGACGGCCGACCGGAGCGCGCCCGCCGCGGCGCGCGGCGACGGGAACGCGCCGACGAGCGTCAGCGCGACCGCGGGGAACCAGTAGAGCGCGACCACGAGCGGCGTCAGGTCGCCGCGACCCGCGAGGAACCACGCGACGACGGGGAACGGGACGACGAGCACCGCCCACGCCGCGGCGGCTCGTTGTCGTTCGGGCTGCACGGTCGGCGGTTGTAGCCCGTCCGACAAAAATCCGGTGTCGCCCGGAACGTCCGATTTTAAGACGCCCGCACCCCCTTGCCCGGTATGGAGTACGACCTCGCCATCGAGAACGCGCCGCCGACGATTCCGGGCGGGACCGGGGTGCTGCTCATCCACCCCTCCACCGGGGAGACGGACCGCATCGACACCGACTTCCTGAAGACCGACACCGACCACCGGCTCGTCGTCTCCACCCGAACCACCGCGCGCGAGGTCGCACAGAAGCTCGACTACTACGAGGTGAACCGCGACACGACGGACATCCTCGACACGCTCTCCGTCGAGCGCGGCTACTCGCGCCGCTCCTCGGAGAGCGTCCACTACATCTCCTCGCCCGACGACACGGACGGCATCGTGGCGAAGGTCGAGTGGTTCCTCGACAACCACGACGGGAAGCTCCGCGTCTCGTTCGACTCCATCACGGAGCTCGCGTACTACGCCGACGAGGAGCGCGCCCGCGACGCCGTCGAGCGTATCCTCGCCCTGCTCGACGAACACGACGCCGTGGGGCTGTTCCACCTCGCGGAGGAGGTCCACGACCCCTCCGTCGTCGCCGGCTACCGCGACCTGTTCGACGGCGTCGTCGAACTCGGCGCGGACGGCGTCGTCACGACCGACTTCTGACGCCCCGAGGCCGAGAGTCGGCCCTCACTCGGCCAACTTCTCGAACGTCTTCTCCGCCCACCGGACGGCGTACTCCGGCCCGTGGGCGACGTAGGCCGCCGTGTCCAGCGCCGCGAACGGCGTCGGTATCTCGACGCCGCCCTCGCCCGCGTGACGGATAGCCGAGCAGGCGAGTTCCGCGGCCGCCGGGAAGCCCGTCTTCCCCGTTGCCACCTCGCGCGCGAGGCCGTCGAGTCTGGGTTCGAGCCGCCGGCCCGCGTCGAGCCACTCGGCGTGGAGGTCGGGACGACTGTCCGTCCAGCCCGCGAACGTCTCGCGGACGCGGACGCCCTTGTACGCCTCGTAGAGCGCGTACGCGAGCTGATAGGTGTCGGCCGGGCCGAGCGGCGTCGCTGCCGCGAGGTCGGGGTAGGCGTCGCCGAAGAACCCGAGGAAGTGCTCCGGGAGGTCGGCGCCCGCCTCCACGAGCGCCGCCGCGATGAGGAAGTCGACGAACCCCGCCGGCGACCCCTCCATGCGGGGCTTGACGAACACCGTCGGCGGGACGGTCTGGGTCGTCCACGTCACGCCGCCGTCGCCGGGCGCGCCGACAGTGAAGGTGCCCGACGCGAGCCGCGAGAGGATTTCGGGCGCGTCGTCGGGCACCCACGCCGGGTCGTACGCGAGGGGGTCGAGCGCGTCCGCGCGGAGGCCGAGCTGTTCGGCGACCGCGGGGTCAAGCGTCTCGAAGTCGCGGTCCGTGTCGAGGACGAGCGCGCCCGGCGCGTGTTCGTCGCGCACCGCGGCGAGCGCGTCGCCGAGGTCGCGGTCGTGGAACACGTCAGACCGCGAGCGCCACGACGAGCAGCATCGCGAGTACGCCCGCCGCGCCGACGGTACCGAGAACGACCTTTGTGGCTTCGCTCATTGCCCGTCGTTCCGACGGCTGGCGTTTAAACCCTTCAGTTCCGGCGCGTCGGCCGGTGTGAGAGAGCCGGCGGCCTCACCGCTCCGTGTCGCGGTCGCCCATCCACTGCTCGGGCACCTGGATGACGTAGCGGCCGTTCTCCTGGAGCGCGATGATGTACTCCTCGCGGTCGTACAGCTCCATGAGGTTGAGCTCGTACTGACCGGGTTCGAGGATCTTGATCGACTCGAACTGGTCGTTCAGCTGCTCGCGGAGTTCGGCCATGTCGGCCTCCTCGCCGCTCGGCTCGGAGACCACGCGGCCCTCCCCGGCGAGGTCGTCGGGGTTCGGACTCGGCTCCTCGGCGGGGGCGTCCGCGTCGTCCTCCGCGGGAGCGGAGTCGGCCGCCTGAGTGGAGTCGGCCGCCTGAGTGGAGTCGGTCGCCGCCTCGACCTCCGCGTCGCTCGCCAGTCCCGAGCGGGCGGCCGATTGTGCGCCGTCCTCGGCGTCCTCGACGGCGTCGCGGGCGGCCCGGGCGTCGGCGTCGATGATGCCGTCGTCGTCGGGTTCGAGGTCGTTCGCGTCGTCGACGTCGTCCGCGTCGTCGCGGAAGCCGCCCTTCCGGATGGGGTCGGCGGCGTCCGTCGAGTCGGGCCACGGGGCGTTCGGGTCCGGGGCGTCGTCGGTTCCGGCGTCGGCCGGTCCCGTGTCGGCCGCGGTCCCGGCGTCGGTCGTCGTTCCCGTGTCGGTCGTCCTTCCGGCGTCGGTCGTCGCGCCGGTCTCCGCCCCGCCCTTCGGGTCCGCGGGGTCGTCCGCCCCGCTACGCGCGTCCGCGGTCGGCGCCGACGGGGACGCGACGTCGGACGGGTCGGCGTCGGGGCCGGCGTCCTCGGGGTCGGTGCCCGCCTCGCGGCCGTCGCCGGAGACGAAGTCGCGGACCCGGGTCGCCGCGCGGCCGACCGTCGAGGCCGCGCCGCTCGGCTCGTCGGGTTCGGGCGGCGCGTCGTCGCCGGGGGGCTCCTCGGGGACCTCGGTCCCCTCGGGGTAGAACTGGAACTTGTTGCCGCCGCAGTCGGGACAGCCGCCGAGCATGTCCTTCGACCCGTCGGCGAACGTGTAGCCGCAGGCGGTACACTGGTGGGGCATCGTGTGGTGTGGTTACTGCTTGTGGATGAGCGTGCTCAGGAGGTTCTCGTCCTTGTGGAGCGTCTCGATTCGGTTCGCCGGCCCGATGACCGTGAGCTTCCCCTTCGAGGACTTGCCCATCAGCTTCCCGAGCAGGCCGGTGTCGCCGCCGCCCGTCGGGTACGTCTCTATCTCGATGCCGGTGAAGCCGTCCGGCGATATCTCGGACATCGTCACCTCGATGAGCTTCGACTCCTCGTCGGGGTCGAGCCCCTGTTCGAGGATGACGATGTTGCCGTCGTGGACGCCGTCGAGGATGAGCCGTATCTTCTCCATCGTCCGCAGGCCCTCCATCCGCTCGGCGCTGATCATGTCGATCTGGACCCCGTCGTCGTTCGGGCTCTGTGTCTCAGGCATGGTTCACCCGAAGTACTCCGCGATCTTGTCGTACACTTCGTCCATGTTGTCGCCCTCCAGCGCCGAGAGCGGAATCGTCTCGTGCTGCGGGAAGGCGTTGCGGATGCGCTGGACGGAGGCGTCCTCCAGGTCGGTCTTGTTCGCGAGGATGAGGACGGGGAGGTCCTGGCTCTCGATGATGCCGATGAGCATCGTGTTCACCTGCGTGAACGGGTCCGTCGTGGCGTCGAGCACGTAGATGACGCCGTCGACGTCCTCGCGGAGCCAGTGCATCGCCTCGGCGACGCCCTCCGTCGCCTCGCGCGACCGGCGCACGGCGTCGTCCTTCTCGATGTCGTGTTCGAGGAACTCCTCGTAGTCCACCTTCGTCGTCACGCCGGGCGTGTCGACGATGTCGATGGTGACGGTGCGGCCGTTGCGCTTTATCTCCACGTTCTCCTTCCGCCGGGCGCGTCGGGTCTCGTGGGGCACGTGGCTCTCCGGGCCGATCGCGTCGCCGGTCCAGTCGCGGGCGATACGGTTGGCGAGCGTCGTCTTGCCGGCGTTCGGCGGGCCGTAGATACCGATACGCCTCGGCTCCGACCCCGCGAACAGGCTCGACGTCACCCGCGAGATGCTCGATCTGATTTCGGTGAGTAGTCCCATCCTTACCTCGTACGGCCCTGTTTCGAGTGGAAATCGAGCCGCTCTGCACGCAACACCACCCTGTACTCACTTAAGCTTGTGTCAGACACCTCTCCGGACCCGGACAGGAGCCGCCGAGCCGGTAAGCCCCGGCTACTGCGGTCCCTGCCGTTCGGTGCGTCGGCCGGCGGCGTACTCCGTACGTCGGCTGCTCCATGGGCTACCGAGTCACCGGCTCCTCGATACACCGACTCCGCGATACACTGACTAGCCGACGTATCGCCTTTTGCCCGGGAGACGTGACGGGAGCACGACGACCGGGTGGCACCGCAACGACCGGGTGGGACCGCGACATCCCCGCCACGGAACCGACTTGCCGCCGCCCGTCGATAGCTGTCCCTAGTCTCCCCGCACGGGCGAGCGCGCTAGACGCCGACGGCGGTCGGCGGAGCGGGGAGCGTTTCGAAGCTGTCGACAGGAGTACGAGTCTGCCGACGCGTGACTGACGCGCGTACGACGCGCGGCTGACACGCCGTGGCTGATACACGGGAACCCGTGGGCGACACATGCCATCCCGTAGCAGGTCACGCTTCGTCGGCCTCCCTGTTGAGGGGCGAGCGTCGGGAGCGTCCCAACCCCCACCCCTTCGTTTCTACTGGAACGGGAGAACCATCCGGGAGCGCGACGGGAAGGCGGGACGGAGAGAAGGGCGAGAAACGGCGATAGAGCGGGTCGAGAAGGCCGTTCAGCCATACTTAGCCGACAACATCCCGACTCGAAACCGCTTTTCTCTAGTACGGGTTTGGTTACTGCATATGTGTAATAAAACTACCGCTATTGATACACTAGTTCCACGTGATTCCGACCCCCATCCCACCCTTGAACGGTGTTCCACCCGAAACAAAGGGGTGGGGGTTCCCACCTCTGCTCACCCTCGCCGACCCGGAACCGCCGTATCCTGAACCGAGACGCCCTGAAACGCCATCGCAGTTCTAGTACTCGGCTTACTATTCTAGTATCTCTAGGGTTCTTCTAGTACCATGGTTTCGTGTCTAGTCGCCCCACACCCGTTCCCGTCCCGAGGGCCCGCTAGCGGCCCGGCTCGGCGGCGACTGTCCCGCTCCGAACCCCTTCGTTTCCACTCTAGCCGGGCGCCCCACGACACAGAACCGGCCCGAGGGTGCCGCGTACCGGGGAACGAACCGCGGTCGTGGCGTACGGCCGACACGGTCCGTTCGACCCGCAACGGGGGGTCGGACCCGAAGGGTGTCACCGTAATGCTTAATATCGTTACCACCACCGGTTCGTTTGCATCAACTGGACATGGGGGGAACGCGGCCATCGCCGTAACGCATCTCTCTTCCGGGTTCTCCGGGGCGTAACGGGCCGCGAGACGGTGTTCCACTCGAAACGAGGGGGTTCGCGATAGGACATGACCGGAAACACACAGGACGATACACGCGACGGCGGGGGTGAGGCGGAGGGGACCGACACGGACGGACGGGACGCCGACGAGGTGACCGGGACGGGCCCGGACGCCGCCCGCCCGCCGGAGGAGGCCCCGCCGGCCGACCCGGAGAGCGACGCCTCGGGGCTCGGCACGGGCGGCGAGCGCTTCGGCGCCGAGGACATCGACCTCGACGACATCGTGCTCGACGACCCGGCGGAGGAACCGGACGAGGCCTCCCGCGGGCTGTTCGACGACCTGCTTGAGGGCGAGCCGATATTCGAGAACAAGGAGGTCCTCCGGCCGTCGTACACCCCCCACAAGCTCCCGCACCGCGAGGAACAGATCAACAACATGGCGACCATCCTCGTCACCGCGCTGCGCGGGGAGACGCCGTCGAACATCCTCATCTACGGGAAGACGGGGACGGGCAAGACCGCGAGCGCGAAGTTCGTCTCCGAGGAACTGGAGACGACCTCCCAGAAGTACGAGGTGCCCTGCGAGGTCCGCTACATCAACTGCGAGGTGACGGACACCCAGTACCGCGTGCTCGCCCAGCTGGCGAACAAGTTCATCGAGAAGAACGAGGCGGTCATCGACGGGAAGCTCGACCGGCTCACCGACCTCCGCGAGGAGGCGGGCGAACTCGCCGACCCGAGCGAGGCGCTCGCGGACACGGAGTTCGACACCGTCGCCGGCGTCGAGGAGCGCATCGAGGAGCTCGAAACCGACCGCGAGGAGTTCGAGCCGGCGCCCATGACCGGGTGGCCGACCGACCGCGTGTACCAGACGTTCTTCGACGCCGTGGACTACCACGAGCGCGTGGTCGTCATCATGCTCGACGAGATCGACAAGCTCGTCGAGAAGTCCGGCGACGACACGCTGTACAACCTCTCGCGGATGAACTCCGAGCTCGACAACTCCCGGGTGTCAATCATGGGCATCTCGAACGACCTGAAGTTCACCGACTTCCTCGACCCCCGCGTCAAGTCGAGCCTCGGCGAGGAGGAGATCGTGTTCCCGCCGTACGACGCGACCCAACTCCGCGACATCCTCCAGCAGCGCGCCGAGGTCGCGTTCAAGGGGGAGTCGCTCGACGACGACGTGATCCCGCTGTGTGCGGCCTTCGCCGCGCAGGAACACGGGGACGCCCGGCGTGCCCTCGACCTGCTGCGCACGGCCGGCGAACTCGCCGAGCGCGACCGTACGGACATCGTCAACGAGGAACACGTCCGCAAGGCACAGGAGAAGATCGAACTCGACCGGGTGGTCGAGGTGGTCCGCACCCTCCCGACGCAGTCGAAACTCGTCCTCTACGCCATCATCCTCCTCGAATCGAACGGCGTCCACAACATCAACACGGGCGAGGTGTTCAACATCTACAAGCGCCTCTGTCAGGAGATCGACGCCGACGTGCTCACCCAGCGCCGGGTGACGGACCTCATCTCCGAACTCGACATGCTCGGCATCGTCAACGCCGTCGTCGTCTCGAAGGGCCGCTACGGCCGGACGAAGGAGATCAGCCTCTCGGTCCCCATCGACGAGACGGAGGCGGTGCTGCTCTCGGACTCCCGCATCGGCGAGGTGGAGGAGGCCCAGCCGTTCGTGCAGGCGCGGTTCGATAACTGAACCCGCTTCCCCGTTGAACTCCGCTTCCCGTTCGTTCCGCCCAAACCGCCCGACAGCGGCGCCTCGACACCCCTCCGTTTCCGCTGGAACACGGCGTTCTCACGGTAGGTTTTAGTCGGCGCGGGCGTTCGGTGTCGCTATGGATTACCGCGAACTCGACGGCGGGCGCGAGTTCGTCGCGCGGCTGGAGCACGGCGGCGACTGGCGCGCGCAGATCGAGCGGTTCGCGGCCGACGAGGGTGTCGGCGCGGCCTTCTTCGTTGGACTCGGCGCGGTGCGGGACGCGGAGTTCTACTTCTACGACCAGACGGAGCAGGAGTACTACCCCGAGGTGTTCGACGAGCCGCTCGAAGTCGCGGCCTGCGTCGGCAACGTCTCGATGCTAGACGGGGAGCCGTTCGCCCACACGCACGCGGTCTGCTCGCGCGAGGACGGTACCGCGCTGGCGGGCCACCTGAACGCCGGCACGGTGTTCGCCGGGGAACTGTACGTCCGGGAGTTCGACGCGGAGTTGCACCGCGAACACGACGACACGACCGACCTCGACCTCTGGCCGCTCTGATGCGCCCGGAGGACGAGGCGTACTTCGAGCGGCTGGAAACCCGGCTGGACGGGGCGTTCGAGGTGGCGGAGGAGGCGAAGACGCGCGGCGAGGACCCCCACCCCGAGGTGGAGATACCCGTCGCGAAGGACATGGCCGACCGCGTCGAGAACATCCTCGGCATCGAGGGGGTCGCGGAGCGCGTGCGCGAACTCGAGGGGCAGATGTCCCGCGAGGAGGCGGCGCTCGAACTCGTGACCGACTTCGTCGAGGGGACGGTCGGCGACTACGACTCCCGCGCGGGGAAGATAGAGGGCGCGGTCCGGACGGCCGTCGCCCTGCTGACGGAGGGTGTCGTCGCGGCCCCCATCGAGGGCATCGACCGGGTCGAACTGCTCACCAACGACGACGGCACGGAGTTCGTGAACGTCTACTACGCCGGTCCCATCCGCTCGGCGGGCGGGACGGCGCAGGCGCTGTCGGTGCTCGTCGCCGACTACGCCCGCGCGCTGCTCGGCATCGAGGAGTACGAGGCGCGCGCCGACGAGACGGAGCGGTACGCCGAGGAGGTCGCGCTGTACGACAAGGAGACGGGCCTCCAGTACACGCCGAAGGACACGGAGACGAAGTTCATCGCGAAGCACATGCCCATCATGCTGGACGGGGAGGCCACGGGCGACGAGGAGGTCTCCGGCTTCCGCGACCTCGAACGGGTGGACACCAACTCCGCCCGCGGCGGGATGTGTCTCGTCCTCGCCGAGGGTATCGCGCTGAAGGCCCCGAAGATACAGCGGTACACCCGCGGGCTGGACGAGGTGGACTGGCCGTGGCTCCAGGACCTCATCGACGGGACCTACTACGACGACGCCGGCGGCGACGCGGCCGAGACCGACGAGGGCGACGAGGGGAGCGACGCCGACGGCGAGGAGACGGCGGCCGAGGCCGACGCCGCCGGCCCGCCGCGCGCCGACCCCGCGAGCAAGTACCTGCGCGACCTCATCGCCGGCCGACCCGTGTTCGGCCACCCCTCAGAGCCCGGCGGCTTCAGGCTCCGCTACGGCCGGGCGCGCAACCACGGCTTCGCGACCGCCGGCGTCCACCCCGCGACGATGCACCTCGTGGACGACTTCCTCGCCACGGGTACGCAGATAAAGACGGAGCGCCCGGGGAAGGCGGGCGGCGTCGTCCCCGTGGACTCCATCGAGGGCCCGACGGTCAAACTCGCCAACGGCGACGTCCGGCGAATCGACGACCCCGAGGAGGCGCTCGAAGTCCGCAACGGCGTCGTGGAGATACTCGACCTCGGCGAGTACCTCGTCAACTACGGGGAGTTCGTCGAGAACAACCACCCGCTCGTCCCGGCCTCCTACGTCGCCGAGTGGTGGGAGCAGGACCTCGCCGCGGCGGGCGCGGACGTGCAGGCGATGCGCGACGACCCGGGCCTCGACCTCGACCGTCCGGACGCGGAGCGGGCGCTCGCGTGGGCCGAGGAGTACGACGCGCCCCTCCACCCCACGTACACCTACCTGTGGCACGACCTCCCCGTCGAGGGGTTCGAGGCGCTGGCCGACGCGGTCGAGGCGTCGGGCCGGTTCGCCGAGGCCGACGGCGCGGCCCTCGAATCGCCCCCGAGCGCGGGAAGCGACCGTACGCTCGTCCTCCCGAACACCGACGCCGTGGTCGAGGCGCTGGAGGCGCTCGTGGTCGAACACACGCAGGGGGAGGAGACGGTCACCGTCCCCGACGCCCTGCCGTTCGTGCGCTCGCTCGGGTTCACCGCCGACCTCGACCGGACGTGGACGGAGCTCTCGGCGTCCGCGCGCGGCTGGGACGACGGCGCGAACAGCCACCGCGCCGTGAACGAGGTCGCGCCGTTCTCGCTCCAGGAGCGCGCCCCGACCCGCATCGGCAACCGGATGGGCCGCCCGGAGAAGTCCGAGTCGCGCGACCTCTCGCCCGCGGTCCACACCCTCTTCCCCATCGGCGAGGCGGGCGGGAGCCAGCGCGACGTGAGCGCGGCCGCGAAACAGCGCGACGTGTCCGCGACCCCCGGCACCGTCGAGGCGGAGGTCGCCCGCCGTCGGTGTCCCGACTGCGACGAGGGCACCTTCCGCGGCCGCTGTCGCGAGTGCGGGTCGTGGACGGAGCCGCACTACGTCTGCCCGGACTGTGAACACGACGTGGAACCCGACGAGTCCGGACGCGCGGAGTGTCCGCGCTGTGGGACGCTCGCCCGCTCCACCGAGCGCCGCGAGATAGACCTCAACACCGAACTCCGCGATGGGATGGCGAACGTCGGCGAGCGCGCCGGCTCCTTCGAGATGCTGAAAGGGGTCAAGGGGCTGATGTCGACCCACAAGATACCGGAGCCGATGGAGAAGGGCGTGCTCCGGGCGAAGAACGGCGTCACGGCGTTCAAGGACGGCACCGTCCGCTACGACATGACGGACCTCCCCGTCACCGCCGTCCGCGCGAGCGAACTCGACGTGGAGGTGGGTCAGCTCCGCGAACTCGGCTACGAGACGGACATGGACGGCGAGCCGCTGCGCCACGACGACCAGCTGGTCGAGCTGAAGGTGCAGGACGTGGTGCTCTCCGACGGCGCGGCCGAACACATGCTGAAGACGGCCGACTACGTCGACGACCTGCTCGAACGCTACTACGGCCTCGACGCCTTCTACGACGTGGACGAGCGCCAGGACCTCGTCGGCGAACTCGTCTTCGGGATGGCGCCCCACACCTCCGCGGCGGTTGTCGGGAGGGTTATAGGGTTCACGAGCGCCGCCGTCGGATACGCGCATCCGTACTTTCACGCCGCGAAACGGCGGAACTGCGATGGGGACGAAGATTGTGTGATGCTCCTGATGGACGGACTTCTCAACTTCTCGAAGGAATACCTCCCTGACAAGCGCGGGGGGCAGATGGACGCGCCGCTCGTCATGTCCTCGCGCATCGACCCCTCCGAGATCGACGACGAGGCGCACAACATGGACATCGTGGACCGCTACCCCCGCGAGTTCTACGAGGCGAGCCGCGAGATGGCGGACCCGGAGGAGGTGGACGTGAAGATAGCCGAGGAGAACCTCGACACCGACCGCGAGTACACGGAGTTCCGCCACACCCACGACACCTCGAACATCGCGCTGGGGCCCGACCTCTCGGCGTACAAGACGCTCGGCAGCATGATGGACAAGATGGACGCCCAGCTCGCGCTCTCGCGGAAGCTCCGCGCCGTGGACGAGACGGACGTGGCCGAGCGCGTCATCGAGTACCACTTCCTGCCGGACCTCATCGGCAACCTCCGCGCCTTTTCGCGCCAGGAGACGCGCTGTCTCGACTGCGGGGAGAAGTACCGCCGGATGCCGCTCACCGGCGACTGCCGGGAGTGCGGCGGGCGGGTCAACCTCACCGTCCACCAGGGGTCCGTGAACAAGTACATGGACGTGGCGCTGCGCGTCGCCGAGGAGTTCGGCTGCCGGGAGTACACGGTTCAGCGGCTGAAGATACTGGAGCGCTCGCTCGAATCCGTGTTCGAGAACGACAAGAACAAGCAGGGCTCCATCTCCGACTTCATGTGACCGCCGCGGGCTACGACCAGACGCCCGCGCCGGAGTAGGTGGCCTCTATGACGGCGGTCCGGCCGTCGACCGTCACGGTCACGTCGTCGGCGTCGTCCGCGAGCGCGGCCTCGATGTCGGCCTCGCTCTCGATGGCGTCGGCGCTGTCGTACCGGAGCGCGACCGAGGAGGTCACCGACGACCCCGAGAAGGACGCGCTGACGGCCCCGCCGAGCGCGCCCGAGAGGTCGAGGTCCGAGAAGGAGGCGAGGCCCGTCTCGTCCGAGTCGCTCGGCGCGGCGGCGTCGCCGCCGAACAGCCCGCCGTCGGCGGAGTAGGTCACGCCCATCACCCCGCGGCGGGGGAGCGCGGTCGCGAGCGCGTCGTAGTCGTCGTCGCTCGCGCTGTACCGCAGGCTCCCGTCGGCGTTCGCGTCGACGTAGCTCCGCGCGGCTTCGACGGGGTCCTCGGCGTCCTCGGCCGAGACGACGACCACCGCGTCGCCCGACACCGCGACGACGGCATCGCCGGTCAGCCCGCCCGTGCGGAACAGTTCGTACCCCTCGTAGGACTCGACGGCCTCGCCGGCATCGTCCTCGACGGACGCGGCGAGCACGTCGGCGTCGAACTCCCCCTCCAGAACTATCGCGCCGTCGACGACGTGGGCGTACTCGGCCCCGCCGTCGCTCTCGATGGTGTCGGAGAGGCCGTAGCGTACGCCGAACCCGACCGCCAGCGCCCCGCCGAGCAGGTACGCCGCGGGAATCAACAGCAGCGGGTCGTCGGTTTCCGGGTCGGCCGCCGGGGTTTCGGTCGCCGTCGCGGTCCCGGTTTCGCCGAGTTCGCGGTAGGTCGAGAGGTCGAGGGTGACCGCGGCCACGTCGCCGTCGTCGTCGTCGCGGACCCACGAGTCGTAGCGCGCCCGCTCCCCCGACGAGCCGGTTCCGGGGAGCGAGCTACAGCCGGCCAGCCCCGCCGCGGCCGCCGCGGCCGCGGTGGAGAGCAGGTGTCGTCGTCGCATCGTTTCGTTCGACGCGCGAGCGACACAAATAGCCCGTGGCCGTGGCCCGCGGATTTACGCCCGCAGCGGTCGCTCCACGCGCATGGTCAACGAGTCGGACCTCGACTGGACCGAACACGAGGGCGCGGAGACGGCGTCCCGCCGGAAGAAGCTCGCCGCGGCCGCCGGGGGCGAGGAGGTGGGGGCGTCGCTGTACGAGGTCGACCCCGGCGAGCGGCCGTGGCCGCTCCACTACCACACCGGCAACGAGGAGGCGCTCTACGTCCTCGCGGGGGAGGGCGTGCTCCGGCGGGGCGAGGGGTACGACGACGTGCCGCTCTCGCCCGGCGAGTACGTCGCCTGTCCGGCCGACGAGTCCGGCGCGCACCAGGTCGTGAACCGCGGGGAGGAGGTACTCCGCTACCTGATGGTCTCGACGATGAACGAGCCGGACGTGGCGGTGTACCCCGAGGCCGACGGTATCGGGGTGTTCGTGGGCGCGCCCCCCGGCGGCGACGGCGAGCGGACGGTGTCGGGCTTCTGGAACCGCGGGGACGCCGTCGAGTACTGGGACTAGCCGGGGTCGGAGACAGGCTTTAGTCGCGTGCGCGGAAGCCTCGGCGCATGGAGAAAGTAGCCGTCGAGGACGTGGACTCGTGGGTGTCGCCGGCGTCGGCGAAGCGGCCGGTCGGGCGCGCGCTGGGCGTCGAGGACGCCGCACTGAACTACTACGAACTCGGTCCGGGCGAGTCGTTCGCGTTCGGGCGGCACCGACACATGGGCCAGGAGGAGGTGTTCTACGTCCTCTCGGGCGAGGCGACGTTCGAGACGGGCGACCCGCGCGAGGGGACCGAGGAGGTCGTCGTCGCGGCGGGCGAACTCGTCCGCTTCGGGCCCGGCGAGTGGCAACAGGGATGGAATCGCGGCGAGGAGCCGGTGCGCGCGCTCGCCGTCGGCGCGCCCGCGGAGTCGGGCGAGACGACCATCCTCCGGGAGTGCGAGGCCTGCGGCGGCTACACCGAGCAGTCGGTCGAGCGCGCGCCCGACGAGGAAGGGGCGCTCGTCACGGTCTGTGGCGACTGCGGCGGGGAGACGGCGCGGTTCTCGTAGGCCAAGAGGGAAGTCCGTCGCGGGCCTACCGCCGACCATGCCCGAGACGTTCGTTTACGACGACGAGTGCGGCTTCTGTACGTGGTGTGCCCAGCAGCTCGTGGACCACTCCGACCTCGACGTGGTCGGCTTCTCGGACCTCACCGACGCCGAGCGCGAGCGCCTCCCCGAGGACTGGGAGGAGGGCGCCCACCTGGTGACCGACGACCGGGTGTACTCGTTCGGCGAGGCCATCGAGCAGGCGTTCGCGCGCAGCGAGGTGGCGCCGCCGGGCACCGACGACACGGTCGGGTTCCTCCGGCAGTTCGCGGACTACAACCGCCTGCGCGAGAAGCTCTACCGCGAGGCCGCCGACCGCCGCGACGTGTGGGGTCACTTCGTCCGGCAGGACGACCCCGTCCGCCGCTCCGAGTCCTAAGGAGTCCTATAGCGGGAAAACGCCCTCCCTTCGGGTGGAGATAGTCGCCGACGGCGAGCGGCCGCGTCGCGGGCGACCCCCGAGAGCGCGGCCGGCGCGAACGCTCCGGAGCCCTATGGAGAGGAAACGGTACGGTTTCGCCTGGAGATCGCGTCCCGGGCCGTGACGAGGGACGAGGGGTCGGGGTCCGGGTCGGTGGCGCTGACGCCCCCGCGAGGCTATCCGGACCCGATGGTCCCCGCGAGAACGTTTCCCGGGGTGCGTTTCCCGCGCGCGATAGAGAGGAAACGGTGGTGTTTCGGGTGGAGGCGGGCGTCTCCCGAGACGGCTGTTCGCACACGTCGGTCGTGTTTAAGCTCTCGGGCGCCGATAGACGGTCGCTATGACCAACGCAGTCGCAACTGAATCCGTCGGCCCGGACGCGCCGGTCGTTACGCCCCGCCGGGGCCGTGCGGTCGCCGTCGCGCTCGGCCTCGTCGTCGTCGGCTTCCTCGCCGGGACGCTCCTCGGCGCGGTCCCGCTCGTCGTCGAGCTCCTCCTCACGGGCGAGATACTCGCCTCCCCCGTGTACCTGCTCGCCAGCGTCGTCGTCACGATGCTCGCGTACGCGGCCGTCGCGCTCGTGTACGCCCGCGGTCGCCTCGTCATCCCCGCCCGGACGCCCACGCTCCGGGAGGTCGGTATCGCGGGCGGCGCGGTCCTCGCGATGCTCGCGGTGAACATCGGCGGCCAGTTCGTCGTCGGCCTGTTCGGGCTGGAGGCGGCCCCGTCGAGCGTCGCCGACATCGCCGTCGGCGCGCCCGTGTTCCTGCTCGCGCTCGCGGCCGTCGCGCTCCTGCTCAACGGCCCAGCCGAGGAACTGCTGTTCCGCGGCGCGGTACAGGGTCGGCTCCGCCGCGCGTTCGGCCCGGTCGGGGCGGTCATCGGCGCGAGCCTCCCGTTCGCGGCCATCCACTTCTTCGCCGTCGTCGGCACCGTCGGCGCGGGGCTGGTCTCGGTCGCCATCATCGCGCTCGTCGCGGTCGTCCTCGGCGCGATATACGAGTACACGGACAACATCGTCGTCCCGGCGCTGGCCCACGGCGTCTACAACGCCGTGCTGTTCGTCGCCGCGTACCTCGCCGTCGTCGGCGCGTTCTGAGTTCTACTCCTCCGAGGGTTCCCGACCTTCATACCGGATGCCGGGCCCAACTCCGACACGCTCATGGCCGACCACCCGCTTGCGGAAGACGTGACACCGGGCGACGACTGGCGGGACGTGTTCGGCCACGCGGAGCCGTACCCCGAACAGGAGGACGGGGTCGACGCCGCCGTGGCTGCCGCCCGAGATTCGGGGTTTCTCTCACTGGAGGGTGCGTGTGGCACGGGGAAGACGATGCTCGCGCTCACCGCGGGCGTCCACCTCGTGCGCGACCCCGACTCCGACTTCGAGCGCGTCGTCGTCCTCACGAGCGTCAAACAGCAACTGCGCCAGTTCGAGGCGGACCTGCGGACGATGAACGCGAACCTCCCCGACGGCTACGACCCCGTGACGGCGATGACGCTCGTCGGGAAGGCCGACGTCTGCCCGTACAACATCGAGGGGCGCGCGGGCATCGACGACGACACCGTCTACGAGCGGTGTGAGGGCCTGCGCGAGCGCACCCGCGGGCTGACCGAGGAGACGACCGCCGGGTCGCTCGCCTCGCGCGCCCGGAGCCAGCAGGTCGGGCTGGCCGATTCGGGGACACAGGGCGGCGGCGCCCAGTACATGGAGGTGCTCGGCGAGCCGACCCCCTACCCCCCGGACACGGTCGAGTACGCCGACGGGACGAC
Organism: Halosegnis marinus; assembly: GCF_029338355.1. GTDB lineage: Archaea > Halobacteriota > Halobacteria > Halobacteriales > Haloarculaceae > Halosegnis > Halosegnis marinus. The sequence goes on from NZ_CP119802.1 coordinate 1,134,260, forward strand.
CGAGGTGGAGTACTGCCCCTTCTACGCGCAGTACCTCGACGACCTGCCCGAGGAGGGGGACGCGAGCGAGGCCGTGCCGTTCGACTTCACCGACATGGGGCTCATCGAGCGCGACGACCTCGTCACCCTCTCGGCGAGCCACGGCACCTGCCCCCACTCGACGATGGGCGCGATACTCGAACACGCGGAGGTCGTCGTCGGCAACTACTACCACGCCTTCGATCCGACGACGGTCGGCTCGTTCACCGGCGCGCTGCTCGACGAGGAGACGTTCGTCGTCTGCGACGAGGCGCACATGCTCGAACCCCGCGTGCGCGACCTCGTCTCCGACCGCGTCGGCGACGCCACGCTCCGGGACGCCGAGAGCGAACTCGCGCGCGTGCTCCAGCCGCTCACGCTCGACGGCGGCGACGGCACGCGCACGACGGCGGGCCTGTCGGAGGCGCGCGACCTCATCCGGGCGGAACTCGACGACGCCGACGTGACGACCGACGAACTCGCCCGCCTGCGGGAGTTCCTCCGGGACCTCCGCGAGGAACTCGACCGCCGGGTCACGGCCCACCTCGACCGCGAACACCGGGGCTGGCGCGCCGACCTCGGCGACCTGCCGGACGACGAGATACCGCTACGCGACCCCGAGGAGCCGGCGGAGGACGAGATAACGGAGTGGGCCGAGCGGGAGGGGTACACCGACTCCGTGTGGGCGAACGCCGAGACGGTCGGGGCCGTCGTCGCCCGTATCCTGAACGAGGCCGAGGAGGAGGACAAGCGCCGGGCGGCCCCCGCCGTCGGGCGCGTCCTCGGCTCGTGGTACCGCAACGACCACACCGACTACTTCCGGGAGATAGAGCTCGAGCGGACGTGGGACGAGACGGAGCCGGCCGACTCGTGGCGGCGCGCGTACAACGCGGCGCTCGCGGTCCACAACTGCATCCCCGGCGACGCCATCGCGGAGACGCTGGGGAAGTTCGGCGGCGGCGTGTTGATGAGCGCGACGCTCGCTCCGCTCGACGTGTTCGAGCGCGTCACCGGGCTGACACACCTCCGCGAGGAGGAGAACCGCCCGGTCGAGCGTCGGACGTACGGCCTCTCCTTCCCGGCGGAGAACCGCGCCTCCTACGCCGTCGCCACGCCGAAGTTCACCCACGACAACCGCGGGTTCCCGGACGAGGAGACCGAGACGCGGCGCGTCTACGCGAACGCGCTCCGGCAGGTCGCCCGCGTCGACGGCAACGTCCTCGTCGGGATGCCCTCCTACGCCGAGGCCGAGTGGGCCGCGGACGTGCTCGCGGACGTGGACAAGGAGGTGCTCATCGACGAGTCGTCGGGCGACGACGCCACCGAGCGGCTGAAGGCCGACTTCTTCCGCGGCGACGGGAAGGTGCTCGTCACCTCGCTGCGCGGGACGCTCACCGAGGGAGTGGACTACCGCGGCGACCGCCTGTCGGCGGCCGCCGTCTGTGGCGTCCCCATCATCAACACCGCCTCGCCGCGGACGCGCGCCGTCCGGACGGCCTACGACCGCGAGTTCGGGGACGTCTCCGCGAGCGACGCGAGCGGAGGCGTGGGGGGCGGAACGTCCCGCAGCGGGTTCGAGACGGCGCTGACGGTCCCCGCGGTGCGGAAAGCCCGGCAGGCCATCGGGCGCGTCATCCGCGGCCCGGAGGAGGTCGGCGTCCGCGTCCTGCTGGACGAGCGGTACGCCCGCGACTCGTGGGACTCGGTTCGTGAGTACCTAGGGCCGGAGCGAGAGGAGTTCCAGCCGGTGTCACCAGACATGCTGTCGGTCGGCCTCGACCGCTTCCGCGACGGTCGGAACTGAGACGCGCGAACGCGGCCGCTCGTCGGTCGGGTGTCGAAGAATCGTGTGGTACTCGTCGCGGTCAGCGACGGAAGGTCTGTTACTGCCGAACGACGTTGGAGGCGCGGGGCCCCTTCGGCGACGACTCGATGTCGAACTCCACTTCGGTCCCCTCCTCGAGGTCCGGGCCGCCGACGTCCTCCATGTGGAAGAACACGTCCTCGTCGTCGTCGAGGTCGCCGTCGTCGGTCGTGATGAAGCCGTAGCCGCCAGTGTCGTTGAAGAAGTCAACTTTACCGTGTGCCATTACGAACAAACGTAGAGTCGATTCGGGGATAACGCTTGCGAGTGTCGCGGTACCACGACTCCCTGCGAGACGTTCGTCCGCCCGCATGCGGTTCACGACTCGCGGTTCGGCGGGGTCGAGAAGGGGACCGGCCCCGAGGTCGTCCGGGCCGCCGCGACCGACACGGCGCGCGCAAAGGTCACCTTCATAGCCGCCCGGCGGCAAGCACGCGCAACGAATGGACGCGCCGCTGTGGACCGACGAGTACGCGCCGGCCATCGAGGACCTGCCCCAGCCGGACGTGCGCGACTACCTCTCGACGGCCCGCGACGAGCCGCTGAACCTCGTCCTCCACGGGCCGAAGGGGGCCGGCAAGACGGCGGCGGCCCGCGCGCTCGCTCGCGAGGCTCACGAGGACCCGGACAACGACCTCGTGGAGCTGAACGTCGCGGACTTCTTCGACCGGACGAAAAAGGAGATACGCAACGACGAGCGCTTCGAACCGTTCCTCGCCGGGCGCTCGCGCATGTCCAAACGCGACATGATAAACCACGTCCTGAAGGAATCGGCCTCGTACCAGCCCGTCTCCGGGCGGTACAAGACCGTCCTGCTCGACAACGCCGAGGCCATCCGCGAGGACTTCCAGCAGGCGCTCCGGCGGGTGATGGAGCAGTACGCCGCGAACACGCAGTTCGTCATCGCGACCCGCCAGCCCTCGAAGCTCATCCCGCCGATCCGCTCGCGGTGTTTCTCGGTCCCGGTGCGCGCCCCGGACCACGGCGAGACGGCGACGGCGCTCCGGCGGGTCGTCGACCTCGCGGGGGTCGAGTACGACGACGACGGCCTCGAGTACCTCGCGGGCTACGGCGACGGCGACCTTCGCAAGGCCGTGCTCGGCGCCCAGACCGCCGCGGCGAAGGAGGGCGCGGTGACCATGTCGGCGGCCTACGAGACGCTCGGCGACATCGGCCACGACGACACCGTCGAGGCGATGCTCGCGGCCGCCGAATCGAGCGACTTCTCGGAGGCGCGCTCCCGGCTCGACGAGCTCATCTACGACCACGGCTACGGCGGCGACGAGATACTGCAGGACGTGCTCCGCGTCGGTCGTTCGCGCTACGACGGCCGGCGGCTGGCGAAGCTCTACCGGCTCGCGGGCGAGACGGACTTCGACCTCACGGAGTCGACGAGCGACCGGGTACAACTGGGCCACCTGCTCGCGCGGATGGGCCGGCCGGCCGACGCCTGAATCCGTCGCGTCGGGCGGTCTCAGCGGTCGTCCGCGCCCGCCCGCGTGCGCACGAACGGGAGAGTTTTTACCACGCGGTTTCGTAGCCGCGGGCAAGATGTTCAAGGCTATCGTGAGCGCCGAGACGCTCGGGGACGCGCTCGACTCCGTGAGCGTTCTCGTGGACGAGTGTAAGATACGGCTGGACGAGGAGGGCCTCGCCATCCGCGCCGTCGACCCGGCCAACGTCGGTATGGTCGACCTCACGCTCGACGCGGCCGCCTTCGAGTCCTACGAGACGGACGGCGGCGTCATCGGCGTGAACCTCTCCCGGCTGGAGGAGTTCGTCGGCATGGCCGACTCGGGCCAGCTCGTCCAGCTCGAACTCGACGAGGAGACCCGGAAGCTCCACATCAAGATCGAGGGGCTGGAGGGGACGCTCGCGCTCATCGACCCGGACTCCATCCGCCAGGAGCCGGACCTCCCGGACCTCGACCTCCCGGCCGAGGTCGTCGTGGAGGGCGCTGACATCGCCCGCGCGGTCAAGGCCGCGGACATGGTCTCCGACCACATCGCGCTCGGCGTCGATGCCGACGCCGAGACGTTCTACGTGGACGCCGAGGGCGACACCGACGACGTCCACCTCGAACTCACGACCGAGGACCTCATCGCGCTCACGCCCGGCGACGCCCGCTCGCTCTTCTCGCTCGACTACCTCAAGGACATGAACAAGGCCATCCCGAGCGACGCCGAGGTCACGATGGAACTCGGCGAGGAGTTCCCCGTCAAGATGCACTTCGACATCGCGGAGGGGAACGGCGAGGTCACCTACATGCTCGCGCCGCGCATCCAGAGCGACTGACTACCCGAGCCGTCTGTCGATAACCGCCTTCGCTTCTCGCCCCGCTTGCTTCCACCCGTAGCCGCGCTCGTAGACGTGGCGTTTCGAGTCGACGAGCTCCTCCGGCGACCCCTCCTCGAAGCCGCCGCGCGCCCACGTGCCCGACTCGTCGAGCCACGTCAGCATCTGCTCGCGCGTCTCGGCCCACGAGAGCCCGACCATCTCGTAGAACGCGACGAGCGCGAACACCGCGTTGTCGTGGGCGCCGTGGACGGAGCCCTGCTCGTAGATGGTCTTCAGCGGCTCCATCGTCGGGTGGGTCACGCGCTCCTTGTACTCCGCGGCGGTGAGCAGTTCCAGCGGGCCGTCGTCGCCGCCGTCCACGCGCTGGTCGCCGCGCAGCCGCGACAGCGCGGCGGCGTGGAGGCCGCCCCAGTCGTCTATCGCCTCCCGGAGGGCCGCCTCGGAGAGCTCCGTCCGGGAGAGCCGCGAGAGCACGTCCACATAGGCGGCCTCGATGTCGGTCCACCGGACGCCGTCGAAGTCGCAGCCTGCGTCGTGGAGGTTCGTGCGGGTGCGACAGCCCGGACAGGGGTACTCGAAGCGCGGCACTGTGCGTGTCGTGGGGAGTGGCCGACTAAGGCGTATCGCTGTCGTTTGGAGTCGTCGTTTCGCGTCCGTTGGCTTCGGGGTTCGGCTCGGTGTGTCTCGCCGTGGTTCGGCTCGGAGTTTCTCCCGTTCCGCTTCGGCTCGGTGTGTCTCACCGTGGTTCGGCGAACGTCCTGCTCGCGCGGTTCCATGAGTCCCCACAGCACCGCGACCGCCCACACCCTCCCCAGCCGACTCCGTCGCTCCCTGCGGTCGCTCCGTCGTCCCTCGCGACGACGAGCGCGCCGTCGCGCGCTCGGCCCGCGCCGCCGCTCATGTATCAGGGCGTATCGGAACGACGGGCCGGAACGGCCTCACCCGCGCCGGGTCCACTTCGCCAGCAGGAGCGTCCCCTCGAACAGGACGATCATCGTCGCCGCGACGATGATGGGGGCCATCCCGGTCGGGTCCGGCGCGAACAGGAACGCCAGCGCGGCGAAGACGCCCCAGAAGATGAGGCGGCGGCCCTCCATCCACTCGCGGGTGACGAGCCCCATCATCAGCGCGAGCATCACGAACAGCGGTATCTGGAACACGATGGCGAACGCGCCGAGCAGGAGGACGATGAGGTCGAACGTCTCCGTCAGGCCGAACGCGACGATGGTCGCGTTCTGCGAGTAGGAGACGAAGTAGTCGAACAGGAACGGGATGACGATGAAGTGGGCGAACACGATGCCGACGAGCGCGAGCAGCAGGCTCGTCGGGACGCTGGCGAGGTAGTAGCGGCGCTCGCGGGGGAACAGCCCCGGGCGCATGAACAGGTAGGTCTCGTACACGAACAGCGGCAGGGCGATGACGAAGCCGACGAGCGTCGCCACCTTCAGCCGCGCGAGGATGACCGCGAGCGGGTGGTACACCTGCGGACAGGCCGGGCCGCCGGGCTGGAGCGGTCCGATGGTGGGACACTCCGCGAACGTCCCCGGCAGGTAGTCGTACCACAGGAAGTTGATGAGGTCCGTGCCGAACGGGAACGCGATGCCCGAGACGACGGCCATCGCGACGACGACGACGCCCAGCCGCTTGACCATCTCCTCGATGTGGTCGGCCAGCGGCATCTCCTGGTCGTCGGGCGCGCCGTCGAAGTCCCCCTCGACGGCGGGTGCGTCCGCGCCGTCGGCGATGTCGTCGTCGTCGAACGCGATGTCGTCGTACATCCCCCCGGCGTCGCCCTCGTCGGCGTAGCCGCCGTCGGAGACGCCCGCTTCCTCGTCGGCGAGCGGCGTCTCCACGTCGTCGACGGTCGGGGTGTCCGGGTCGTCGGCGGGGGAGACGACGCCGTCGCCGTCGGGTTCCGAGACGCCGTCCCCGTCGTCGACGCGCGTGATGGCGGGCGTCGGGCCGTCGTCCTCCGGGCTCCCGGCACCGTCGCCCTCCTCGGCCGCGTCCCCGTCGGGGTCCGGGTCGGCGGCGAGGCTGTTGAAGTCGGCGTCCGAGGTGACGCGCGGCTCCTCGTCGTCGTCGCGCTCCGCCGGACGGTCCGTCCCCGTCCCGTCGTCCGGCTCCTCGGCCATTACGGTGGCATCGGCGTCGCCCGATTGTAAGCCTTCTTCTCGCGGTCGAGGCTGAAAGGTTGATAACCGGGGCTACCCAACGGGTCTCCGTGTCCGGAGCCGTAGACGGAGACGTCGTCCGAACCCTTCAGGGCGGGCGCGAGACGCTCGGCGATATGCTCGGGGCGGCCCAGAAACATCTCCAGAAGGTGTTCATCGTCTTCGTCGTCGGCCTGCTCGCGACGATAATCTTCCTCAACCGGTACGGGTGGAACCGCATGAAGGCGGACCTGCTCTCGCAGGCGCCCGACGCGCAGGTCATCGCCGTCACGCCGTTCGACGTCATCCTGTTGCAGGTGAAGATCGGCCTCGTCATCGGCGTCCTGATGGCCATACCCGTGCTGATATACTACTCTCGCGACGCCCTGCGGGCCCGCGGCTACTGGCCGACGGGTATCCCGCGGTGGCAGATAGCGACCGTCGTCTTCCTCGCCGTCGTCCTCCTCCTGCTCGGGGCGACCTACGGCTACGTCCTCTTCTTCCCGCTCGCCTTCGAGTTCCTCGCGAGCAACGCCGTCAGCGCGGACCTCGAACCCACCTACTCCATCGTGAAGTGGGCGCAGTTCGTCTTCCTGCTCTCCATCTCCTTCGGCCTCGCGGCCCAACTGCCGCTGGCGATGTCCGGCCTCGCGCTGTCGAACGTCGTCCCCTACCAGACGTTCCGCGACTACTGGAAGCACGCCATCCTCGGGCTGTACGCGCTCGGCGCGCTGTTCACGCCGCCGGACCCGCTCACCCAACTGCTGTGGGCGACGCCGCTCGTCATGCTGTACGGCTTCTCGCTGTTCGTCACCCGCTTCCTCGTCACGGCCCGGGCCGCGGGCGAGCAGGTGGGGCTGAAGCCGACGCTGCGCCGGCGCTGGAACGTCGTCGCGGGCGGCGGCGTGGTCGGCGGCGCGGTCGCCTTCTTCCTCGGGCGGGCGGCGACGAACGGCGCGTTCGATTCCGCGCTCGCCTCGCTCGACGCGATACCGTACGCCGGCGCGTATCTCGACGGTCGCTTTCCCGACTCGCTCGCGACCGACACCCTGCTCGGCGTCGACGCGACGGCCGTGCTGGCCGTCGCCGCGCTGTTCGTCGGCGCGTTCGCGGCGCTCGCCGCCCTCGTCTACCTGATGTTCAAGGCGCTCGACGAGGTGGCGGACCTCTCCGGGGCCGCGCCCGCGAGTACGGGCGCGCCGGGCGACATCGACATCGGCGGCCTCGACGCCGCCGGGGTCCGCGCCGCCCCCATCGAGCCCTTCGTGGAGATGACGGAGAACGAGGCGCTCTCGCTCGCCAGCGGGGCGATGGACGAGGGCGACGGCGACAAGGCGCAGGCGATACTCGACCGGTTCGACGCGGCCCAGGAGATGGCGGCCGACCACCCGCCCGAGGCGAACGAGGGGGACCCGGCCGCCGAGGCGAAGGCGCTGGCCGAGACGGGCGAACTCCCCGAGGACGACGCCGACTCGGCCGGGACCGAGGAGGAAGCGGAGGAGGAGGAGTCCGGGAACGTCTTCTCGCGGACCGGCGCGGGGATGCTCTCGGCGTTCACCGAGGACGAGGTGGACGAGGACGACATCGGCGGCTACTACTACGACCTCGCGTTCATCGCCTCGTCGCTCCGCTCGAAGGCGTTCGTCCTCGTCGGGACGTTCATGTCCGTGCTCGCCGTGACGTTCTACGTCCTCTACACGGGCGGTATCGGCTGGCTGAAGGCGCAGTTCCTCACCCAGCTGCCCGACCAGGTGACCGCAGAACAGGTGCGGCTCGTCACCCTCCACCCCGTCGAGGCGCTCGTCTTCGGCATCAAGGTCGCCACCATCGCCGGGGCGGTGGCGACGCTGCCGCTACTGCTCTTCTACGCGTGGCCGGCGCTGAAGCAGCGCGGCTTCGCGCGCGGCGACCGCCGCGTCCTGCTCGTGTGGGGCGGGAGCCTCTTCGCCACCCTCATCGGCGGGAGCCTCGTCGGCTTCCTGTTCGTCGCCCCGGGCATCATCTCGTGGCTCGCCAACGACGCCATCGCGGCGCACATGGTCATCGCCTACCGCATCAACAACTTCGGGTGGCTCGTGTTCTTCACCACCGTCGGCGTCGGCATCATGGCGTGTATCCCGATGTCGATGCTGCTGTTCCACGCCGGGGGCATCGTCCGCTACCGGACGATGCGCAAGCGGTGGCGGGTCGTCGTGCTCGCGGTGCTGTCGGTCATCGCCCTGCTGTCGCCCCGCGGCGTGTTCATGATGTTCGTGCTCGGCCTCCCCGTCGTCGGGATGTACGGGCTCGGCCTCGCCGTCCTCCACGCCGTCACCCTCGGCGGCCGTCGCGGCGGCGGCGGGCCGAAGGTCGAGCCGGCCGACTGACCTCGCCTCCGTTCTCCTCTCCCGTTCTTTCGCGTTCTCCTTCCCCGCCGGCGGTCGCGCCGAACTGACGCGCTTAAGTATTCGTTCGGTAATCTCGGAGTATGCCTAAGATAAGCGTGGAGATACCCGGCGAGCTGCTCGCCGACCTCGACGAGCACGTCGGCGACGACGGGAAGTACGTGAACCGCAGCGACGCCGTCCGGGCGTCCATCCGCAAGAACCTCGACATCCTCGACGAGATAGACGCCCGCCACGGGCGCCTGACCGACGATGAGTGAGCGCGCGCCGCCGCTGGGCGCGACGGTGCTCGCGGCGCTGTTCGTCACGGCGCTCGTCGTCTCACAGCTGACCGCGGCGAAGGTGCTCGCCTTCTCCATCCCCTTCTCCCTGCCGTACACGGGGAGCGCGCTGATACTCCCCGGGGCGGCGCTGGGGTACGCGCTGACCTTCTTCGCGTCGGACTGCTACACCGAACTGTACGGGAAGCTCGCGGGCCAGCGGCTCGTCAACGTCGCGTTCGCGATGAACTTCGTCCTGCTGGGGCTGGTGTACTCGACCATCGCCGCGCCGGCCGCCCAGTCGAGCATCGACCCCGGCACGTTCGCCGCCGTCCTCGGCGCGTCGACCAACATCGTCGCCGGGTCGCTCGTCGCCTACCTGCTCTCGCAGAACTGGGACGTGTACGTGTTCCACCGCATCCGCGAGGCCACCGGGAAGGAGAAGCTCTGGCTCCGCAACGTCGCCTCCACCGCGTCCTCGCAGGCCATCGACACGGTCGTGTTCGTCGGCATCGCCTTCTACCTCCTGCCGAACTACGCCGGTATCGGCCCGGTGCTCCCGACGAACGTCGTGCTCGGCCTGATGCTCGGCCAGTACCTCCTGAAGCTCCTCATCGCGGTCGCCGACACGCCGTTCGTCTACCTCGTGACCAACGCGGTCCGGGCCAACGAGTCCGGCCACGAGGACCGCATCATGGGCTGAGCGGCTACTCGACGGTCTCGGCGAAGCCGTAGCGCGGCTTCACGTCCGTCACGCGCACCGTCACGGCGTCGCCCGTCGTCGCGCCGGGCACGAACAGCGTGTACCCCTCGACCTTGGCGATGCCGTCGCCCTCGCTCCCCTCGTCGACGATCTCGACCTCGACCTCGTCGCCCTCGCGGACGGGCGCGGTGAGCCGCCCCTTCGCCACCAGATACAGCTCCGAGGAGGAGTCGCGCGAGGCGTCGGGGTGGACCGCCCGCACGTACTCGAACTCCCCCTCCATCTCCTCGCGGAGGTCGGCGAGGTCGGGCCCCTCGAACACCTTCACGGCGAGGTCGCCGCCCGGGGCGAGCAGTTCCAGCGCCGTCTCGTAGGCCATCCGCGCGAGGTGGACGGAGCGCGCGTGGTCCAGCCCGTACTCGCCGGTCATGTTCGGAGCCATGTCCGAGATCACGACGTCGGCCTCGCCGACCCGCTCGACGAGGTCCGCGCGGACCTCCTCGTCGGTCATGTCGCCGCGTATCGTCTCCGCACCCTCCACGTCCTTGACGCGCTGGAGGTCCACGCCGAGGACGGTCCCCTCGTCGCCGACGCGCTCGACGGCGACCTGCAGCCAGCCGCCCGGCGCGGCCCCGAGGTCCACCACCGTGTTCCCCTGCCCGAACAGGCCGGCCTCGCGGTCCAGCTGTTTCAGCTTGTAGGCCGAGCGCGAGCGGTAGCCCTCCTGCTTCGCGCGGTTGTAGTACTCGTCCTTCCCCGTCACGGGCCGGTCACCCCGTCGGTCGCCGTCGCGGCGTCCCCGGCGGACGTCGTCCTCGTCATGCCCGTTTGGAGGGGGGCGAACCGGAAAGACGTGCCGAATCCGTCCCCGACCCGCGGCAGGCTTTTGCCCCCGCCCGGTGAGCGACGGGTATGCCGGTCAGCTACGAGCCGCACTACTTCGAGGAGCTTTCCGTGGGACAGACGTTCGAGAGCGCCGGGCGAACCGTCACCGACGGCGCGCTGGAGATGTACTCCGCCGTCTCGGGCGACTGGGAGGAGATACACACGAACGACGAGTACGCCGAGGCGGGCCGCTACGGCGCGCGTATCGGCCACGGGCCGTTCACCTTCGTCATCACGACGGGGCTGGTCCACCGCTGTGGCTTCGTCGAGCGCCGCGTCATCGCCTTCCTCGGGATGAACTACATGGACCTGAAGAACCCCGTGTACGTCGGGGACACCGTCACCGCGGAGTTCGAGGTGACGGAGAAGCGCGAACTCGAATCGCGCGACGACGCCGGTATCGTCGTCATCGACGCGCTCGCCACGAACCAAGACGGCGACAGCGTCTTCGAGGGCGACATGAAGTTCATGTTCAAGCGCGAGGGGTACGACGACTAGCGAGTCGGGACCGCCGCGGACCGCGGGGCCGCCCCCCGCCGTTCACACCCCGAACTGCTCGCCGATGAGCCGCGCAAGAAGCACCGCGAAGCCGGTGCCCTCCGTCCAGAACGCGGACTCGGCGTCCGTCGCGGCCACGTCCGCGCGCGGCAGCACGCTGAACAGGACGGTGTCGTCGTCCGCGACGAGGACGCGTCCGATGCTCAGCTCCGGGGCCGCGTCGTCGGGCACCCGTTTCACCGACAGCCCGGCCGCCCGCCCGGCCTCGCGGACGGCCGGGTCGGCGCTGACCAGGGTGACGGTGACGCCCCGCTCGTCGGCCGCGGCGAGGGCGTCCGCCACGGCGCCGTCGAACAGCGACGGGTCCCCGGTGGCGAACAGCACGCGCCCGTCGGCGCCGTCGACGAGCGAGGAGACGCGCGCCGCGACGTTCGCGCGCCCCTCCGTCGTCCAGATTGCGTCGTGACCCTCCTCGTCGTCGGCGCGCTGGCCGCGGACGGATTCGAGGTACTCGAACGCCTCGTCGCCCGTCGCGCGCAGCCGCTCGTACAGCAGGTCGCGCGCCTCCCGGACGGGCACCGGGCGGTAGCGGCGCGGCGAGCCGTCGCGCACGTCCACCAGCCCGAGCGACTCCAGTTCGTCCGTCGCGCCGTACACCTGCGAGCGGGGGACGTCCGCGACGCCGGCCACGTCGCTGGCGCTCGCGACCCCCAGCTTCTGGAGGCCGACGAACGTGCGCGCGGCGTACGTCGAGAGGCCGAGCGCGGAGAGCGCCTCGACGGCGTCGGCGTCGTTCACGACCTCAGTCGTCGCCCGCGGCGTCCAGCGCCGCCGGCGCGTCGCCGCGCACCCACGCCCGGTGGACCCGCTCCAGCTGGGCGTCGGTGAGCTGGCCCTGCTCGAAGCGGTCGTAGGCGCTCCGGAGGTCGCCCTCCGTCACCTCGCCGGTGGCCGCGATGCGCTCGAACAGGTCGGTTACGACCGTGACGCGGGACTCGCCGCCCACGACCCGGGATTCGCCGCCGTCGAGCAGCTCGCCCTCGAAGGCGAACTCCTCGCCGTCGGCGGCCGTCTCCGGCACCCGGGTCGTGTAGCGGACCGTCGGGTTCGCGCCCTCCCACGCGACGTACAGCGTGCCGCCGCTCGCCGTCGCGTCGACGGGGTCGGGGGTGGCCTCCACGACGGTCGCGTCCGCGACGGCCCGCTCGCGCAACACCGTCCGGCCGCCCGTGCTGTCGAGCCGCACGGTCACGGTCACCTCGTCGCCGGGCGCGACCACGTCCCGGTCGAGGGTGCGCACGCCCGCCTCGGCGGCGGCCGGCGCCGCCTCGCTCCCGTCGTCGTCGAAGACGGCCGCGAGGTCGGCGTCCGGCCCGTCGTCGTCGAGGACGCCGTCGGGGCCGGCGAAGCGCGTCCACACCACGAGCAGGCTCGGCAGCACGAGCACGCTCGCGAGGAACGCGTAGATGATGGTGAGCCCGGTTATCTGCCCGAACTGCTGGAGCGGCGGCAGGATAGCGAAGACGAGGGTGCCGAAGCCGCCCACCGTCGTCGCCGCGGAGCCGAGCAGCGCGCCGCCCGTGCCGGTGACCGCGCGGTCCATAGCCTCCCAGCCGTCGCCCGTGCGTTCGAGCTCCTGGTTGTACCGCTCCGAGAGGTGGATGCTGTAGGCCACCCCGAGCCCGACCGTGAGGCTCGTTATCATCCCCGTGAGGACGTTGAACGGGATGTCGAGCAGGTACATCGTGCCCAGAATCCAGGCCACGCTGAGCGCGACCGGGAGGAGCGTCACCGCCCCGAGCGTCGCGCTCCCCTCCGTGATGCGGTAGGTTATCATCAGGAAGACGAACGTCGCCACGAGCGTGATGACGAGGCTCTGGACGACGGTGTCGAGCAGCTCGTCCTGAACGATCTTGTTCAGGATGGCGCTGCCCGTCGCGGTCGCTTCGAGCCCGTTGCCGTCGAGTTCGTCCGCGACGGCGCGCATCTGGGTCGTGACGGCGTCGCCGCTCGCGCCGCCGTCCACGGAGACGACCAGCCGGAGCGCCTCGTACTCGCCACCTTCGGTGCGGTAGACGACGCCGGCGGCCTCGTCGGGGGCGGCCTCGTACAGCGCGTCGTAGACGCCCTCGACGTTCCGGTCGGGGACGCCGTCGCCGTCGGTGTCGGCGTCGGTGTACGTCTCGTTGAACGCCTCGTTCTCGGCCGCGACGGACGCCATCACCGAGAGCGCCGACCGGATGTCGGGCTCGCCGTTCGACAGCGTCTGCGTGACGGGCTTGTCGGCGGCGGCCGCCTCGGCGGCGGCGATGCGTTCGAGCACCTCGTCGCCCGTCACCTCGCCCTCGACGAGTATCTGCGCCTGCGAGTCCTCGCGGACGAAGTTGTCGTTGACGTACTCGAGGTTCGCGGCCGCGGTGTACTCGCTCGGGGCGAACGGCTCGGGGAGGTCCTTCATCCAGTCCGGCGGGTCCTCCGCGAGGAAGTCGGACTGACTGAACGAGGTGTCCACCTGCGTCGCGCCGTACGCGCCGCCGGCGGAGAGCAGCAGCGCCCCGATGATGACGAGGTACGGGGCCTTCCGCGCGCCCGTCGCGCCGACGGAGAGGACGCGGGAGAACGCGCCCCCGCCGGTGCCGAACGCGCGCTTCGAGCGGTCGATGCCGAACGACTCCAGCAGTTCGTCGAGTTCGACCTTCACCGCCGGCATCAACACGCCGAACACGAGCAGCGCGGCGAGGATACCGACGGAGCTGACGACCCCGAACTCCCGGATGGGCGGCACGGGGCTGGTGAGGTTCGACAGGAAGCCGATGACGGTCGTCGCCGTCACGTACACGAGCGCGATACCGACGCCGGCAAGGGCCGTCCGCATCGAGCCGCGCGGCGAGAGGTCGTCGCCGTCGCCCTCCGTGCGCTCCTCGCGGTGGCGCATGAAGATGTGGATGGCGTAGTCGATACTCAGCCCGATGAGCAGCACGGGCACGGCGATGAATATCTGGTTGAACGCGACGTCGAACCAGCCCATGAAGCCGAACGTCCACACGAGGACGGCGGCGATGCCGACCAGCCCGAGCAGGATGTCGAGCAGGTCGCGGTAGGCGACCGCCAGCGCGACGAGGACGAACAGCATCGCCAGCGGCCCGACGATGAGCAGGCTGTCGGTCATCGAGTTCGTTATCTCCTCGCCGATGACGCCCGCGCCGAAGACGAGGTAGCTCCCGCCGTCGGCCTCGTCGGCGAGCGACTGGATGGCGAGCTGTGCCTCGGTGAGCGACTCGGGGGCCGAGCCCTGGACGGTCGAGCCCTGGCTCTCCTGGGTGACGAGCAGCATCGTCGCGTCCGCCTCCGCCGAGCCGGGCTCGTAGCCCGTCGGCATGAACGCGAACGCGAACTGGCTGCCGCCGTCGGCCGCCAGCACCGTCGTCACGACGTCGTCTATCTCGGACTCGCTCATCGACTCCAGCTGCGCCTGCTGTTCGGCCAGCGTCGCGTTCGAGGCGTTCTCGAACTCGGCGCGCTCGGTTTCGAGCTCCGCGGCGAGGTCACGCAGCTCCGCGCCGAGCGTCTCCAGCTCCTCGGCACGCGCCTGCAGCGCCGCGTATTCCTCGGAGAGGACGCCCTGCGTGCCGAGCCGGTAGGCCTCCTCGGCCTCCGCCTGCGAGGTGGCGTTGCGGAGCCGCTGGGCGGCCGTCTCGAAGGTCCGCGCGTCCGACTCGTTCAGGTCGACGGTCGTGTTCGCGCGCACGTCGTCGAACGACGCGTCGATGCTCGCGTTCGGGTTCTGCCGCAGGTAGGTGAGCTCCTCGCGGAGCAGGCCCGCGGTGCGCGCGAGCGTCTCGTTGCGCGCTTCTATCGCGGCGCGCTCCTCCGCGACCGTCGCGTTGAGCGCCCGTATCTCGGCCGCGAGCTCCTGGACGTCGCGGCCCTCCTCCTGCTGGATGGCCGCGAGCGCGACGATGTTGGCGATGCTCGCCGTCGGCCGGTCGCCGGCGAGCGTCGCGTTCACCGTCTCGTTGGCGTGGAGCGCCCGCTCGTAGGCGAGCAGGGCGACGAGCGACTCCTTGTCGAGGACGTTGTCGTCGCGCAGGATGACCTGTGCGGTCGTGGTGTTCTCCGCCCCGGTCGAGAAGTTCTCGTCGATGTAGTCGAGCTTGTCGGCCGCCGGCGAGTCCGTCTGGAACTGGTCGAGCGACGACGACTGCTCGACCATCGGCGCGCCCGCGCCCACCGCCACGGTGAGCACGAGCATGACCGCGATGACGACGCGGCTGTGGTCGAGTATCGCGTCGACCAGCCGGTTCCCGCCGTTCACGGCCGGTCACCGCCGGCTGTCCGTCGTTGATACATGTGTCTGTACTCTCCTACTAACACCAGTTGAATAAGCGTTCCGAAGACGCTGAACGCGTGTTCAACCGCGGAGCACGATGACGTGCCGGTCGAGGGTCCCGTGGACCGGGCGGACGTAGCGGTCGGGCACCGACCAGCCGGCCGCGCGCGCGGCGTCGTCCCACGCGCGGTCCCCGACGAGGACACCCCGGTCGGCGACGCGGCGGGCCTCGGCGAGCGCGTCGGCCACGAGCGCGTCGAGCGAGCGGTTCGCTATCTTGGACTGTCGCCCGTACGGCGCGTCGAAGACGACGCAGTCCGCCGCCCCGTCACGGAGCGGGAGCCGCGTCGCGTCGCCGCGCACCACGTCGTATCCGCCCGGCGCGGGCAGGCCCGCGACGCCCCCGTCGAGGTAGCGCGCGAGGTTCTCCCGGGCGCCGTGGACCATCTTGTACTGGGCGTCGTTGCCGAGCACGTCGGCGCCGACGAGGCCGGCCTCCACCAGCCCCCCGCCGGTGCCGCACATCGGGTCGAGGACGACCCGACCGGGCCGCGCCCCGGCGATGTTGGCGACGGCGCGCGCCAGCAGGGGGTCCATGCTCCCCGGCTGGAAGAACGGCTTGTCCGTCGGCTTCCGGTCGCCGAAGTCGCGCACCGACTCGACGGCGAGCCAGCCGAGCGCGACCGTGTCGTCCGCGAACAGCGCCCGGAGTTCGTGGTCCGGGTCGTCGAGGTCCACGGCGAAACCCCGCTCCACGAGGACGCTCCCGAGGTCGCGCTCGGCCGCGCTCGTGGAGACGCCCGCCGTGGCCTGTACGTCGCGGGCGCGGACGGCGACGGTCCCCTCGCGGTCGAGCGACGCGGCCTCCAGCAGGGCGACGGCCGCGGCCACCCCGCCCTCGGCGGTGCCCACGAGGTCGCTCGCCGCGTGGGTGTACGCGAGCCCCCGGACGCGGTCGGTGACGCCGCGGGCCGTGGCGAGGCCGGGCGCCAGCCGCTCGACGGCCGAGCACGCGCTCGCGGCCTCGCGGGCGGCGAAGGCGTCGTCCTCGCCGCCGAGTTCCAGCAGGTACACGTCCGACCCCGGTCGCGCGCGGGCAAGAAGCCGACGATGCGGCCGCCGTCGTGCCGACGATATGTCACGCCCCCATACGTACCTTTATAAAGGTTAAATACGTGTTTTAAGCCGAACGATGGACGACCCCAAGGAGACTATCAACATCGAGAACGTGGTCGCCTCGACCGGCATCGGGCAGGAGCTCGACCTGCAGTCGGTCGCGATGGACCTCGAAGGTGCGGACTACGACCCCGAACAGTTCCCCGGCCTCGTCTACCGCACGCAGGAGCCGAAGTCCGCGGCGCTCATCTTCCGGTCGGGCAAGATCGTCTGTACCGGCGCGAAGTCCACCGACGACGTCCACGAGTCGCTTCGCATCGTCTTCGACAAGCTCCGCGAGCTGAACATCGAGGTCGAGGAGGAGCCCGAGATCGTCGTCCAGAACATCGTCACCTCCGCGGACCTCGGCGTCAACCTCAACCTCAACGCCATCGCCATCGGCCTCGGTCTGGAGAACATCGAGTACGAGCCGGAGCAGTTCCCCGGCCTCGTCTACCGGCTCGACGACCCCGACGTGGTCGCGCTGCTGTTCGGCTCCGGGAAGCTCGTCATCACGGGCGGTAAGCAGCCGGTCGACGCCGAACACGCCGTCGACAAGATCGTCTCTCGGCTGGAGGAACTCGGCCTGCTGGGCAACTAACCGCCACGTACAAACGCCCGCCGCGGCTACGTCGGGGTATGACACTCCTCCCCCTCCAGTCGATAGCCGGCGGGGGGCTGCTGGCGCTCGTCGTCACCTTCCTCGTCACGACGCTGTTCTACGCCGTGACGCTGCATCTGGCGGCGACCTTCTTCATCGGCGACGTCCCCTCACAGCGGGCCGCCTACGCCGCGCCAGTCCCGGCGGCGGTGTCCATCCTGCTCCAGCAGTACGGGCGGGGGAACTTCCTCGGCATCGACCCCTCGCTGCTGGTCGGCCTCACCATCGCGGCCACGCTCGTCGCCGACCTGCTCGCCGTGAGCTTCGCCTATCGGCTGAAGCTGAAGTCCGCGGTACCCGTCGTCGCGCTCCACTTCGCGTTCGCCGTGGGGCTGGGGTTCGCGCTCGCCAACCTCCTGAACGTGGTGTGACCGCCCGGGCTACTCGACCAGCCGCTCTATCTCCGTCACGAGGATATCGCTCGCGCCGGCGTCCTTCAGCCGCGTGATGGTCTCGAACACCTCCCGCTCGTCGACGACGACGTGGACGGCGACCTTCTCGCCGCCGCCGTTGTCGATGTCCATCACCGTCGGGCCGCCCATCCCCGGAATCACGTCCTCCGCGTCCGGCAGGCGGTCGCGCGGGACGTTCATCATCAGGTAGCGCTTCCCGTCCGCGGCGAGGACGGATTCGAGCGCCGTGGCGACCTGCCGCACCTTCGGGTCGTCGGCCACGTTCGGGTCCGCGAACAGGTGGACCGACGACTCCAGCACCTCGTCCACGACGACGAGTCGGTTCATCCGCAGGGTCGTCCCCGTCGAGGTGATGTCGATGATGGCGTCGGCTATCTCGACGTGCGGGGTGAGTTCCGTCGCGCCCGACACCTCGACTATCTCGGGCGACACCGGCTTGTCGGCGAAGTAGTCCTCGGCGATGTTCGGGAACTCGGTGGCGACGGTCCCGTTGGCGAGCGCGTCCACGCTGTCGACGGGCCCGTCCTCCGGCGCGGCGAGCACGAGGCGACACCGCCCGAAGTCGAGGTCGAGGAGGTCGGCGAGGTCGACGCGCGACTCCCGAACCTGGTCGAGGCCCGTGACGCCGAGCGCCGCGGCGTCGTCCGCGACGTACTCGGGGATATCGGCGGCGCGGGCGAACAGCACGGAGACGTCGGGGTCGACGGTGTCGGCGTAGAGCTTCCGGTCCGCGCCGCCCTCGATGTGGAGGCCGGCGCGCTCCAGCAGTTCGACGGCGGGGTCGTGGAGGCGGCCCTTGTTGGGCACGGCGATTCGCATGGGCCGGGTTCGCCCCCGTGCCCCTTCCACCTATCGAAGCGCGCCGCGGGCGAACCGTGGGGTTGACGCCCCGCGCCCGCGAGGCCGGAGTATGACCCTGCTCGTCACCGGCGGGCGCGTCCTGCGCCCGGACCTGACCGTCGAGCGCGCCGACGTGCGCGTGGACGACGACGGCCGCATCGACGCCGTCGGCGCGCTGGAGCGGCGCGAGACGGACCAGACCCTCGACGCCTCCGGTGGAATCGTACTGCCGGGCCTCGTCAACGCCCACGGCCACGCCGCGATGACCCTCCTCCGCGGGTACGCCGACGACAAGCCGCTCGACGCGTGGCTGCAGGAGGACGTCTGGCCGATAGAGGGCGTCCTCACCCCCGAGGACGTGGGCGCGGGCGCGCGCCTCGCCGCCGTGGAGATGATACGCTCGGGGACGACGGCGTTCGCGGACATGTACTTCCACGTCGGTACGGTCGCGGAGGCCGTCGCGGACGCGGGCCTGCGCGCCCGCCTCGGCCACGGCGTCGTCACGGTCGGCAAGGACGACGAGGCGGCCCGCGCGGACTTCGCGGAGTCGCTCGCCGTCGCCGAGGAGTACGACGGCGCGGCCGACGGCCGCGTCACGACGGCCGTGATGCCCCACGCGCCCCACACCGTCGATACGGACCTGCTCGCGGAGTTCGTCCCGAAGGCGCACGAGGCGGGCGTCCCCCTCCACTTCCACTTCAACGAGACGGCCGAGTACGTCGAGGCCATCGACGAGGAGGCCGGCGTCCGGCCGGGCGCGTACGCGGACGACCTCGGGATGCTCGCCGACGACACGTGGGTCGCCCACGGCGTCCACCTCGACGACGCGGAGATAGACCTCCTCGCGGAGCGCGACGTCGCCGTCGTCCACTGCCCGGCCTCGAACATGAAACTCGCCTCGGGGATGGCCCCGGTCCAGCGCCTGCGCGACGCGGGCGTGACCGTCGCGCTCGGGACGGACGGCGCGGCCTCGAACAACGACCTCGACCTGTTCGACGAGGCACGCGACGCGGCCATGCTCGGGAAACTCGCGGTCGACGACGCGAGCGCGGTCCCCGCCGAGGCCGCGGTGGAGATGGCGACGCGGGGCGGGGCCGAGGCGCTCGGCCTCCCCGTCGGGCGTATCGAGGCCGGCGCGCCCGCGGACCTCGCCGTGGTGGACTTCGACGCTCCCCACCTCACGCCCGAACACGACCCCGTGAGCCACCTCGCGTACGCGGCCCGCGGGAGCGACGTGCGACACACGGTCTGTGACGGCCGCGTCCTGATGCGCGACCGCGAGGTGCTCACCCTCGACGCCGACGCCGTCAAACGCGAGGCGGCGGAGCGCGCCCGCGACGCCGTCGACCGCGCGAGCTGAAACCCGCGTTGAACTCGCAGAGGCGTTTCTGAACGTTCTAACGGTTTCTGTGGCGTTCCTCGACCCGGGGTGAACGGGTCGAACGGGAATCCCGGTTTATGGGGTCGTCGCGCCTCGAACCGGGTAGATGAGCCGAAACACCAAGCTGTTCGCGTTGGCCGGAGCGCTGGTCGTCCTGCTGAGCGTGCTCGCCCCCGCCGTCTCGGCGGGCGCGGCCGCGGCGAACGAGGCGGGCAACGCCGGCCTCGCGGTCGGCGTCTCGCAGGCCGGCGAGGACGTGACCGTCTCCGTGACGGACAACGGGAGCGCCGTCGAGAACGCGACCGTGACCGTCGCGGCCGTCGGCGAGAACGCCTCGTACGCGGGTAACGGGACGTACGCCACCGACGAGGACGGCACGGTCGGCCTCGACGCGCCCGAGGAGAACGTCACCGTCGAGGTGACCGCCGAGTACGACAACCGGACGGCCACGACGACGGCCGACCTCGTGAGCGCCGAGTACGCCGAGGAGGAGGAGGACGGGGCCTTCGGACAGGAGGTCTCCGCGTTCGTCGCTGAACTCCTCTCGGACGGCACCTCGGGCGGCATCGGACAGGAGGTCTCCGAGTTCGTGACGGAGAACAACCCCGGCGCGGACAACCGCCCGGAGCACGCCGGCCCGCCGGAGGACCGCGGCCCGGACCGCGACGACGATGACGAGGAGGCCGAGACCGACGACGATGACGACGACCGTCGCGGCCCGCCGGAGCACGCGGCGAACGACCGTGACGACGACGATGACGAGGAGGAAGCCGAGACCGAGGACGATGAGGACGATGAGGACGAGGAAGAGGAAGACGACGAGGAGGAGGCCGGCAACAACGGCAACGGCAACGGTAACGGCAACGGTAACGGTCGCAACTGACGACCGACGCCCGACCCCCGACCACTCCCCCGCGATGCGCTTTTCCCCGTTTTCCGCCCGCCGAGCCGCGGGCTTCGGCAACGTTTAGGACGCCTCGCCCGAGGTCCGGGTATGAGCGAAACCACCGACGCCGGGTTGGAGTCCATCACCGCCCGGCTGGACGACCCGGAGACGGCGGCCGAGGAGGGCCACCGCAAGATAGCGTGGGCGCGCCAGCACATGCCCATCCTCCACGAACTCCGCGCGGAGTTCGAGGCGGACCAGCCGCTCGCCGGCCAGACGGTCGGGATGGCGATGCACGTCGAGGCGAAGACGGCGGCGCTGACCGAACTGCTCGCCGCGGGCGGCGCGGAGGTCGCCATCACCGGCTGTAACCCCCTCTCGACCCACGACGACGTGAGCGCGGCGCTCGACTCCCACGAGCGCATCACGTCGTACGCCGAGCGCGGCGTGGACGACGACACCTACTACGCGGCCATCGAGGCCGTCATCGGCCACGAGCCGACCATCACCGTGGACGACGGGATGGACATGATCGCCGCCATCCACCAGGACTACCCGGAGCTCATCGACTCGGTGCTCGGCGGCTGTGAGGAGACCACCACCGGCGTCCACCGCCTGCGCGCGATGGACGACGACGGCGAGCTCCGCTACCCCGTGTTCGCGGTCAACGACACGCCGATGAAGCGGCTGTTCGACAACGTCCACGGCACGGGCGAAGCCGCCCTCTCGAACATCGCCATGACGACGAACCTCTCGTTCGCCGGCAAGACGGTCGTCGTCGCGGGCTACGGCGACTGCGGCCGCGGCGTCGCGAAGAAGGCGAAGGGGCAGAACGCCCACGTCGTCGTCACGGAGGTCGACCCCAACCGCGCGCTGGAGGCGCACATGGAGGGGTACGAGGTCACGACGATGGCCGAGGCGGCCGCGAAGGGCGACGTGTTCGTCACCACGACGGGCAACCGCGACGTCATCACGGAGGAACACTTCACGCGGATGAACGACGGCGCGGTGCTCGCCAACGCCGGCCACTTCGACGTGGAGGTCAACCTCGACCAGTTGGCGGACCTCGCCGCCGACGTGCGCGAGGCCCGCGAGGGCGTCACCGCCTACGAGCTCCCCGACGGCCGCCGGCTGAACGTCCTCGCCGAGGGGCGCCTGGTGAACCTCGCCAGCCCCGTCGCGATGGGCCACCCCGTCGAGATAATGGACCAGAGCTTCGGCATTCAGGCCGTCGCCGTCCGAGAGATCGTGGAGAACGGCGACGCCTACGGCGCCGGTGTCCACGACGTGCCCGACGCGCTCGACCGCGAGGTCGCGGAGGTCAAACTGGAGGCCGAGGGCATCGACATCGACACGCTGTCCGACGAGCAGCGCGAGTACATGGGCTCGTGGGACCACGGGACCTGAGCCGCCCGACTCCGGCCCGGCGTCACGCGATTTAAGCCCCCCGACGCCCGCTCCCGTGTATGGTCAACGCGAACTCGAAGGGGGACCGCCGCGAGCGCGAACTCGTCAACCTCCTCGACGAGCGCGGCTTCGCGGTGATGCGCGCGCCCGCCTCCGGCGCGGCGACGGACCGCGAACTCCCCGACGTGCTCGCGGGCGACGGCGACCGCTTCTACGCCATCGAGGCGAAGTCGTCGGCGGGCGACCCCATCTACCTCACCGGCGAGGAGGTGGAGGCGCTCGTCTACTTCGCGCGCAACTTCGGGGCGAAGCCGCGCATCGCCGTGCGCTTCGACCGCGAGGACTGGTACTTCTTCCACCCCGGCGACCTCTACGTCACCGACGGGGGGAACTACCGCGTCAAGAAGGAGACGGCGCTCGCCGACGGCGTCGACACCGCCGAACTCACCGGCGACTCCGAGAAGGTGACGCTGGACGAGATAGCCGTCGAGAAACCGGACGACGACTCGCTCGACGTGCTCCGGGCCGTGGCCTCGGGCGACCTCTCGCCCGAGGACGCCGCCGAGATGTTGTAGGTTCGGTTCTCTCGGTTTCTGGTGTGCGACTCCCGTTCTTCGCGCTCGGGTCTTCGGTGAACGTCCTGTTCGTGGTCGTCTTCGGTTACTGCCCCGGGGACGTCCTGCTCGCGCGGTTCTATGAGAACAGCCCCGCGACGGCACCGCCCACACGCCTCCCCAGACGATTCGTTCGCTCCGCTCACTCGCGACGGGCGGCGAGTCAGCGCACGCCACCGCGGAAACGGACCGGAAACGATTGCGCCGGCCGAGACCGACCGCTCCGGAGGAGCGTGTCGGTCATGGGGGAGGGTTGGGGCGGTGCGGTCGCGGGGCTGTGGGTGGAGAAAGGCGAGGCGGAGCGGGAGCGTCACGACGGTGAGCAGTCGCTCCGCGACTGCGAACGACGCGAGGCCACGTCTCGCGGAACAAGCACGCGGGCGAGGAGCGTAGCGAGTGAGGCGACCGGTTCGCCTCGGGGCTTTCGAGGTGTTCGTGGCGAGCATCGGGTTGACCACCTCCTCCCCCGGACACTACACCGGAGTCACAGCGAAAACGGTCCGAACCAACGACTCAGTCCACGAACTGCGCGTTCACGTCGGCCAGCCGCGAG
The DNA here is from genome assembly GCF_029338355.1 of Halosegnis marinus. Taxonomy (GTDB): domain Archaea; phylum Halobacteriota; class Halobacteria; order Halobacteriales; family Haloarculaceae; genus Halosegnis; species Halosegnis marinus. The sequence continues at coordinate 1,157,563 of NZ_CP119802.1, forward strand.
TGGGGGAACGCGTACCGCTTCAGGTCCGCGAGCGGTTTCCGGCCCGCGGAGAACGGATACACGACCTCCACGACGGGGTCGTCGGTCGGGTAGCCGTCGTTCGTCTCGTAGTCGGCGACGGTGCGGTCGGTCCCCGCGACGAGCCACTCGTCGGCGGGGGTGTCGTGGACCGCGGCGACGACGACGAGGTCGCCCGTCTCGCGGTCGCGGACGGCGTCGCCGGCCTCGTAGCGGCAGTCGTCACACAGCGCGAGCGCCTCGGGGAGGAAGGCCTCGCGGCCGCAGGCGGCACACGCGTCGGGCAGTCGCCCCGGGGGCGCGAGGTCCCCGCGGGTTATCTCGACGGCGACGCGCCGGAGGTGTTTGCAGCGCTCGCCGCGGTAGCCGCTGTCCGGGCAGGTACACGTCCCGGCGGGGAGGTCGACCTCGTAGTCGCCGCCCGAGGCGACGGCGTAGCGGCCGCCGCCGAGCGCGCGGACGGCCATCGGCTCGGTCCACGCGCGGGCCGACCGCGGGTCGAGCCGCGAGGTGTCCGGCGCGAGCGGGCGTTTCGGGTTCGGTGACGCGGGTGTGTGTTCGAGGTGCGTCATGGCTGTTCCACTCGAAGGGAGGGTCCGAACGGGGGTAAAGCACTCGACCGTTCACGCCGTTTCGGGGCGTTTCACGGCCGTAGCCCCCCGAAAGCGCACGAACGGCGGCTTCGAAGGGCTTTTGCGGGGAACGGCCGACCCCGACGTATGGATATCGAGCGGGAGACGCTCGTCGAGATCGCCGTCTCGACGGTCGCCGTCGTGTTGTTCGTCGCGGCGCTGGTCGTCGTGGGCGACAGCAACGGGGCTTCCCAACTCACCTCGGAGGGGGGGATAAGCATCGTCGCGACCATTCTCGGCTTCGTCCTGCTGATGGCGGTCGTCGGGGTCTTCCTCGACCGGCGCTAGTCGTCCGCGGCGACGGTGTCGAGCCGCTCCTCGTAGTACCCCAGCGGCTGCGTTATCTCCTCGCAGAGGTCGTCGGGGTCGTGACAGTCGCCGTTCGCCTTCATCGTCGCACACGACGGCGGGGCGAACTGCGCGCCGTCGTTCGCCAGCCGCTCGTACTGGTAGCGGAGGTCCGCGGAGGCGTCTCCGAGGTGCTCCGCGACCCGCTCGAACTCCGCACCCGTCGCGGCGAGGAAGGTCAAAAGCGAGTAGCGCGCGGTGTCGCCGGCCTCGCCCGCGCGCACCCGCTCGGCGAGCGTCCGCACGCAGGGCGGGAACGCCTCGGGGTCGAAGCGGCCCACGTCCCCGGTGCGCTCGACGGGGGCGAGCGCCTCGCGGAGGGTCGCCGTCTCGCCCGCGAGCGCCTCGGCGATGGGGTCGGGCACGGAGAGGGGGAGGCCGTCGGCGACGCGTTCGCGGACGGCCTCGCGCAGGAGTTCGTACAGTTCCCGGCGCGAGACGGCGACGAAGCCGTCGGCGAGCGGCCGAACGGCGAGGCGCCACCGTTTCCCGTCGAGCGGCGCGGCGAGGTCGAGGTACGTGCCGACGGCCACCTCGAAGCGGCCGTCGCCGGTCGGGGTGACGCCGACCGCGAGGTCGAAGTCCGCGAGCATCGCGTCGAGCGAGAGGCCCTCGCGGTTCGCCGACTTGAGGCGGGTGTCGTCGTCGAAGTCGTCGGTGAACCGCTCGTAGGCGAGCGCGGCCTCCGCGCGGGCGTACTTCTCGACGGCGCCGCGCACGTCTACGAGCGAGACGAGCACGCGGGCGACGGGGTACGAGAGGAGCTCCGCGCGCGTGCTCCACGAGCGCTCGGGGGCGACGGTGCCGTCCACGAGCGCGCGCTCGACGCGCTCGACGCCCCGCTCGACGGGCGCGCCGCCCTCCCGGACGACCGCGGCGAGGTCCACGTCCGCGGCCTCGACGGCCTCGCGGGCGGCCGCGAGGAACGGGTAGCGGGCGTGGAGCGGTTGCATGGCCCGGGCTTGTGGGGGCCGGCTAATGAACGCGACGGTAGGGCCCAAGCCGGGCCTCCCCGCGGCAGGCCGCGAGTGCCCGCGAGGCTCCCGCTCACTCCACGACGACGGCGTCCTCGGGGGCGAAGCCCACGGTCAGTTCCTCGCCCTCGGGCACCGTGTCGGTCCGCACCACGAGGTCGCGGCCGCGCCACGAGAGGCCGACGCGGACCGACTCGCCGAGGAACTCCGCGTACTCGACGGTGCCGGTCACACGGTTCTCCGCCGCGCCGACACGCATCGCCTCGGGCCGCACGCAGAAGGTCGTCGGCCCCTCGGCGCCCGCGACGGCGAACTCGGTCCCCTCGACCGCGACGCGGCCGTCCCGCGCCTCGCCCGCGAAGACGTTGTTCTCGCCGACGAACTCCGCGACGAACCGGGTCGCCGGCTCCCGGTACACCGCCTCGGGGGTGCCGACCTGCTCGACGCGGCCCTCGGACATGACGGCCACGCGGTCGGAGACGGCGAGCGCCTCCGCCTGGTCGTGGGTGACGTACACCGTCGTCACGCCGAGCTCCTCCTGGATGCGGCGCACCTCCCGGCGCAGGCGCTCGCGGAGGCGGGCGTCGAGCGCGCTCATCGGCTCGTCGAGCAGGAGCAGTTCGGGTTCGGGCGCGAGCGCGCGCGCCAGCGCGACCCGCTGCTGCTGCCCGCCCGAGAGCGCGCCGGGGTCGCGCTCCTCGAACCCCGACAGTCCCACGAGGTCGAGCAGTTCCGCGACGCGCGATTCCTCGTCGGGCGGGTCCTCGGCGAACCGGAGGCCGTAGGCGACGTTCTCGGCCACGCTCATGTGGGGGAACAGCGCGTACTGCTGGAAGACGACGCCCACGTCGCGCGCTTCCGGCGGGACGCCCCCCATCGGGACGCCGTCGAACAGCACCTCGCCCTCGGTCGGCTCCTCGAAGCCGGCGATGGTCCGCAGGGTGGTCGTCTTCCCGCAGCCGGAGGGGCCGACGAGCGTGAAGAACTCCCCGTCCTCGACGACGAGGTCGGCCTTGGCCAGCGCCGTCGCGTCGCCGTACCGCACCGCGACGCCTCGGAGTTCGAGGCTACTCACGGTACCGCCCCCCGACCCGGTCGATGACGACGAACGCGCCCGCGGTGACGGCGAGCAGCACCGACCCCATCGCGGTCGCGCGCCCGAGCGTCTGTCGCCCGAGGAACCGCTCGACGGCGACGGGCATCGTGTACGCGTCCGACCCCTCCGCGAGGATGACCGTGGAGTCGAACTCGCCTATCGAGATGGCGAAGGCGAACGCCGCGCCCGCCGCGACGCCCGGCATCACGAGCGGCACCTCGATGTCCACGAGCGCCCGCGCCCGGGTCGCGCCGAGCGCCCGCGCGGACTCGACCAGCCGGCGGTCCAGCCCCCCGAGCAGGGGGGCGACGTTGCGGACGACGAACGGGTACGCGCCGGTCGCGTGCGCGGCGACGATGGCGAGCGGGCCGCCGAGCGCCACGCGCGCCCCGAACACCTCGACGCCGAAGACCAGCCCCTGGAGCAGGCCGAGGCCGACGACGACGCCGGAGACGGCGAAGGGGAGCATCGCCGCGACGCCGACGAACCGCCGGCCGGCCCCGGCGAGCGCGTCCGGAACGAGCCCCCGCGGGAGGAACCGGGCGTCGCCGCCGCTCACCGAGGCGAGCGCGAGCACGATACCCATCGGAACGGCGACGAGGAGGGTGCCGACGCCGAACAGGAGGCTGTTGCGCACCGCGACGGCGGGGTTCACCTGCGCGGCCGTCGCCGTTTCCCCGCGCTGTATCAGGAACTCGTAGTACTGGACCGTCGGGCCGTTCGGCCCGGCGACGCTGGCGACGAGCATGCTCGCGATGGGGAGCGCGAACACGACGAGGACGACGAGGCCGTACGCGCCGAGCGCCAGCCGCTTCGCGTCGAGGCCGAACAGGGGTTCGCGCGCCAGCGGCGACGACACCCTGTCGCCCCGCGAGACCGCGTCCTCGTAGCGGAGGTACGCGTAGGTCAGCCCGAGCGAGACGAGCGTTTCGAGCACCGCGAGCGCCGCGGCCTCCGTCAGCTCCAGTTGGCGTACCCGGTCGTAGAGCCACACCTCGACGGTGGCGAACTCCAGCCCGCCCAGCGCGAGCACGATGGGGAACGACATGAACGTGAAGATGAAGGTGAGGAGCGCGCCGGTGGCCGCGGCGGGGAGCAGTTGGGGGACGACCACGTCGCGGAAGGCGCGCCGGCGCGACGCGCCCAGCGAGCGGGCCGTCTCGACGGCGCGGGCGTCGACGTTCTCCCACGCGGCGGCGACGATGCGGGTGACGAGCGGGGCGTTGTAGAAGGCGTGTGCGAGCACGATGATCTCGAGCGAGAACAGCAGTTCGACGGTCGGCAGGCCGACCGCGCGCAACAGGTCGTTGAGCGGCCCGCTCGCGCCGAACGCGGCGACGAACCCGACCGCGACCATGATGGAGGGGAGCACGAACGGGACGGCCGTGAGCGATTCGAGCGCGCGCCGGCCGGGGAACTCGAAGCGGGCGAGCGCGTACGCGCCGGGGAGGCCGAGCGCGAGGCTCGCGACGGTCGAGAGGAGCGCCTGCCAGACGGTGAAGCCGAACAGCCCGAACGGCGGGGCGACGCCGACGAGCGTCGCCCACAGCCGTGCGAGCGCGCCGAGCACGGTCGCATCCGGTGCGAGCGCGGCGGCGGGGACGGCGACGAGCGCGCTCCCGAGGGCCGCGGCGCTGCCGGCGGCCCACCGGAGGACGCCGGCCGGCACGCCCGCGGGGTCCGCGACGGCGCCGGCCAGCGCGCCGACGTAGAACGGGTCGGAGAGCACGTCGGCCAGCGGCGCGAGCGAGAGGCCGTCGCCGGCGACGGCCTCGGCGAGGACGGTCCCGACCGGGTAGTAGAGCATGACGACGAGCAACAGCGCCGTCGCCAGCCCCGCGAGCGGGAGCGCGACCCGCTCAGCCCTGCGCGATAGCGCGTGCCCAGTCCTCGACCCAGCCATTCAGGTTCCCCTTCAGTTCGTCGTAGGTAAACGTCACCGGGTCGGCCGGCACCTTCGCGTACTCGGCGAACTCGTCGGTGAGGTTCGCCTCCTCCTCCGGGATGGCCGGGAACTGGACGTTGCGGACGGCGATCTCCCCCTGCGCCTCGGGGGTGAGCATGAAGTCCATGAACGCCGCGGCGGTGTCCGGGCTGTCCGTGTCCGCGAAGCGGGCCATCCCCTCGGGGTTCGCGTATCCCTGGTCGTTCAGGAACGCGACCTGGTGGCGGGTCATGTCCTGGTCGTAGCGGTTCGCGTACACCTGGTCCGTCGAGTAGGAGACGACCATCGGGCGCTCGCCGTTGGAGTAGGCGTTGTTGTACGCCTCGTCCCAGCTATCGAGGATGGTGACGCCGTTGTCCTGCAGGTCGCGCCAGTAGTCGAGGTAGCCGTCCGCGCCGTACTGCTTGACCGTCCACAGCAGGAACGCGCGCCCGGGGTCGGACGACTGGGCGTTCTGTGCGAGCAGCGTGTCCTCCCACCCGGGCGAGACGAGGTCGTCGAACGTCGTCGGGCGGTCGACCGCGGACTCGTCGAAGACGAGCGCGATGTAGCCGGTGTCGTAGGGAACGGCGCGGCCGTCCGGGTCGAACCGGAGGTCCGACTTCACCGCGTCGCCGTTCGAGAGGTCGCCCGACACGTCGTCGAACAGCGCCTCGTCGAGCTCCGAGTCGATGCGTATCATCTGGTCGACGTTCAGCCCGACGTACACGTCGGCGTCGATGGGCGCGCCCTCCTGCTTGCGCCGGATGAAGTTGTTCAGCCCGGAGTCGGGCGTCGTGTACTCCACCGTGACGTCGGGGTACTCCGCCTCGAAGGCGTCCTTCAGCCACGGCCCGGCCGCGCCGTCGTCCTCGACCCACGAGGAGTACGTCGCCACGGTGAGGGTGCCGCTCGGCTCGCCGCCGCCGGAGAAGCCCGCACAGCCGGCCAGCGCCGTCGCCCCGAGCGTCCCCGCCGCGGCGAGGTAGGCCCGGCGCGTCCGTCCGTTCGATGCCGTTCGTCCCTCCGTCTTCCTGCTCATTACCGGGTAATCACACTCGGTGGTTGATAAGCCCGGCGGATGCCGGCCGTCGAAAGGGTTACGCACCCGGGGGGAGCAGGGCGGACAATGCGCGACGGGCTCCGCCGACAGTACGTGCTCGCGGGCGTGCTCCTCGTCCTGCTCGTCGCCGCGACGTTCCTGCTGCGGGCCGTCATCGGGACGGCGTTCTTCGCCGTCACCGTCGCCTACGTGCTCTACCCTCTCCGCGAGCAGTTGCTCGACCGGGGGCTCTCGCGCCGCGTCGCCGCGGCGGTGCTGTCGTCGGCCGTCTTCGGCGTCGTCCTCGTCACGCTCGCGCTCACGGCGTTCACGCTCTACCGGCGGCGCGGCGCCATCATCGCCCTGCTGAACGACCTCCCCGACGCCGTCACGGTGACCGTCGGCGAGATGACGTACACACAGCAGACGGACGCGCTCGTGGAGCCGACCATCGCGGCGCTCCGGGGCGTCGCGGTGGACGTGGCCCGCTCCGCGCCCGTCCTCGCGCTGAAGCTACTGCTCTTCGCCATCCTGCTGTACGGCCTGCTGCTCCGGCCGGGGCGGGCCGGGCGCGCGGTGTTGAACGTCGTCCCCCGCGAGTACCACGGCATCGTCCGGCGGTTTCACGGCCGGACGCGCGACACGCTCTACGGCATCTACGTCCTCCAGGCCGCGACGGCCGCGGGCACCTTCCTCATCGCCGCCGTCACGTTCTACGCGCTCGGCTACGACGCGCCGGTCACGCTCGCCGTCGCGGCCGGCGTCCTCCAGTTCATCCCCGTCGTCGGGCCGGGCGTCCTGCTCGGGGTGCTCGCCGTCGTCGATATCGTCGGAGGGAACGTCGTCCGCGCCGTCCTCGTCGCCGTCGTCGGCGGGGCCGTCGTCGGCCTGCTCCCCGACGCGGTCATCCGGCCGCGCCTCGCCAGCTACGCCGCACACCTCCCCGTGAGCCTCTACTTCGTCGGCTTCACCGGCGGCGTGCTCTCGCTCGGGGCCATCGGCTTCATCGCCGGCCCGCTCGCCGTCGCGCTCGTCGCGGAGGCCGTCGCGCTGCTGTCGGGCAACGGCGACGGGACGGAACAGGCTACCCTGTGACGAGGTCGCCGCCCTCGCGCTCCCACTCCGTCAGCGACCCCTCGTAGAACGCGAGGTCCGGGTAGCCGAGGTGCCGGAGCACGGTGTATGTGTGGCTGATGCGCCGCGCGGTGTTACAGTAGAGGACGACCCGGTCCTCGGGGTGGATGCCCCGCTCGGCGAGCAGGTCGCGCAGGTCCGCCTCGGGGAGCAACCCCCGCGTCTCGTCGTCCACGAGTTCGCGCCAGTCCAGCCGTATCGCGCCGGGGATGTGACCCTCCTCGTACTCCCACGCCTCGCGGGTGTCCACGAGCGTCGCGCCCGAGTCGATGGCCTCGCAGACGGCGTCGATGCCGACCAAGGGGCCCGAGGTGTCGAACGCCGCCTCGTAGGTCGCCGGGTCGGGGTCGGTCGCCGCCGAGGTGGTCGGGTACTCGCGCTGCCACGCCGAGAAGTCGCCGTCCAGCAGGTGGAGCAGGTCGGGGTCGTGGCCGTACAGTTCGGCCGTCACGAGGAGCCGTGCCGCGAAGACGCCGTGCGTGTCGTCGTACGCGACGACGCGGTCCGTGTTCGACACGCCGGCCCCGCCCAGCAGGTCGGCGAAGGCGTCGGCGCCGGGGAGCTTTCCGGCCTCGCCGTCGTCGCCCCGGTAGCTGTCGAACGGGACGTTCGTCGCCCCCTCGACGTGGCCGATACCCTCGAACTCCCACGCGTCGCGGACGTCCACGACGCGCACCTCCCCGCGACGGTCGGCCAGCCAGTCGGCCGAGACGACGACGTCGGTCATACCCACGCTCCGCCGCGCCCGCGCTTGAACCCGGCGGGGGCGGCGGGGAGCGTCGCCGCTCCGAGATAGCGGCAACCGAGGCCGGAAACGGTCCGCGACCGACGCGAGAACGGCTCTCACGGACGCTCGTGCCGCCCCGACGCGGCGCGCGCCGGTCGCCGGCCCCGTTCCGTCGCAATAGCGGCAACTCTTTCCCGTAGGAGGGAGCGGTGGCCGAACTGACCGGAGGGAAGACGGATATGGTCGGGAGGCGTCAATACCGGCTGTATCATGAGCGATTACGCGAAGGACGTGCTCGTCTCCGCCGACTGGGTGGAGGGGCACCTCGACGAGTTCCAGAGCGACGACCCGGCCCACCGACTGGTGGAGGTGGACGTCGACACCGAGGCGTACGACGACGCCCACGCGCCCGGCGCCATCGGCTTCAACTGGGAGACGCAACTGCAGGACCAGACGACCCGCGACGTCCTCACCAAGGACGAGTTCGAGGACCTGCTCGGGAGCCACGGCATCACCGAGGACTCCACCGTGGTGCTGTACGGCGACAACTCGAACTGGTTCGCCGCCTACACTTACTGGCAGTTCAAGTACTACGGCCACGACGACGTGAAGCTCATGGACGGCGGCCGCGAGTACTGGGTGGAGAACGACTACCCGACGACCGACGAGGTCCCGTCGTTCCCCGAACAGGAGTACACGGCCTCCGGCCCGCGCGAGTCCATCCGCGCGTATCGCGAGGACGTCGAGAACGCCGTCGAGCGCGGCATCCCGCTCGTCGACGTGCGCTCGCCCGAGGAGTTCTCCGGCGAGATACTCGCGCCCCCGGGACTCCAGGAGACGGCCCAGCGCGGCGGCCACATCCCCGGCGCGCGCAACATCTCGTGGGCGGCCGTCACGAACGACGACGGCACCTTCAAGACGTACGACGAGATCCGTGACCTCTACGCCGAGGAGGGCATCGACGGCGAGGGGACCACGGTCGCCTACTGCCGCATCGGCGAGCGCTCCTCCGTCGCGTGGTTCGCGCTCCACGAACTGCTCGGCTACGAGGACACCGTCAACTACGACGGGTCCTGGACCGAGTGGGGCAACCTCGTCGGCGCGCCCGTCGAAACCGGCTCCGCCGAGTAAACAGCCGCCTTCTCCGTTTTTCCGATGCGGTAGCGACGGCTCCGACCCCCCCCCGAGTCTACGCCGTCTAGACGAGCACCTCGACCTCGTAGCCGTGCGCCTCCAGTTCCGCTATCAACTGCGCGACGTGTTCGTGGCCGCGCGTCTCCAGGTCGAGTTCGACCTCGACGCCGCCGAGGCTCATGTCGAGGGAGGTGCGCTCGTGCTGGATACCGTAGATGTTGGCGCGCGCGTCGGCGATGATCTCGATGAGGTTCTCCAGCGCGCCGGGGCGGTCCTTGAGCGTGGTCTTCACCTTGAGGTAGCGGCCGTCCTCGACCAGCCCGCGGGTGATGACGTTCCGGAGGACGTTCAGGTCGATGTTCCCGCCGCACAGCGCGGGAACGACGACCTCGCCCTCCTCGTACTCGAAGGCCTCCTCGACCACGGCGGCGAGCGCGATGGCGCCGGCTCCCTCCACGAGCGTCTTGGAGCGTTCGAGCAGGTCCACGACGGTGCGGGCGATGGCCGCGTCGCTGACGGTGACGATGTCGTCCACGCGCTCGCGGACCACCTCGAAGGTGAGGCTCCCGGGGTGACCGACGGCGATGCCGTCCGCGATGGTGTCCACCTCGTCGGTGTCGACGACCTCGCCCTTGCGGAGCGACTGGGCCATCGCGGACGCGCCCTCGGCCTGCACGCCGACGACGCGCGTGTCGGGGTTGTTCGCCTTCACGGCGGTGGCGATGCCGGAGATGAGGCCCCCGCCGCCGACGGGGACGACGACGGTGTCCACGTCGGGACAGTCCTCGACGATCTCGAGGCCGAGCGTCCCCTGTCCGGCCATCACGTGCTCGTCGTCGAACGCGTGGACGTAGGTGCGCCCCTCCTCGCGTTCGAGTTCGTGGGCCCGCCCCTGTGCCTCGTCGTAGTCCACGCCGTGGAGGACGACCTCCGCGCCGTACGCCTTCGTCGCCTCCACCTTCGAGACGGGCGCGTACTCCGGCATCACGATCTTCGCGTCGACGCCGGCCCGCGAGGCCGCGAGCGCGACCCCCTGCGCGTGGTTGCCGGCGCTGGCGGTGACGACGCCGGCGGCGCGCTCCTCGTCGGTGAGGTGGGCGATGCGGTTGGTCGCGCCGCGTATCTTGAACGAGCCGGTGCGCTGGAGGTTCTCCAGTTTCAGGTGGACCTCCGCCCCGGTCCGGTCGGAGAAGGTGTACGAGTAGTCGAGCGGCGTGCGGCGCGCGACCTCCATCACGCGCTGGCGCGCCTCCAGCACCGCGGCGACGTCGAGCATACCTCCGGCTACCCCGGCCGGGGTTCTATGGGTTTCGGGAAAAGGTAGGGGAAGGAGCGTGTGCAGTTGCGGGAAGCACCTCCGAGTAGATAAAGCCCTGCCATGCGGAGCGAAAGTGAAACCGCACTACTGAAGCGGGGCGAAAGTAGTGTCAGACGGCCGTCGGTCGGGCGTCGTGGGTACCGATTCGCACGCTCGTGTTATCGAGTGGCATGGCGCCCCGCGACTCAAGTGGGGCGTCCGCGAACGGCGGGTATGGACCGTTCGGTGTTCCTCCGGGACGACCGCGTCGCGCTGTGTCCCGTCGAGACGGACGACGCCGCCTTCCTCGCGCGCGTCGTGAACGACCCCGAGGTGCGCGCCGGCATCGGCACGACGACCCCCTTCGCGCGCCACGACGAGCGCGAATGGATAGAGGAGGGCGAGGGAACCCACCTGCTCGTCACCGCCGACGGGGAGCGCGTCGGCCTCATCGGCTACGAACCGGTCGAGGAGCCGTGGGGCGTCGCCGAACTCGGCTACTTCCTCGACCCGGGCGCGTGGGGCAACGGCTACGCCACCGCCGCGGTCGAACTCGTCACGACGCACGCGTTCCGCGAGCGCCGCTACGAGAAGGTCGTCGCGGGCGTCTACGCGACGAATCCCGCCAGCGCGCGGGTACTGGAGAAGGCCGGCTTCGAGCGGGAGGCCGTCCTCGAACGCGAGGCGTTCCGCGACGGCGAGCGCGTGGACCTCCACCGCTACGCGCTGTTCGCCGACCGGTAGCCCCAGCGGTTTTGTGGCGCGCCGTCGAGCCTCGGCCGTGAGCACGAGCCGTGCCCTCCTCCGTGCCGCCGCCGGTATCGTCTGCGTCCTCGCCGTCGCCCGCGTCGTTACCCTCGCCTTCCCGGACGCCACGCCCGTGGTGGCGGGCGCGCTCGGCGTCGGCGTCGTCGCCGCGGCCGTCCTGTTGGCGGACCTCGGCCCGTAGCGGCCGCTGTCCGGGGAGCGTCGAAAGAAGTCGTCGGTCGGGAGCGGTTCGTGGGTCGTCGGGTGGGTGTGTGCGGCCCGCTCTACATCATGCCGCCCATACCGCCCATGCCGCCCATGCCGCCGCCCATCCCGCCGGGGGCGCCGCCCTCGTCCTCCTCGCCCTCGGTGGAGAGGTCGCCCGCGGCGATGATGTCGTCGATCTTGAGCACCAGGTTCGCGGCCTCGGTGGCGGAGGAGAGCGCCTGCTCCTTCGCGTGGGCCGGCTCGACGACGCCCGCCTCGTAGGTGTCGACCACGTCGCCGGTGAACACGTCGAGGCCGGCGTGCTCCTGCCCGTCGGCGTGCGCGGCGCGCAGGTCGACGAGCGTGTCGATGGCGTCCAGCCCGGAGTTGTCCGCGAGGACGCGCGGGATGAGTTCGAGCGAGTCCGCGAACGCCTCGACGGCGAGCTGTTCGCGCCCCTCGACGCCGTCGGCGTAGTCGCGGAGGCGCTTGGCGAGCTCGACCTCGATGGCGCCGCCGCCCGCGAGGACGCGGCCGTCGGAGACGGTCGTCGCGACCACGTCGAGCGCGTCGCCGATGCCGCGCTCGAGCTCGTCGACGACGTGCTCGGTGGAGCCGCGCAGCAGCAGGGTGACGCCGTGGGCGTCGTCGCCCTCGACGTAGAACAGCTCGTCGGCGTCGTCGCGGCTGATGTCGGCCGTGCCGAGCGCCGTCGCGTCGATGTCGTCGAGGTCGGAGACGACGGACGCGCCCGTGACCTCCTTCAGGAACTTGATGTCGGACTTCTTCGTCCGGCGGACCGCGAGGATGCCCTTCTTCGCGAGGTAGTGCTGGGCCATGTCGTCGATGCCCTTCTGGCAGAAGACGACGTCGGCGCCGGAGTCGGCGATGGCATCGACCTTCGCGCGCAGCTGCTCCTCCTCGCTGTCGAGGAACGCCTGGAGCTGGTCGGGCGAGTCGAGCTGGAGCTCGGCGTCGACGTCCGTCTCGTCCAGCTCGATGGGCTCGTTCGTCAGCAGGACGCGCGCGTCCTCGAGGTCGGTCGGCATGTCGTCGTGGACCGGGTCCTTGTCGATGACCGCGCCGTTGAGCAGCTCGGACTCGCCGGCCGAGCGGCCCGTCTGCGTCTCGATGTTGATGTACTCCAGGTCCACGACGTGGCTGCCGTCGTCCGCCTCGACGGTGACGCCGTTGACGGCGTCCACGATGAGGTTCGCGAGCAGCTCCTTGTTGAGCTCGGCCCCTTTGCCGGTCATGGAGGTCTCCGCGACCTTACGGAGCAGCTCCTCGTCGTCCGGCTCGACCCGCGTCGCGAGGTCGTCGATTTCCTCGCGCGCCTTCTCGCTCGCGAGGTGGAACCCCTTGATGACCGCCGTGGGGTGGATGTCCTGTTCGAGGAGGTCCTCGGCGTTCTTCAGGAGCTCGCCCGCGAGCGCGACCGCCGTGGTCGTGCCGTCGCCGGCCTCGTCCTCCTGTGTCTCCGCGACCTCGACGATCATCGAGGCCGTGGGGTTGTCGATGTCCATCTCCTGGAGGATGGTCACGCCGTCGTTCGTGACCGTGACGTCACCCATCGAGGAGACGAGCATCTTGTCCATGCCCTTCGGCCCCAGCGTCGAGCGTACCGCCTCCGCGACCGCCCGCGCCGCGGAGATGTTGTGTCCCTGCGCGTCCTTGTCCTTCATGCGCTGGGAGTCCTCGCCGAGAATGATCATCGGCTGGCCCTGCATTCGCTGTTGGCTCATAGTCACCCGATTGATTGTCCGTAGTTCTATATAAAAGCGACGATGCGGGGCGAGCGCGGACGGGGGCGACGGCGGGGCGACCGAGCCGCGAAACCGTCGGACGGGAACGGCTTTCCGGCGACGCTCGCCGACGCGTGTGGTACGTCGTGACGTGGCTTGCGGGGCGTTCCGAGCGGGGGTTTATACGGGTTCGGTCCAGTTCACCACGACCGACCCGACGACGAACGCGTCGCGGCTCTCCTCGTCGCGGCGCACCCGGAGCGTGTTCTCGCCCTCGCGCAGTTCCGCGCCGGTGACCGCGTCGGTCCACGACTGCCACCCGTCGGCGGGCGGGAGGTCGAACCCGGACAGCGGCTCCCCGTTGAGGAGCACCTCGTGGTCGTAGGTGCCCACGTCGTACGCCTGTATCTGGAGGTAGGCGTCGGCCGCGTCGTCGGTTCCGACCTCGAAGACGACCTCGCTCGACCGGTCGCCGGCGAACTCGGCCCACGGCACGTCGAGCGCCTCCTCGTGCGGCCCCAGCAGTTCGCCGAACTCGACGAGCGCGTGGACCGTGCGTCTGCTCATACGCCCACGAGGGGTCGCAGGACTTGAAACGTGTCGGAATCGGAACGCGGTGCTCGTCGGTTGCTCGCGTCGGAAGCGCCGGGACGGGGATTCGAACCGGAACCGGACGGTCCTGCTCTCTCGTTTCACTCGTTGCGCGGGCTGCGACCGGTAGGGTTCGAATCCCGACGACAGGCTTCGACGCTCGTGGGGTGCGAGCACACGCTACGCGGTGCTCGACGTTCGTTCGCGAGAGAACTACGCCGGGACGGGGATTTGAACCCCGGATCCATAACGGAACACGCTTTCCAGGCGTGCGCCTTACCACTCGGCCATCCCGGCTTCGTCCGTTCTACCCCGTTCGGACTGTAAAGCGTTTCGAGACGGGTCGCCGCGCGCCTACCCGAGGTACTCGTCGACGGCGTACGAGAGGACGGCGGTCACCGCCCCGACCCCGACGGCGACGACGACGGCCACGAACACCGAGATGTCCGCGCCGGTCGCCAGCCGGTAGCCGAGCGCGAGGACGGCGAACAGCAGGCCGCCGATGACGCCCCACAGCGCGCTCTCGCGGACGACGCGGCGCATCTACTCGACGGACGCGACGGCCTCTATCTCGACGGCGACGCCCTTCGGGAGCGCCCCCGCCTGCACCGCCGAGCGCGCCGGCGGCTCCGCGTCGAAGAACTCGGCGTAGGTCGCGTTCATCTCCTCGAAGTCGTCGATGTCCGCCAGGAAGACGGTGGTCTTGAGCACGTCTCCGAGCCCCGCACCCGCCTCCGCGAGCACGGCCTCCAGGTTCGAGAGCGCGAGCTCCGTCTGCTCGGACACGGGAGCGTCCGCGCGCAGGTCGCCGTCCGGCGTGAGGGGTATCTGCCCGGCGGTGAACACGAGGTCGCCGTTCGTCGTCGCCTGGCTGTACGCGCCGACGGCCGCGGGCGCGTCGTCGGTGTGGACCGTCTCCTTCATGTCCGCGGGGTCGCCGCCGCCGGCCTTAACTCCGGGGGCATCGCCCGGACCGGAGGGATTGAGACGCCGGGCCGCGTAGCCCGACTATGGACCGACCCTCGCTGCGCGCGCTCGCCGCCGGGTTCGGGGGACTGACGGCGGCCGCCGCGGGCGTCGTCGGCGTCTCCTACGCCGGGGCGCGCGGCGTCCCGCTCTCCGCGCTCCACGGCGACGCGGTCGTCGGCCCGGACTGGGCCGACCGCCACGGCCTCCGGGGGGCCGACGCCGCCGGCGAGATGGAGAGCCTCGCCGCCTACGCCCGTCCGGGGTTCACGCCCGACGGCGTCCACCCCGACGTGCGCGCGCTGTACGAACACACGAGCGACTTCGAGATGACGCTCGACGCGACGTGGCACCGCCCCTTCCGCCTCGGGGCGCGCCTCGCTTCCCGGTGGACGGACCGGGTCGAACAGCTGAACCTCCCGGGACCGGGCGGCGACCCGAAGCGGCTCCGGAGCGACCTCGCCGACCTCGCGGCGTGGGCCGCGCGCGAGGACCCGCGCGAGGAGCCCCGGCTGTGGATACGGACGGACACGCGCACCGACGACGGCGTCTTCGTCGCGGTGTACGCCAGCCACGTCCGCGACGGCGAGCGGTTCGTCAACATCGCCGTTCCCCTCCCCGGCGCGAACCTCGCCACCGTCCTCCGGATGCGCCACCGCGGCGACGGCATCGAACTCACCACCGACTGCCCGGACGGCGGGCTGTACCTCCACACGGGCGCGGGGGCGTTCGCCCTCCCGGCGAGCCAGCGGTTCCTCGTCCTCCCGGGTCGCGACCCCGCCGCGCCGGACCCGCCCGCCGGCGTGGACCGCTACGACGCCGACGTGCTCGCGCGCCAGCGCATCCGCCTGTTCGGCCTGCCGCTCGTGACGGTCCGGTACGCCGCCGTCCGGGAGTGAGCGCGCGCGAGCGATGGAGTTTTCCACGCCCCGAGCGCTACCGGACCCAATGGAGTTGGAGTCGGTGCCCGGCGTCGGCGCGAAGACGGCGGAGCGCCTCCGCGAACTCGACGACCCGGAGGGGGCGCTCGAACGCGGGGACGTGGCGGCCATCGCCCGCGCGCCCGGCGTCTCCGAGGGTCGGGCGGCCCGCATCGCCCGCGGGGCCATCCGCGCGCGCCACGGCGACGACACGGACGTCCTCGCCACCGACCGGGCGCGGGAACTGTACCGCGACGCGCTCGGCCTCGTGCAGGAGCGGGCCGTCACCGATTACGCGGCGCGGCGGCTGGAGACGTTCTACCCCTCGGCGAGCGCCGACCGCATCGCCGAGGCCCACGAGTTCACGGAGCGGGCCGTCGAGCGCGACCCCGACGAGGAGGTGCTCGCGGCCCTCGACGGAGTCGCCCCCCTCGACGAGCCGCGGGACGTGCGCGTGCGCGACCGCTGTCTGGCGACGACGGACGCCGAGACGTTCTCGAAGGCGCGCGCCGAGTTCCCCGAACTCTCCGTCGAACTCGTGGAGGACGCCCGCGGGCTGGCGGACCTCGCGCGCGGCTACGCTACGGTCGTCGCGCTGGACGAGGCCTTTACGGGGGTCGAGGTGGAGGGCGACGTGCGCGTCGAGCCGACCGCCTTCGACGACCCCGTCTCCGTGGTGCCGGAGCGGGCGCTCGCCTTCTTCGCGCGCAACCGCGACCGGGTGCGCGCCGCCGCCCGCGTCCACGCGGCCGCCGGGCTCGACGCCCCGCTCGACGTGGACGCCGTGGACGACGCGCTCGCCAGACTGACCGAGGACGGCACCGTCGCGGACGACGACGAACTCGACCGCCTCACCGTGGCCGTGGACGACCTCGACGCCGCGGTGTCGATGGCCGAGAGCGTCGCCAACGACCGCCTCCGTGAGGCCATCGAGGAGCGCGACGTGACCATCGAGGGCGCGGACCTGCTCTCGCTCGTGGAGCGGGGCGCGGGCGTCGACTCGCTGCTCGACCGCGAACTCGCCGACGAGTACGCCGACGCCGTCGCGGCCGCCCGCGACCACCTCGTGGACGCGCTCTCGCTGTCGGACCACGAGACGCTCGCGCGCACCGCCTTCCCCGACGACCCCACGTTTCCCGTGGAGGCGGACGACCGCGTGACCTCGAAGCTCCGCGAACAGCTCTCGGCGGCGCGGGACCGCCGGGCAGCCCGGCTGAAGCGCGACCTCGCCGAACGGCTCGCGGACCTCCGGGGGCCGGCCGCCGACCTCGTGGACGCCGCGCTCGAACTCGACGTGGAACTCGCGGTCGCGCGCTTCGCCCGCGACTTCGCGTGTACGATGCCGACGTTCGAGGGGCGCGGCTTCGAAATCGAGGGCGGACGCTCGCCGCTGCTCGACGTGCCCTTCGCCGAGGCCGAGCCGGTCGACTACGGGGTCGAGGGGGTCGCCGTCCTCTCGGGCGTCAATTCGGGGGGGAAGACCTCGACGCTCGACCTCGTCGGCCTCGTCGCCGTCCTCGCGCAGATGGGCCTGCCCGTCCCCGCCGAGTCGGCCCGCGTCGAGCGGTTCGAGGCGGTTCACTACCAGGCGAAGTCGCAGGGCACCCTCGACGCGGGCGCGTTCGAGGCGACGCTCCGGGAGTTCGGGGCGCTGGCGACGGGCGACGCGAAGCGGCTGGTGCTGGTGGACGAACTCGAATCCATCACCGAACCGGGCGCGTCGGCGCTCATCATCGCCGGCATCCTGGAGGCGCTCGCGGACTCCGACTCCACGGCCGTCTTCGTCTCGCACCTCGCCGGCGAGATACGCGACGCCGCGGGCATCGACGTGACCGTGGACGGCATCGAGGCCGTCGGCCTGGAGGACGGCGAACTCGTCGTGAACCGCTCGCCCCGGAAGGACCACCTCGCGCGCTCGACGCCCGAGTTAATCGTCGAGAAACTCGCCGAGGCCGACGAGGGCGAGGCGGACTTCTACCGCGACCTGCTCGCGAAGTTCTGAGCAGCGCCCATACGCTTATGGGGTCCCGGTAGCGAGGTGGAAGTGAAAATGGCCGGGGACATGCTCGGGTGGGACGAGTCCGTCTTCCGCGACGAGGGCGTCTTCGACTTCGAGTACGTCCCGGAGACGTTCCGCCACCGCGACGAGCAGATGGAGACGCTGAAGTACGCGCTCCGGCCCGCCGTGCGGGGCTCGCGACCGCTCAACGTGATGGCGCGCGGCCCGCCTGGCACCGGCAAGACGACCGCGGTCCAGAAGCTCTTCGGCGAACTGTCGGGCGTCTCGGACGTGCGCACGGTGCGCGTCAACTGTCAGGTGGACTCGACGCGCTACTCCGTCTTCTCGCGGCTGTTCGAGGGGCTGTTCGAGTACGAGCCGCCCACCTCGGGCATCTCGTTCAAGAAGCTGTTCGGGCAGATAACCGACAAGCTCGTCGAGGACGACGAGGTGATGGTCGTCGCGCTCGACGACGTGAACTACCTGTTCTACGAGAACGAGGCCTCCGACACGCTCTACTCGCTCCTTCGCGCGCACGAGGCCCACGCCGGCGCGAAGATCGGCGTCGTCGTCGTCTCCTCGGACCTCGACCTCGATGTCATCGCGGAACTCGACGGCCGCGTCCAGTCCGTGTTCCGGCCCGAGGAGGTGTACTTCGGGAAGTACGGCGAGCGGGAGATAGCCGACATCCTCTCCGAGCGCGTCGAGCGCGGCTTCCGGGAGGGCGCGGTCGGCCCGCAGGTGCTCGACCGGGTGGCCGCGCTCACCGCCGACGCGGGCGGCGACCTCCGGGTCGGCATCGACCTGCTCCGGCGCGCGGGCCTCAACGCCGAGATGCGCGGCTCCACCGAGGTCGCGGTCGAGGACGTGGACGACGCCTACGAGAAGGCGAAACACGTCCACCTCTCGCGGCACCTCCGCGGGCTCTCGGAGTCCGAGCGGGCGTTCGTCCGCGTCCTCGCGGAACACGACGGGAAGCGGGCCGGCGACGTCTTCGACGCCTTCCACGACGAGACGGGCCTCGGCTACACGCGCTACTCGGAGATAATCAACAAGCTGGACCAGCTCGGCCTCATCGACGCGGAGTACGCCGAGGTGGAGGGGCGCGGGCGGTCGCGGGAGCTGTCGCTGTCGTACGACGCCGAGGCGGTGCTCGACCGCCTAGAGTAGGTCCGCCGACGCCACGACCTCGGCGAACTCGCCCGAGAGCTGTGCCAGCGCCGTCCGGTGGACGAGGTCGGCGTCGAACCGCTCGCCGTCCAGTTCGCGGTCGTGGGTCGCCGTCGCGTCCGCGACCACCCGAACGGAGAAGCCGAGGTTCTCGGCCATCCGCGTCGTCGTGGAGACGCAGTGGTCCGTCGTCAGCCCGCAGACGACGAGGTGGTCGTGGCCGCGCTCGCGGAGCCACGCTTCCAGGTCGGTGCCGACGAAGGCGCTGTTGACCCGCTTCGTTACGACGTGTTCGCCCTCTCGCGGCTCCAGCCCCTCCTTCCACGCGAACCCCGGGTTCTCCGAGCGAAGCGGGGAGTCGGGTTCCGTCGAGTCGTGGCGGGCGTGGACGACGGGGTCGCCGCGCTCGCGCCACGCGGCGAGCAGGTCGCGGGCACGGGCCTCCGCGTCGGGGTTGTTGCGCTCGCCCCACCCCGGTTCGTCGAACCCCGTCTGGAGGTCGACGAGCAGGAGGACGGCGCTCACTGTATCGCGGGCCGGCGTATCGGCTCGGCCTTCGGGTGGTCGCGCGACACCCGGATGGGCGGGCGCGCCAACGGGTGTTCGTCCCCCGTCGGGAGCATGTACTGGTGCCACTCGCGGTCTCCCTCGACGCCCCAGTCGCCGAGCAGGGGGTGGGCCGGCAGGTCGTCGTACTCGCCCAGCCGCGACTGGATTATCTCCCGGGCCTGCTGCCCGGTCGGGTGGTCGGCCGTGACGTTCAGGTTCTCGAACAGCGCCCGCGGCTGGAAGGTGATCTCGAGGCCGACGGGACAGTACCGGCTCCGCCGGTCCTCGTAGAACGGCGCACGGCAGGTGGGGAACATCGGCTCGCCGCCGAAGGAGAACTCCCACTCCGGGTGGTCGGGGTCGGTGGGGATGGACGCGGGCCACGGCTCCGGGTCGTGGACGTGGAGGAACTGGAGGACGTTCCACAGCGCCTCGTGGTACTCCCGCTCGTCCCACTCGCGCTCGGGCGGCCGGAAGAACGTCACGAGCGACGCGCGGTCGCCGTGGTCGGGCCAGACGGCGAGGTACTCCAGCAGCGTCTCGCCGAGGTCGCGCAGCGCCGCCGGGTCGGTCATCGAGTCGCAGACGGTGTACAGCGGGTCGCCGTTGCGCACCGACTCCGCGCCGAAGAAACACGGGAACGGCGAGCCGTTCCGCTCGCCCGTCAGCCCCGCCTCGAACGTCTCCCAGTGGTCGCGGACCCAGTCGGGGGTGTCCGCGCGGCCGACCCGGCGGACGAACGTGGACTGGTCCATGAGGCTCCCCAACCCCGGTTCGTTCATACCCTCCATCCGAGTCGCGCCGGAATGAGGGTTCCGTCGCCGGCGCGCGGGTGGACACGCGTCCGATTCGCCGGGCGTCGGGGCGGACGACTTTCGACACCGGCGAGGGATGCCGGTTTGGTACGACGGAACACAGTATCGTTATAATCGGGCGTGTCCTTCACACACGCATGCCGAAATGCCAGAACTGCAGTTCGTTCGTGACTGCGGCGTACGCGCGTGTCTTCACTCCCAACGGCATCGAGAACCCCCGAGTGTGCCCCCAGTGTGAGGACAAGATCCGCGACGGTGCGGACGTGCGCGAGGCCCGCTCCACCCGACGGACGTAATCAGTTCTGGCGAACCGCGTCCGCGACGAGACCGCTCGCGTCCTCGAATATCTCCGCCGCCCGCTCCTCCTCCCGCGCCTCCGCCGTCACCCTGACGAGCGGCTGGGTCCCGCTCGCTCTGAGCAGGAACCAGCCGCCGTCGACCCCGACGCGGACCCCGTCGAGCGTCGTCACGTCGTCGTACTCGGCGAGCACGCGCTCGCGGACCCGCTCCATCACCGCCGCCTTGTCCGCCACTTCGACCGCGTCGCGCCGGATGGGGTAGGCGGGGAGCTCCGCCGCCCGTTCCGCGAGCGGCCGTTCTGCGGCCAGTTCGACGAGCTTACAGGCCGCGTAGGGGCCGTCCGGGCACAGCGTCTCCGTCGGCCATATCCACGCGCCCGACGGCTCCCCGCCGAAGGCCACGTCCGGGGCCGCGGCGGCCTCGGCGACGTACACGTCCCCGACCGGGGTGCGCTCGACGCCGACGCCCCGCTCCGCGAGGTAGTCCTCGACGGCGAGGCTCGTGTCCACGGGGACGGCCACCCGCTCGCCCTCGGCCGCGGCGTCGGCCGCGAACAGCGCGAGCGTCCCGTCCCCCGAGAGGAAGGTGCCGTCGCCCGCGACCGCCCGGAGGCGGTCGGCGTCGCCGTCGTGGGCGATACCGAGGTCGGCGTCCGTCGCCCCGACGAGCGCGGCCAGCGACCCGCAGTGCTCGGCGGTCGGCTCCGAGGGCCGGCCCGGAAACGCCCCGTCCGGCTGGGCGTTGAGCGTCTCCACGTCGCAGCCGAGCCGCGACAGCGCGTCGACGGTCACCCCGCCCGCGCCGTTGCCGAGGTCGACGACGACCGAGAGGGCCGCGGGGTCGGTCGCCGCGACGAGGTGGTCGGCGTGACGGTCGGTCGCCCCGCCCGCCGTCCGGTCGCCGAGACCGTCCCACGCTTCGAGCGACGGGTCGCCGGCGGCGATGCGCTCCTCGACGTCCGCCCGGCGGTCGGCGCCGAACGCCTGTCCCGACGGCTGCCAGAGTTTGAGACCGTTGTCGGGCGCGGGATTGTGGCTCGCCGTCACCGACACGCCCGCGCCGGCGTCGAACCACGCGACTGCCCGCGCGACGGTCGGCGTGCTCGCGAGTCCGAGGTCGACCACATCGACGCCCGTCTCCCGCAGCCCCGCCGCCAGTGCGTCCGCGAGCATCGCCCCCGACTCGCGCGGGTCGCGGCCCACGACGACGCGCCGCGGGTCGCCCCGGTCGGCGAGGTGTCCCCCGACGGCCCGCCCCACGTCGAGCGCGAGCGCCGCGGTCACCTCGTCGCCGACGGGCCCCCGAACGCCGCTCGTTCCGAACAGTGACATGGTCGGGCCGTCGCGGCGGCGCGAGAAAACGCCTCCGACCGTCCGCGCGGGCAGGGGCCGGCTAACAATACGTCGGGGACGACGGCGGGCGGACCCCGGCTCCCGACGGCCGCGGCCGCGCGGACCGCTCAGGCCGGCTCCCAGTTGCAACTCGTCCCCGTCGCCAACCCCTCGCGCTCGACGTACTCGGTCAGACACGCCCAGTTGCAGAAGGGGTACTCCGTCCCGTCGTGGGTCGCGCGCACGGGGTCGTGTGCCTCGACGCGACAGCCGCAGAACGCGCAGTCGGTCATGTTCGGGGATGGGACGGCGCGGGGCAAAACGGTGACGGCGACCGCGGGGTTTTCGGCGTCGCGGCGAGCACGGGCGCGTATGAAACGGACCGGCGGGTCGGATGCGGCGAAGCGGCGGGCGGGCGAGGCCGCGGCCGACCGGGTGACCGACGGGCAGGTCGTCGGCCTCGGGACGGGGAGCACGGCGGCCCACGCGATACGGGCGCTCGGTCGCGCGGCCGATTCGGGGCTCGACGTGCGCGGGATTCCCACCTCCTTCGCGTCGCGCCAGTTGGCCCGCGAGGTCGGCGTGCCGCTGACGACGCTCGAGGAGGCGACGCCCGACGTGGCCATCGACGGGGCCGACGAGGTGTGCGAGCGGCCGGGCGGCTTCGACCTCGTGAAGGGGGGCGGGGCCGCCCACACCCGCGAGAAGTACGTCGACTCGGCGGCCGACGACCTGCTCGTGGTCGCGGACCCCTCGAAGCTCGCGGACCCGCTCGCGGGGCCCATACCCGTGGCGGTGGTGCCGGACGCCCGGCCGGTCGTCGCGGCGGCGGTCCGCGAACTGGGCGGGGAGCCGACCCTGCGCGCGGCCGAACACAAGGACGGCCCCGTCGTCACGGACGACGGGAACCTCGTCCTCGACTGCGCGTTCGACGGCTTCGACCCCGACGAGCTGTCGGCGGCGCTGTCGGCGACGCCGGGGGTCGTGGAGCACGGACTGTTCTGCGGGCTGGCGGACGCGGTGTTCGTCGGGACCGAGGACGGCGTCGAGGTGCTGGAGGCCTCGCCCGAATAGCGCCGCCGCTACCCGGGTAGCGCGCAAAGAAGCGGGGATTGTTGTCGCTCGAGAGCCGGACTTACAGGTCGCGCGGCTGGACCGTCTTGCGGTCGTTCTCGTCGGCGCGGCGGGCGGCGTCGTCGAGGAGCTCCGCGACCTCCTCGTCGAGCGCGTCGTAGAAGTCCGACGCAACGTTCATGTCATCGAGCGCTTCCTTCACAGCGGCCTTGACGATCAGGTCTGCCATACACGCCGGCGTAAACATACGCGACTTATATACTTTCCTGATTGGCTGGCGGTAGGGGCCTTCTCGCGGTCGTTCTCCGTGTGGAACCGGGCAGGATTCTCCGGCATCCGCGACAGCCGGTCGCACAGCGACAGCCACAGGGCGCCCGGTCGCCCAGGGCGAGTATGCGAGAGCTACTCGAAGCGGTCGCGGCGGGCGAGACCTCGCCCGAAGCGGCCGAGGCTGAACTGCGCGGCTACGCGGCCGGCGAGGCGGGACGGTTCGACGCCGCCCGGCGGTCGCGCACGGGCATCCCCGAGGGCATCATCGCCGAGGGGAAGACGCCGGCGGAGACGGCGTCGCTCGCCGTCGCCGCGGTGGAGACGACCGGGCGCGCGCTCGTGACGCGCGCGGACGAGGCGGCCGCGGCCGAGACGCGCGACGCGCTCGCGGACGCCCACCCCGCGGTCGAAACCGAGCGCGACGAGCGGGCCGGTACGCTCCTCGCGGCGCTGCCCGACAGCGAACCGCCCGCCCTGGACGCGACGGTCGGGGTCGTCACCGCCGGCACCTCCGACGCCGGCCCCGCGGGGGAGGCCGCGGTCGTCGCCCGCGAGATGGGCGCGACCGTCGAGCGCGTCGACGACGTGGGCGTCGCCGGCATCCACCGGCTGTTCGACACGCTCGACGCGGTCCGCGAGCCGGACGTGCTCGTCGTCGCCGCCGGCCGGGAGGGGGCGCTCCCGACGGTGGTCGCGGGGCTGGTCGACGCGCCGGTCATCGGCCTCCCCGTCTCGACCGGCTACGGCCACGGCGGCGAGGGGGAGGCGGCGCTGTCCGGCATGCTCCAGTCGTGTACGCCGCTCGCGGTCGTCAACGTCGATGCCGGGTTCGTGGCCGGGGCGCAGGCGGGGCTCGTCGCCCGGGCAGTTCACGACGCGCGAACTGAACGGACGTAGGCCCACGTCACCCCTTAGCGAGGGTATTTGTGTGTCCGAACCCAACTACCGCATGCCGACACGGACCACTCGGGTCGGCGAACCAATGCCCACGTGCGACCACTGTGACGCGCACGTCTCGGAGGGTTTCGCCCGCGTCTTCACGGACGACGGCGGGGAACTCCGGGCCTGCCCCAACTGCTCGGCGAACGCCGGTATCGCCGAGGTCTCGCGGGAGCGTGCGTACCAATCACAGATCTGATCGCGGCACTGCCCCTTAACCACAGGGGTGCCCTCTCACCGACCGTGAGTCACTACGCCTACGTGCTCGTCTGTGCGGACGACACCTTCTACACGGGCTACACCACCGACCCGGAGCGACGGGTCGCGGAACACGACGCCGGCGAGGGCGCGAAGTACACGCGGGGGCGCACGCCGGTCGAACTCGTCCACGTCGAGTCGTTCGACACGAAGTCGGCGGCGATGAGCCGCGAGTACGAGATCAAACAGCTCTCGCGGGCCGCGAAGGAGCGGCTGGTCCGCGAGGGTTGAAGTACGGGAACGCGGCCACGCCCCGCGTGTCACACGCCCGCCTCATCGCCGGCGACTGCACCGCCACCTTCGACGGGGACCGCGCACGCGAGACGCGCGGCCGCGTCGTCTGTCTCAGAAAGCCCGACGACACCGTTCTGCTCCACGACGCCGCGGGGTACCGCCCCGTCGCGTGGCTCACCCGGCCCGACGCCTCCGTCGTCGCCGGCGACCCGCCGACGCTCGACGCCCGCGACGGCGACGACCGCCTCCGCGTCCTGTTCCACGAGACGAGCGTCGACGTCCGCGTGCCCGTCTCCGCGGCGGGCGACCCCGCCGGCGCCTGTCCGGACTGCGACGGGGCGCTCGTCGCCCGCTCGGGGACGCTCGCGTGTACCGACTGCGACCGCGAGTACGTGCTCCCGGCCGGCGCCGAGGTGCTCGACGAGCGCTGCGACTGCGGCCTCCCCCGAGTGGTCGCCGTCCGGGGCGACCGCTTCGAGGTGTGTGCCGACCGCTCCTGCGAGTCGCTCGACGACGCGGTCCGCGAGCGCTTCGACCGCGCGTTCGACTGCCCCGACTGCGGCGACGACCTCCGGGTGGTGCGGGCCGGCGGCCTCCTGCTCGGCTGCGACGCCTACCCGGACTGCGAGGCGGCGTTCGCGCTCCCGGCGGCCGAACACGACGGCACCTGTGCGTGCGGCCTGCCCACCTTCGGGGGTGCGTGTCTCGACCGCGAGTGCGACGGATAGTCGTCTCACCCACGATACCGCCGTCTCCGTAGGTTTTTGACTCCTGCCCCGCGTCCCCCGATACATGGACGCACACGTCGAGGGGGACCTCGTCCGCCTGGGGCCGGACGGTCGCGAGCGGTTCTACGATTCGCGGGGGTACGGCCGTCCCGACGACGGGGGACTCGCGCTCTCGCTGGTCGAGGCGGCCCACCTGCTCTACCGCGGCGACCTCGACGCCGTGGACGGGCGCGGCTTCCGGGAGTTCTTCGAGGGGGAGGGTATCGCCAGCCGCTTCATCGTGTACAAGGACCTCCGCGACCGCGGCTTCTACCTCTCGCCGGCGCGCGAGGGGTGGGTCGACGACCCCGAGGGCTGTGACTTCGTGGTCTACCCGCGCGGCGACGGCCCGTGGGACGACGCCGTCGAGTACCGGGTGCGCGTCGTCGCGGAGCGCGAGTCCGTCCCCGCCGACGCGCTCGGCGACCTCGTGCTCGCGGTCGTGGACGAGGAGTCGGAGCTCACCTACCTCGAAACGTCGCGCCCCTCGTTCGAGGGCGGGTCGCGCCACGACGCCGGGCCGCGAACCGACGCCGCGCTGCTTGACGACCGCGTCGTCGTCTGGGAACCCCCGGACGGACTGTACGAGCGGGGCTTCTACGGCCAGCCGCTCGACGAGGACCGTACCGCCGTCCAGCTCTCGCTCGTGGAGGGGGCGTACCTCGCGGAGCGCGACGCCCTCTCGTTCGACGCGGGTCGCGAGTCGGTCCTCGACCGCGGCCGCGAGGCGGAGGGCGAGCGGTTCGACCGCCGGCTCACGGTGTACGCCGCGCTGCGCGCGAGCGGCGTCGTCCCCAAGACCGGCTTCAAGTTCGGCGCGGACTTCCGCACCTACTCCGACGTGTCGAGCGTCTCCGACCTCGGCCACTCCGAGCGGCTGGTCCGGGTGTTGCCGACCGACCACACCTTCGCGCCGCGGGACCTCTCGCTCGACGTGCGGCTGGCCCACGGCGTCCGCAAGGAGATGGTGTTCGCGTTCACCGACGGCACCGAACACGGGCCGGACGTGGACCCCGACGCCGACGTGCGGTGGCTCGCCGTCCAGCGGCTCACGCCCTAGTCCGGGTTCGGGACGAACACGTGCGGGAGGTGGTGCCACGCCCACCGCACGTCGGGCCGCTCCACTACTGTGTACACGTCGCGGGGCCACGTCCCCACGGCGTCGTCGATACGCTCCCGCGAGAGCACGCTGTCGCCCTCCAGCAGCGGGCCGAACCGCGCCGTGTAGTCCTCCGGGTCGAACACGAACGGTCGGTCCGTGTGCGCGTGCGGGTCGTCCGCCGCGACCCGGAGGAAGTCGCGGAGCGCCCGGTTCCCGTAGTTGAACACGAGCGCGCCGCCCGGCGCGACCGCGTCGTGGAGGTTCGAGAGCGCTCGCTCGACGTCGCGCACGTACAGGAGGGTGAAGTGACAGGCGACGACCGCGAACTCGCGGTCGGGGTCGAACGCCGGGAGCGTGGCCCGCTCGAACGAGACGTTGTCGAGGCCCCGGTCGGCCGCGCGCTCGCGGTTCTCGGCGAGCACAGCCTCGGCGGTGTCGTAGCCGACGACCTCGCGGTCGGGGAACCGCTCGGCCAGCGCGAACGTCGCCGCGCCCGGCCCGCATCCCACGTCCGCGACCGGCCCCGCCGGCCTCCCGGCGACGAACTCGCAGAGCACGTCCGAGACGTGGCCCGCGCTCGGCCCCGACTCGTCGTACTCCGCGTCGCCCGCGTCGCGCCAGTACCCCTCCCAGTCGAAGGCGTCCGCGCTCATTCGGCCCCCACGAACAGCGCGAGGTCGTCGCGGACGCTCCCCGCCGGGGTCGCCGCGGGGACGGCGTCGAGCCACCGGAGCGTCAGCGGGTTCGTCTCGCAGAGGCCGTCGCGCACCGTGTCGTCCGCGACGCGTGCCCCGAAGACGACGTGGTGGGTCCGCACGCGGACCGCCCCGTCGACCGTGTGCTCGACCGCGCGGACCGCCCGCACCTCCGTCAGGGTCGCGTCGCTCCCCGTCGCCCCCGCGACGAACGCGCGACCCGCCGCCGCGAAGTCGCCCTCGGGCGGCACCGTGTCCGTCAGCGGGTAGGCCGCGCCGTCGTCCGCGACGCCGGCGAGCAGTCGCCCGTCGTTGTCCGTCGCGCCGACGACGGCCCGCCCCGCGGTCCCGTGTTCCGGGTGGTTCTCCCACGCTTCGTCGCCCCCGTGCTCGACCGAGAGCGCGTCGACCTCGATACCGCGCTGCGCCGCGGCCGCCTCGGGGTCGTCGAGCGACCCGACCGCGTCGTCCGTCGCCGATACCGCGCCGTCGAATGGTGTTGAATCCGTCATGTGGTGTGGATGTCTCTCGTCGTCCGTGGCTGTGAACCGTCGTCCCGACGTGCCCGTGGCTGTTCCGGCGGCTTCTCGGCCTACTGGCTCCCACGGCAAAAAACTGTCGCGAGGATTTACTTTTCTCCTTACTTACTATTTCGCACCCCTCGGGTTTAGTTCTTCCCCCGGCGCGGGAACGGCTACGGGGGAGCGAACCGCTTTTGCGCGACGGCGTCCGATTCGGGGACGACATGGCCGACGAACGCCGCGACGAGGGCGAGTCCCTCCCGCCGCGCGAGAACCTCCTCGCGGACGGCGGCGAGGGGTCGGGGAGCGACCGCGAGTCTCGTCGGGCCCTGCCCGACGGCGGGAGCGCAGCAGGTGCCGACGACGTCGCCCTCGACCCGTGGGGCTCGGCGAGCGTCGCAGATTACCGGAAACTGTTCGAGCAGTTCGGCATCGAGGAGTTCGACGCCGTGCTGCCCGAGGTGCCGAACCCCCACTACCTGATGCGCCGCGGCGTCATCTTCGGCCACCGCGACTACGGCCCGGTCGCCGAGGCGATGCGCAACGACGACCCGTTCGCCGTCCTCTCGGGGTGGATGCCGACCGGCGACCCCCACATCGGCCACAAGCTGATGATAGACGAGATCGTCTACCACCAGGAGCAGGGCGGCGAGGCGTACGCGCTCGTCGCCGACCTCGAAGCCCACGCCGCGCGCGGCATGACGTGGGCCGAGATCGACGCGAACACCGAGGAGTACCTCCTCTCGCTTTTGGCCCTCGGCTTCGACCCCGAGGAGGGGGAGATATACCGGCAGTCGGGGAACCGCCGGCTCCAGAACCTCGCGTTCGAACTCGGCGCGGAGGCGAACTTCTCGGAGATGCAGGCACTGTACGGCTTCGACGGCGAGACGAACGTCTCGCACATGCAGTCCGTCATCACCCAGATGGCGGACATCCTCTACCCGCAACTCGACGAGCCGATGCCGACCGTCATCCCCGTCGGGCCGGACCAGGACCCGCACGTCCGGCTGGCGCGCGACCTCGCCGAGCGGATGCGCTACTTCAAGGTGACCGAGGCGTACGCCAGCTTCGAGGCCGAACCCGAGGAGCGCGTCCTCGTCCGCGAGGCGTACGACGCGCTCGGCGGCGACGACGCCGACGTGCGGTGTGAGGAGGCCGCCGACTACCTCCGCGAGCACCACGCCGGGGAGGCCGGCGCGAGCGTCGTGGACAAACTCGATAACGCCGGGAAGGAGCCGGTCCGCCCGCGCGTGCGCTTCCTCGACCGCCGGGCGACCGACGCCGCGTTCGACGCGCTCATCGAGGCCGTCGAGGGCGAGAAACGGGTGTTCGAGGGCCACGTCGATTCCTTCGACCTCTCCCGCGACGCGGCGGAGGAACTCGCGCGCGAGGTGGAACTCGACCACGGCGGCCACGCCTTCCGCGCGCCCTCCTCCGTCTACCACCGGTTCATGACCGGGCTTACGGGAGGGAAGATGTCCTCCTCGGTGCCCGCCTCCCACATCAGCCTGCTCGACGACCCCGAGGAGGGGTACGACAAGGTGAAGTCCGCGACGACGGGCGGCCGCTCCACCGCGGAGGAGCAGCGCGAACTCGGCGGGGAGGCCGACGAGTGTCCCGTCTACGAACTGTACGCCTACCTGCTCGCGGGCGACGACGACGAGTTCGCGACCGAGGTGTACGAGGAGTGCGTCGGCGGCGAGCGCCTCTGTGGCGGCTGCAAGGAGCAGGCCGCCGAGATGATGCGCGAGTTCCTCGACGAGCACCAGGAGAAGCGCGAGGAGATGCGCCCCGTCCTCGACGAACTCGACATCGACGTGGAGAGTCCCCGGCGGCGCGACTGAGCCGGGGAGCCGGGAAACCTTCTTGTCCGCGGCCCGCCCCCGACAGCCATGCGCGTCGTCGTCTGCGGCGGTGGCATCGTCGGCCTGTCGGCCGCGCACGCGCTCGCCGAGCGCGGCGTCGGGGTCGTCGTCTGCGAGGCCGGGTCGCTCGGCGCGGGCAACACCGAGCGGTCGGCGGGCGGCATTCGCACCCAGTTCTCCACCCGCGTCAACGTCGACCTCTCGCTCGCCTCGCTCCCCGTGTGGGAGACGTTCGAGGAGCGGTTCGGCGTCGACATCGCCTTCCGGCGGCCGGGGTACCTCTTCCTCGCGCGCGACGGGGCGTCCGCGGCGGACCTCCGCGACGCGGTCGCCGTCCAGCGTGATGCCGGCGCGGAGACCGAACTGTTGACCCCCGACGAGGCGCACGAACACTGTCCGGAGCTGCGCGCCGAGCGGTACGAACTCGCCTCCTACGCCGCGACCGACGGCTTCGCCGACCCACACCTCGCCCTGCAGGGGTACGCGACCGCCGCGCGCGAGGCGGGGGTCGATATCCGCACGAACACCCCTGTCACAAACCTCGAGGTCGCCGGCGGCGCGGCCGACCGGACGGCGGACGTGACCGTGACGACGCCGGACGGAAGAATCGGGTGCGACGTCCTCGTCAACGCCGCGGGCGCGTGGGCCGCGCGGGTCGGGGCGATGGCCGGGGTGGACCTCCCCGTCGCGGCCCGGCGGCGACAGGTCGCCGTCGTGGACCCCGAAACCCCCGTCCCCGAGTCCGTCCCGCTCACCATCGACCTCGACTCGGGGTCGTACTTCCGGCCCGAACGGGAGGGGCGGGCGCTGGTCGGGGGGCATTTCGGGGGCGAGGCCGCCGCCTCGGACCCAGACGTCGACCCCGACACCTACGCGACGGGGATGGACACTGACTGGGCCGTGACCGCGTGCGAGCGCGCGGGCGAGACGGCCGGCTACTTCGGCCCGGAGACCCGCATCCGGCGGGGGTGGGCCGGCTGTTACGCCGTCACGCCGGACCACCATCCCGTCGTGGAGGTGTCGCGGCCGGGAGTCGTCACGGCCGCGGGCTTCTCCGGCCACGGCTTCCAGCACGCGCCCGCGACGGGGCGGGTCGTGGCGGAGCTGTGTCTCGACGGCGCGGCGACGCACGTGGACGTGTCGGGGCTCGGCCGCGACCGCTTCGACGGCGACACCGAGGCGGAGCGCCACGTCGCCTGACGCACAACGCTTTTGCGCCGCCGCGCGCGAGGGCCGGTATGGCACCCGAATCCCGTGCCCGACGCGTCGCGCGCGAACCGCCGAGTCCGGGGTTCGGCTTCTTCTCCCGCTCCTGAACGGGGTGGAGACGGGACCGCCCCTACCGGGCCGTCCCGCGGAAACCGCCGTTTCGGAGTCGGAACCGCTAACTGAGCGACGCACACAGCCGAAGACAATCGAATGAAGCTACCCGCAACGGAGGTCGCGCTCCTCGAAGCCGCGAGCGCGACCGACCCGAGGACCGTCGAACAGCTCGCCGAGGAGACCGGCGAAAAACCGGAGGCCGTCACCCGCGCGGCCTTCGAACTCGCGGACGAGGGCCTCGTCGCCGTCGAGGAGCGCACCGAGGAGTCGTACGCGCTCACCGACGAGGGGGAGACGTATCTGGAGTCGGGACTCCCCGAACTCCGTCTCTACCGCGCCGCGGTCGAGGCCGGCGCGGCCGACGACCCCGTCTCGATGGGCCGCGTCATCGGCGCGTCGGGGCTCGAAGGCCCGGAAGTGGACATCGCGCTGTCGAACTTCGCCCGGAAGGGGCTCGGCCGCATCGACTCCGGGGAGCTCTCGGCCGAGGGCGACGCCGACCCGGACGCCGACGCCGAGACCGCGGCGCTCGCGGCCGTCGCTGCGGCCGACGACCCCGACCCCGAGGTCGCGGACCGCCTCGCCGAGCGCGGCCTGCTCGACCGTTCGGAGGTCACGGAGCGCGCCGTGACGCTCACCGACGACGGCGTCACCGCGCTGATGGAGGGCGTCGAGACGGCCGAGACGGTGGGCCAGCTCACCCCCGAGATGCTCACCTCCGGCGAGTGGGAGGACGTGGAGTTCGCCGAGTACAACGTCGAGGCCGACGCCGAACCCGTGACGGGCGGCCGGAGCCACATCCTCCGGCAGACCGCCGAGGCCGTGAAGGACACCCTCGTCGGGATGGGGTTCGAGGAGATGGACGGCCCCCACGCCGACGCCGACTTCTGGATAAACGACGCGCTGTTCATGCCGCAGGACCACCCGGCACGGACCCACTGGGACCGGTTCACGCTCGACGTGGACCCGATGGACGACCTGCCGGACGACCTCGTGGGGCGCGTCGAGGACGCCCACCGCAACGGCGTCGGGCCGGACGGCGAGGGGTACCACTCCCCGTGGAGCCGCGAGTTCGCGGAGGAGGTCGCGCTGCGCGGCCACACTACCTCGCTGTCGATGCGCTACCTCTCGGGGTATCAGGTCGGCGAACTGGAGCCGCCACAGCGGTTCTTCTCCGTCGAGAAGGTGTACCGCAACGACACGCTCGACCCGACCCACCTGCTGGAGTTCTTCCAGATAGAGGGGTGGGTGATGGCCGACGACCTCTCCGTGCGCGACCTGATGGGCACCTTCGAGGAGTTCTACTCGCAGTTCGGTATCACGGACATCGAGTTCAAACCCCACTACAACCCCTACACCGAGCCGTCGTTCGAGCTGTTCGGCACCCATCCGGAGACGGGCGAAATCGTCGAGATCGGGAACTCCGGCATCTTCCGCGACGAGGTGCTCGAACCGCTCGGCGTCGAGTGCGACGTGATGGCGTGGGGGCTCGCGCTCGAACGGCTCCTCATGCTCATGTACGGCTTCGAGGACATCCGCGACGTCCACGGGACGCTGTGTGACCTCGACCTCCTGCGGAACGTGGAGGTGGTGCACTGATGCCCGTCGTCGAGATCGACCCCGACGAGCTCCGTGACCTGACCGGCCACGACGAGAAGGGCGACGAGGAGCTGAAGGAGGACCTGTTCGGCCTCGGGCTGGAGTTCGAGGGCGAGACGGACGACGGCGCGTTCCAGCTGGAGTTCGCGCCCGACCGGCTGGACCGCCTCTCCGTCGAGGGGGTCGCCCGGTCGCTGCGCTACCAGTACGGCGACGACCGCGGCGTCTACGTCCCGAAGACGAACGACGCGGAGTGGACCGTCGAGGTCGAGGACGTGCCCGCAGAGCGGCCGTACGTCACCGCCGCCGTGATCCGCGGCGTGGACATGACCGCGGGGAAACTGGAGTCGCTCATCCAGCTCCAGGAGAAGCTCCACGCGACGATGGGGCGCAAGCGGGCGAAGGGGGCCATCGGGATCCACGACCTCGCGATGGTGAAGGGGCGGTCGGCGAGCGACGACCGGGCGAAGACCATCACCTACACGGGCATCGACCCGGACGGCGACCGGTTCGTCCCGCTGGACGCGGACACGGACATGACGCCCGCCGAGGTCCTCTCGGACCACCCCGTCGGCGAGACGTACGCCGACCTCGTGAGCGAGTACGCGACGTACCCGGCCATCTACGACGACATCGGGCTGTTCTCGTTCCCCCCGGTCATCAACGGGAAGCGAACCGAGGTGGACGAGGGGTCGCGCGACCTGCTCGTCGAGATGACGGGCACCGACCAGTGGACGATAGACCGGATGCTCACCATCGTCTGCTACGCGCTCGACGCCCGCGGCGGGCGCGTGGAAGAGGTCGATATCGCGTACCCGGACCGCGAACTCGTGCGGCCGGCGCTCGACACCCGGACGAAGACGGTCACCCACGAGCGCATCGAATCGACGCTCGGCATCGACCTCTCCGGGCGCGACGCGGTGGACCTGTTCGAGCGGTCGGGGCTCGACGCCGACGCGGACGAGTCCGGCGGCCTCTCCTACGAGGTGACGATACCGCCGTACCGCGTGGACGTGCTCCATCCCGCCGACCTCGTGGACGACGCCGGTCGGGCCTACGGCTTCAACGAACTCGAACCCCGCTACCCGGACGTCTCCACCGTCGGGGGCCGCCACGACCGCTCGAAGCTGGAGCGGGCGGCCCGCGAGACGCTCGTCGGCCTCGGCTTCGAGGACCTGCTGAACTTCCACATGATCTCCGAGGCGGAGAACTACGAGCGGATGGGCGTCGCCCCGGGCGACGACGCGGTCGGCGGCGGCGCGCCCGTCTCCATCGAGGGGCCGTACAGCGAGGACTACACGATGCTCCGGACGTGGGCGCTCCCGTCGCTCGCGATGGTGCTGGAGAACAACACCCACCGGAGCTACCCGCAGGACGTCGCGGAGATCGGCTTCGCCGCGGAGCGCGACGACGAGGCGTCCACGGGCGTGGCCGAGCGGCGCACCGTCGCGGCCGCGCTCGCGCGCACGGACGCATCCTACGAGGACGCGAAGGCGCGGCTCACGGCGTTGACCTCGGCGTTCGGCAAGTCGGTCGAGACGCCGGCCACGGACCACCCCTCCTTCATCGACGGGCGGGCGGCCGCGGTCGTCGTCGACGGCGAGACGGTCGGCGTCGTCGGAGAACTCCACCCCCGCGTGCTGGTCGAACACGACCTCGAACTGCCCGTCGCGGCCTTCGAGTTCGACCTCGCGGCGCTCTCGTAACCGTCGCGTGCGTGCGCTCCCCCGCGTCCCCGCGCGGCGCGCACGCGTGACTGCTTACAGGTCCGCGCCGACCGCGTCCTCGACGGAGTCGAAGCCGTCCCGTTCGAGGCGGTCGAGCAGGCCGCGGTTGATGTCGCGGGCCACCGTCGGGCCCTCGTACACGAGCGCGGTGTACAGTTGGACGACGCTCGCGCCCGCGCGTATCTTCTCGTAGGCGCCCTCCGCGTCCGAGACGCCTCCCACGCCGACGACGGGCACGTCCGTGCGCTCGGCGACGAAGCGTATCATGCGGGTGGCCTCCCGTTCGACGGGCTTGCCCGAGAGGCCGCCCCCCTCGACGCGGTTCTTCGAGCGGAGCGAGGCGGGCCGGCGGACGCTCGTGTTCGTCGCGACGACGCCGTCCAGTCCGAGGTCGTTCACGACCGCGAGCGCTGACTCGACGGCGGCGGGCGCCAGGTCGGGCGAGAGCTTCAACAGGAGAGGAGACGCTCCCGCGTCCTGGAGCGTCGTGAGTATCCGTTCCAGCGGTTCGCGGTTCTGGAGTTCCCGGAGGCCGGGCGTGTTCGGCGAGGAGACGTTCACGACGAAGTAGTCGCCGCCCGCGCGCGTGCGCTCGTAGGTGTACCGGTAGTCGGCGGCGGCTTCGTCGAGGGGCGTGGACTTCGACTTCCCGATGTTGACGCCGACGGGGACCGGGCAGTCGGTCGCGGCGAGTCGCGGGCCGACGGCGTCAGCCCCGTGGTTGTTGAACCCCATCCGGTTGACGAGCGCGCGGTCCTCGCGGAGGCGGAACATCCGCGGCCTCGGGTTACCGGGCTGGCGCTCGGCCGTGACGCCGCCGACCTCGACGTGGCCGAAGCCCAGCGCCGCGAGCGCCGCCGGGACCTCCGCGTTCTTGTCGAAGCCGGCGGCGACGCCGACGGGGTTGGGGAACGACTGCCCGAAGGCCTCGGTTTCGAGGCGCCGGTCGTCGACGACGAGCCGGTCGGCGAGCGCCGCGGCGACGGGCGTGTCCTGTACCAGTCGGAGCGCCGCGTGACCGAGTCCGTGTGCGGTCTCGGCCGGCAGGGAGAACAGCGCCGGCTTCACCGCGTCGTAGGCACGCATCGGATGAGAAGGGGAACGGGGAGGGCAAAGGCGGTCCGGTCAGAACTCGTGTTCGACCTCGTCGGGGTCGGCCTTCTGGATGATGATCTTTCCGTCGCGAACACGGACGAAGACCTCGTCGCCGATGTCGAGGCCGGCGACGGCGAGCTCGTCCTCGTGGAGGTTCACGTGGACGTTGTGGTACTCGCCGTTCTCGTCCTTCGCGCCACTCGGGCTGAGCTTCTTCTTGCGGACCATCGCGGTTGTTGGTGTGTCGTTGGCCACACTGGCTACATAAGTGTACCGTGGTGCGTACGGGGACGACGGCTGTCGGTTCCCCGACCGCTCGACGCGAGTCCGGCCCGAACCCCGGCGAGAACTTAAAGAAACGCGCGCCTTCTCCCGGTTTTGGGGGATACGTTTAAGATGCACCCTGTTCACGGGTATCATGGAGGCGATACAAAATGGCTCCCGACGACGACAAGCGGAACTTCGCACTGCGCGACGCGACCGGCAACGAGACGAGCGTCTTCTCGGGACGGACCCCGAGACAGGCGGCACTGAAGGCCGCCCGACGACTCGACCCGGCCGACACGGAACAGCACGCCGAACACACGGAGCTCCGGCTCCGCGAGAAAGGGACGAAGAAGGTCCACATCTACGACGGCTGGGCCTGGCACGAGACGGCTCCCGACGACAAGCCGGACTGGATGCCCTCGGAGATAACCGAGGCGAACGTCTCGAAGAAGGGCATCGAGCATCTCGACGAGATCTGAACTCCTCCCCCATTTTCGACGGCGTATCGGGGCCACTTTAGTCGCGTCGCGCGTACGCACGGACGCGCGGCACTCATCCGGCCCGACCGTGCGTACGAGCGCGGAGTGAGGGTCCGTTCTCCGGCCGCGCGACACCACGCCGCGAGCGGACGCGCTATCCTGCACGGTTCACCATGAGTGTCCGGGCCATGAAACCGCATGACGGAGCGCCCCCGATACGACGGGGTTAAGTGTATCACTCCCATCGACTGTGATGTGACAGGCGCGGGGCGTTCCCCTCGGGGACGCGCCGCCCGGACACCGTCTCGGTGTCCCGCGTTCCGACTCGGTCGGTGCGCGAAGCCGGAGTTCGATTCGATGTCCTTATACGTAACAGGGCACTCGGACGGAACACGCTCGCACCCGTCTCCGACGGGCTGTGACAGCACGCTTCCGTTCCGACGCCCTTATACGTGAACGGGCGCTCGGATTCAAATACGCGCTTCCCGGGTCAACCGGGGCACGGCGCGGCGACGAATCCGACGGCCTTATACGTAACAGGGCACTCGGATGGAACGCACACGACGTGACCGAGATGGCCTTCGACGGTCGTCTCGTCTCGGTCCCGAACGAGCTTCGATGGGTTTATGACCCGTCGAGGGGTATGTTCAGGTCCGAAGGAAATGAGGATTCGACCCCTGCGGTCCGCCGTACACGATCGAATCTGATGTTAGCCCTGATGGTTCGGTGACACCCGGTATGGTGTCGCCGACCGATCCCACAGATAGCGATATACACATCTCTTCGGAGATGTGTCCCGCCTAACCCTCCAGCATCCGCTGGAGAACATTCCGGTTGATCCTGCCGGAGGCCATTGCTATCGGTGTCCGATTTAGCCATGCAAGTTGCACGTCTAACGTAGCAAACCGCTCAGTAACACGTGGCCGATCTACCCTATGGACTGGGATAACCACGGGAAACTGTGGCTAATCCCGGATAGCGCTCCCGAGCTTGAATGCTGGGAGCGCCAAACGCTCCGGCGCCATAGGATGAGGCTGCGGCCGATTAGGTAGACGGTGAGGTAACGGCTCACCGTGCCGATAATCGGTACGGGTCATGAGAGTGAGAACCCGGAGACGGAATCTGAGACAAGATTCCGGGCCCTACGGGGCGCAGCAGGCGCGAAACCTTTACACTGCACGACAGTGCGATAGGGGGACACCGAGTGCGTAGGCATAGAGCCTACGCTTTTGTGTACCGTAAGGTGGTACACGAATAAGGGCTGGGCAAGACCGGTGCCAGCCGCCGCGGTAACACCGGCAGCCCAAGTGATGGCCGATATTATTGGGCCTAAAGCGTCCGTAGCTGGCCGCGTAGGTCCGTCGGGAAATCTACTGGCCTAACCAGTAGGCGTCCGGCGGAAACCTCGTGGCTTGGGACCGGGAGACCTGAGGGGTACGTCCGGGGTAGGAGTGAAATCCCGTAATCCTGGACGGACCACCGGTGGCGAAAGCGCCTCAGGAGAACGGATCCGACAGTGAGGGACGAAAGCTAGGGTCTCGAACCGGATTAGATACCCGGGTAGTCCTAGCCGTAAACGATGCTCGTTAGGTGTGGCGCAGGCTACGAGCCTGCGCTGTGCCGTAGGGAAGCCGTGAAACGAGCCGCCTGGGAAGTACGTCCGCAAGGATGAAACTTAAAGGAATTGGCGGGGGAGCACTACAACCGGAGGAGCCTGCGGTTTAATTGGACTCAACGCCGGACATCTCACCAGCTCCGACAGCAGTGATGACGATCAGGTTGATGACCTTATTCGACGCTGCTGAGAGGAGGTGCATGGCCGCCGTCAGCTCGTACCGTGAGGCGTCCTGTTAAGTCAGGCAACGAGCGAGACCCGCACCTCTAGTTGCCAGCAGCATCTCGCGATGGCTGGGTACACTAGGGGGACTGCCGCCGCCAAGGCGGAGGAAGGAACGGGCAACGGTAGGTCAGTATGCCCCGAATGAGCTGGGCAACACGCGGGCTACAATGGCCGGGACAATGGGACGCGACGCCGAGAGGCGAAGCTAATCTCCTAAACCTGGTCGTAGTTCGGATTGCGGGTTGAAACTCACCCGCATGAAGCTGGATTCGGTAGTAATCGCGTGTCAGAAGCGCGCGGTGAATACGTCCCTGCTCCTTGCACACACCGCCCGTCAAAGCACCCGAGTGGGGTCCGGATGAGGCCGTCGCACGACGGTCGAATCTGGGCTCCGCAAGGGGGCTTAAGTCGTAACAAGGTAGCCGTAGGGGAATCTGCGGCTGGATCACCTCCTAAAGACCGGGACCGGGGTTTCACCCCGGCCCACCTTCGTGGGTTCGGTCGGCGACACCGACCGGGCACCTTAGAACCATCAGGGCTACAGTCGCGACCGCTACTCGCTCGACGCGTAGCTACCGGTCGCGGCTGCCAGGGCCCATAGCTCAGTGGTAGAGTGCCTCCTTTGCAAGGAGGATGCCCGGGGTTCGACTCCCCGTGGGTCCATGTACGCGACGAACCGTGCCCCTTATGTGTGGCACCGTGTTCGTCCGATGTACGACCGATGCACCACGCCGTGCGAGCGGGGTGGGAAGGGTGGATGTGCACACCGGCTTGCAACCGGGTGCCGCGATGAAACCGTATGTACGTGCAATCCAGGCGCTCACTGGACCCGTTCACTGTGCTCAGTGATCGTGGCTACTGTGCCGCCTGGTGGATGGCTCGGCTCAAGCGCCGACGAAGGACGTGCCAAGCTGCGATAAGCCATGGGGAGCCGCACGGAGGCGAAGAACCATGGATTTCCGAATGGGAATCCCTCTACAATTGCTTCGCGCAATAGGGAACGCTCCGGATTGAAACATCTTAGTAGGAGCTGGAAGAGAAAACGAACGTGACGTCGTCAGTAACGGTGAGTGAACGCGACACAGTCCAAACCGAAGGCTTCGGCCAATGTGGTGTTAGGGCTGACTTTCATCGACCGACCCGCAACGAGAAGTCTCCTGGAACGGAGCTCGATACAGGGTGACAGACCCGTATCGTTGTGCAGTACGTCGTGCGTCAGTACCAGAGTACCGGGGATTGGAAATTCCTCGGGAACTCGGCAGGCATCGACTGCCAAGACTAAGTACGACTTGAGACCGATAGCGAACAAGTAGTGTGAACGAACGCTGAAAAGCACCCCGAGAAGGGAGGTGCAATAGGGCCTGAAATCAGGTGGCGATCGAGCGACGGGGCATAAAAGGCCTCTCGGAAAACGACCCGGAAGCGATTCCGCAGTAGGAACCGAGAGGAGCCGATGTTCCGTCGTGCGTTTTGAAAAACGAGCCAGGGAGTGTACCTGTTTGACGAGTCTAACTGGTGTACCCAGGAAGGCGTAGGGAAACCGATACGGCCGCAGCATTGCCAGGGCCACCGTGTTCAAGCGCGGGGAGTCAAACGGGTACGACCCGAAACCAGATGATCTACGCGCGGGCAGGACGAAGCGTGGCGAAAGCTACGTGGAGGTCCGTTAGGGTTGGTGTCCTACAATACCCTCCCGTGACCTGTGTGTAGGGGTGAAAGGCCCATCGAATCTGGAAACAGCTGGTTCCAACCGAAAAATGTCGAAGCATTACCTCTGTTGAGGTAGTTCGTGGGGTAGAGCGACCGATTGGAAGCGTGGACTCCGAGAGGAGTTCACCTTCCTGTCAAACTCCGAACTCACGGACGCCGTTGACGCAGGGAGTCCGCTGCGCGGGGTAAGCTTGTGCAGCGTAAGGGAGACAACCCAGAGCTGGGTTAAGGTCCCCAAATGTGGACTAAGTGCGATTGAAGATGGTCCCGAGCCCTAGACAGCCGGGAGGTGAGCTTAGAAGCAGCTACCCTCTAAGAAAAGCGTAACAGCTTACCGGCCGAGGTTTGGGGCGTCCAAAATGATCGGGGCTCAAGTCCACTACCGAGACCTAGCCGCACCCGTTACAGGGTGCTCGTGTAGGTTGGCACTCCGATTGGGCGGAAGCTCGGGCGAGAGTTCGAGTGGACCGATCGGTGAAGAAAATCCTGGCCATAGTAGCAGCGATAGTCGGGTGAGAATCTCGACGGCCAAATGAGCAAGGGTTCCTCGGCAATGTTTGTCAGCCGAGGGTTAGCCGGTCCTAAGTCCGTTCGTAATTCGAGACGGACAAATTGGGAAGCTGGTTAATATTCCAGCGCTTCCATACATTGAAAGCTGACGCCTTGGGGTCAACCGGGCCACGCCTTCGCGTGGTCGAACTGTCCAACTCCGTGGAAGCCGTAACGGCACGAAGCGGAAGAACGGCAGGATAGCGTAAGCCGGTTCAACCTAGGGCCCGTGAAAAGGCGAGTATGGAAACCGTACCGAGATCCGACACAGGTGCTCATGCCGGAGAAAGGCAAGGCCTGTCGGGTACAACCGACGTTAGGGAATTCGGCAAATTAGTCCCGTAAGTTCGCGATAAGGGATGCCTGCCCAGGAAATGGGCAGGCCGCAGTGACTCGGGCGCTCCGACTGTCTAGTAACAACATAGGTGACCGCAAATCCGAAAGGACTCGTACGGTCACTGAATCCTGCCCAGTGCAGGTATCTGAACACCCCGTACAAGGGGACGAAGGACCTGTCAACGGCGGGGGTAACTATGACCCTCTTAAGGTAGCGTAGTACCTTGCCGCTTCAGTAGCGGCTTGCATGAATGGATCAACGAGAGCGCCGCTGTCCCAACGTTGGGCCCGGTGAACTGTACGTTCCAGTGCGGAGTCTGGAGACCCCCAGGGGGAAGCGAAGACCCTATGGAGCTTTACTGCAGGCTGTCGCTGAGACATGGTCGCTGATGTGCAGAATAGGTAGGAGGCATTACAGAGGTACCCGCGCTAGCGGGCCACCCAGCCACTAGTGAAATACTACCCGTCAGTGACTGTGACTCTCACTCCGGGAGGAGGACACCGATAGCCGGGCAGTTTGACTGGGGCGGTACGCGCTCGAAAGGATATCGAGCGCGCCCTAAGTCCACCTCATTCGGGTCGGGAACCCGAAGAAGAGTGCAAGAGCAAAAGGTGGATTGACAGTGTTCTTCCTAACGAGGAACGCTGACACGAAAGTGTGGTCTAGCGAACCGATTTGCCTGCCCGATGCGGGCAATCGACGACAGAAAAGCTACCCTAGGGATAACAGAGTCGTCACGCGCAAGAGCACATATCGACCGCGTGGCTTGCTACCTCGATGTCGGTTCCCTCCATCCTGCCCGTGCAGAAGCGGGCAAGGGTGAGGTTGTTCGCCTATTAAAGGAGGTCGTGAGCTGGGTTTAGACCGTCGTGAGACAGGTCGGCTGCTATCTACTGGGGGTGTTTTGGTACCTGACGGGAACGTTCGTATAGTACGAGAGGAACTACGAATGGTGACCACTGGTGTACCGGTTGTCCGAGAGGGCAAGTGCCGGGCAGCTACGTCACACGGGGTAAGAGCTGAACGCATCTAAGCTCGAAACCCACCTGGAAAAGAGGTACCACTGAGTCCACTCGTACAAGACGAGATCGATAGACTCGGGGTGTACGCACCGAGGTAACGAGGTGTTCAGCCCGCGAGTACTAACGGACGAAGCCACTCAATCATCGCACTGACCCATTGAACGGGTCCAGGCGCAAACTGGATTGCACATGCATACGGTTGCATCATCACATGCACCACCGATACAGGCGTTCCCCACGCGGGGATCGCGGTTCGACTCCGCGAATCGGCGTTAAGGCGGCCATAGCGGCGGGGACACTCCCGTACCCATCCCGAACACGGAAGATAAGCCCGCCAGCGTTCCGGCGAGTACTGGAGTGCGCGAGCCTCTGGGAAATCCGGTTCGCCGCCTGCCAATCATATCACGGCCTCACGGGCACCGCGCCCGTGGGGCCGTTTTCATTTACGGACGGAGCCGATGGCTCCGACGCGAACCGCCCAGCGGCGGCACCGCCGACCGCTATACTTAACCGAGGCAGTACACTACCGACGACTGCGCCAAGGTGGCAGAGTGGCCTTACGCGGTCGCCTGCAGAGCGACTACACGCCGGTTCGAATCCGGCCCTTGGCTTGGTCCGAGACACGGAGCGGCTGCTGGGGCGATTCTCCACACGACCGCCGGGATGCGTCCCCGTCCGCGGTGGCTTTTTGCTCCCCGCCGGTCCAGCGGGGGTATGGAGATCGAGACGGTCCTCGTTCCCGTCGACGGGAGCGAGGAGTCGGTCGCGGCCGTCGAGTACGGCGTCGCGATAGCCGACGCGTACGGGGCGTCGGTCCACGCGCTGTACGTGTTGGGCGAGGGAATGGTCCGCGGGGTGGAAGCCGGGGACCTGGCGGACGAGGAGGTCGCGGCCGAATCGGAGGCGTTCCTGGACGAGGTACAGCGGATGGCCGGCGACGTGCCGGTGAGCCGAGCGATGGCCGCGGGCTTCTCGCTGTCGCAGCTCTCGCGGCATCCCGGTAGCGTCATCCTCGACGCCGCGGACGACGTGGCGGCGGACTTCCTCGTCGTTCCGCGGGAGCCGCTGACCGGCGACCCGAGCGCGGTCATCGAGAAGGCGGCCGAGTACGTCCTCGCGCACGCGTCCCAGCCGGTGCTGTCGGTGTGACCGTGAGTCTCTTTCCCGTTCCCCTCCAGCGCCGCGTATGAGCAGCGACCCGACCGCGCCGTGGCGGCGACTGCTGGAGGTCGTCGACGCGGCCGCCGAGGAGTACCGCGAGGAGGGCCGGACGGTGGTCACGGTCGAACCGGCCGACGTAACCGTCGTTCCGGCCGACGCGGGCCCGTTCGGTCTCGTCGCCGTCGTCCCGGACGACGAGCACGCGGCGCTTACCGACCTCGTTGCGGGCCGCGAGTTCCCCACGACCGACGTGTTCAGACGCATCGCGGGTGACCTCGTACTGCTCGGCGTGGCTGTCGAGAGCGCGGACGGCGAGGCCGCGGCGCTCGTCCCGCTGTACTACGAGCGGACGCGCGAGGAGGAAGGTGAGCTACGGAAACACGACGGCGTCCTCTACACCCGGGTTCGGGGGCTGTCGGGACGCGATACGGTGACGTTCGAGCACGACGACCCGGCGGCCTTCCTCCCCGACGAGCGGTTCGACGCCGACTAGTCGTCCGCGGTGACGTCGTGGGTGTGGCCGCACTCCGGGCACGTCACCTCGTCGTGGCGCAGCGCGGCGGAGTGGGAGCGCACCTCGCGCATCACCTCGGAGATACGGTCCTCCGCGGCGAGTTCCTCGTCCACGGAGAGTTCGACGCCCTCCACCTCCAACAGGAACTTCGCGACCTCCGTCACCTCGTACATCAGGTCGTCGAGCTCCTCGGCGGTGAAGAAGTCGCACATCGCGCCGTAGAGGAACGTCGCGCCGGCCTTCCGGACCTTCCCCTCGAACGACGAGCGGGCCTGATTGACGGCCTGCGGGGAGTAGGTGTCCGTCATGAAGGGGACGAGGCGCGGGAGGTTCTCGCCGATCTTCGTCATCTCGACGCCCGTCTCGGTGCGGAAGTCGGCACACAGCCGCGCGATGGCCCACTCGCGGGCGGTGATGTAGGTGCGGTCGCGGAGGAACTCGTTCGCCCGGTCGTACGTCGCGCCGTCTATCTTCGAGAAGCGGGCGTACTCGCGGACGTCCTCGGGAACCTCCTCGGCGCTCGCCTCCGTCTCCCCCTCGTCGACCCGTCGGACGGCGCTCGTCAGGTCGGTCCGCTCCTCCTCGGCTCCGGACGCGTCGGTCATGGCTCCGACTCGGGTACGGCTCCGAAAAAGCGTGTCGGCGAGCGTCCGCCGTGTGTCGGACGCGCGCTCACTCCCGTTCCGCGTCGCGCTCGCGCCGCTCGATGTAGGCCGCCGCGTCCTCGCGGTTCTCGGTTTCGAGCAGGCGTTCGAGCCGCCGCTCGAACTCCTCGTCGGAGAGGTCGCCGTCGGCGTAGCGCCGCTTGAGCGCGTCAAGCGCGTCCTCTCCCTCCTCGACGTCGTCGTCCGGTTCCTCCTCCTCGTCGTCGAGCCCGAGGAGGATGCTCACGAGCGGGAGCACCACCGCGAACCCGATGACCCAGATCGCCCAGAAGTACGGGTAGCCGGCGAACAGCGCGAGAAACCCCGCGCCGAGCACGAGGAAGACGGTCACCTCGTCGGCCCGCGTCCGGAGGTTCTCGGCGACGCCCATACCGAGGGGTCGCCGCCCCGGGACAAAAGCGCGCCGCCATCGCGCCGTCCCCGCGTCGTCGCCGGGACGCTTTTGCCCCCGGCCGGCGTTGCCGGGCGCATGCACGTGCTGTTGGGTATCGGCGGGAGCGAGGACTCGATACGGGCGCTCGACCGGACCATCGAGCGGTCGCTGGAGGCCGGCGACGACCTCGTCGTCGCGGTCCTCGACAACCCGGACTCCGAGCCGTCGCAGTCGGCGGTCGCGGAGCGGGCGCGCGAGCGGCTCGCCGACGCGGGGTTGGACGCCGAGGTCCGGCCGGTCGCGGGCGACCCCGGAAGCGCGCTGGTCGACCTCGCGGAGGCGGAGGGGTTCGACCGCATCGTGCTGGGCGGCGGCGAGACCAGTCCGCTCGGCAAGATACAGCTCGGCTCCATCGCGGAGTTCGTCCTCCTGAACGCGCCCGTCTCGGTGACGCTCGTCCGATGAGCCGCGTCTATCCGGACGACGTCGCCGGCCCGTACGAGCCGCCGCCGCGCGCGTTCACCGACCGCGACGGCCGCGAGGTGGAGGTGCGGCGCTTCCGCGAGGCCGACCGCGAGGCGCTCGTGGAGATGTACGTCGCCTTCGACCCGGAGGACCGCGCGCAGGGTATCCCGCCGACGGGCGAGACGAACGTCCGGAAGTGGCTCGACACCATCGTCACCGACGCGGGGACCAACGTCGTCGCGTGGCACGGCGACCGCGTGGTGGGCCACGCCACGCTCGTTCCCGACTTCGACGACGGCGGCGGCGACGACGACGCCTACGAACTCGCCATCTTCGTCCTCCACGAGTATCAGGAAGCGGGCATCGGGTCGCGGCTCATCGAGGGGCTGCTCGGCGCGGGGCGCGAGGACGGCGCGGAGCGGGTCTGGCTCACCGTCGAAC
Organism: Halosegnis marinus; assembly: GCF_029338355.1. GTDB lineage: Archaea > Halobacteriota > Halobacteria > Halobacteriales > Haloarculaceae > Halosegnis > Halosegnis marinus. The sequence goes on from NZ_CP119802.1 coordinate 1,202,521, forward strand.
GGTGGAACGGGGCCGCGGTCGGCCTCTACGAGAAGGTGGGGTTCGAGCCCTCCGACACCGGGAGCTTCGAACTGGAGATGTCGGCGCGCCTACGCTGACCGGACGTTCTCGCCCGCAGCGTCGCCGAACCCCTCACCCCTCTCGTACACGACCGTCCCGCGCACGAGCGTCAGCTCCGGGAACACGGCGTCGCGTCCCTCGAACGGCGTCCAGTCGCACTTCGTGTGGAGGTCCGCGGCCCGGACCGGCCGCGACCCCTCGGGGTCCACGAGCACGAGGTCGGCGTCGTATCCCTCGGCGACCCGGCCCTTGTTCGGCAGGTCGAACACCGCCGCGGGGTTCGCGGCCGTGAGGTCGCGCACCCGCTCGTAGGTGAGGTCCCCCCGTCGCGCGCGTTCGAGCAGGAGCGGGAGCGCCGTCTCGACGCCCGGCACCCCCGAGGGGGCGTCCCAGATGCCGGCGTCCTTCTCCGCGCGGGTGTGGGGTGCGTGGTCGGTCGCGACGATATCGACCGTTCCGTCCGCGACCCGCTCGAAGACGGCCTCGCGCCGTTCCTCGCTCCGGAGCGGGGGGTTCATCCGGCCGTGCGTGCCCAGTTCCTCGAGGTCGTCGCGCGAGAGGAGCAGGTGGTGGGGCGTCACCTCGCAGGTCATCCCCGCTTCGGCGGCGGCGTCGATGCCTTCGGGCGTGGAGGTGTGGGCGATGTGGACCGTCGCGCCCGCCTCCGCCGCGACCCGACAGGCGCGCTCGACGGCCACGGCCTCGGCCTCGGCGGTCCGGTAGGCGCTCCACGCGTCGGCGTCGTCGCGCTCGCGCGCCGACTCGTCGAACAGCGTCGCGTCCTCGGCGTGGACGGTGACCCGGGCGCCCGCCGCCGCCGCGCGCTCGACGGCGTCCGCGTACAGGTCGGCCTCGATGCCCATGTCGCCCGTCGAGTCCGCGAGGAACACCTCGCCGAGCGCGAACAGCGGGCGGTCGAACAGCGAGTCGGGGTCCCACGCCGCCGTGACGCCGCCGTTGATGCCGAAGTCCACGAGCGACGCCGCGGCGAGGTCGGCCTTCGCGTCGAACGCCGCGCCGTCCACGGTCGGGGGCTCGGTGTTCGGCTGGTCGGCCACGGTCGTCACGCCGCCCGCGGCCGCCGAGCGCGACCCGGTGGCCCACGTCTCCTTGTGCGGGAAGCCGGGCTGGCGGAAGTGGACGTGGGCGTCTATCATCCCCGGCAGGAGCAGTCGGTCGGTCGCGTCCACGACCCGCTCGTCCGCCCCGGCGTCGAGGTCGGCCCCGACGGCGGCGACCGTCTCGCCGGCCACACGCACGTCCTCCACGCGGCCGTCGGCGAGCGTCGCGTTCTCGAAGAGCATACGCCGACTCGGCGACCGACCGCGGTAAAGCCCCCGCTATCGCACGCGCTCGACGGTCGCCTCGCGGTCCCCGACGAGCGCGGCCTCGATGGCTCGCGCCACCCGCTCCGGGTCGCCGTCGCCGCCCGCCCGCGCCACGCTCCCCACGGAGTCGGGATCGAACGGCACGTCGAGCGCCGCGTACACCGGGTCGAGCACCTCGGCTATCCCGGCGTGGTCGCGAACGACACAGATGCCCGCCGTCTGGGCGACTCCCTTCGAGACGCGCTGGGCGAGGCCCACGATTTTCCCCGCCGCCGACAGCGAGTGTTGGCCGGGACAGAACGACCCGGGCGGCTCCCCGCGCTCGGCGCGCACGCCCACCGTTTCGAGTCCGCGCGCCACGTCCGCGACCGCGGCGTCGTAGCGCTCGTCCATCCCGCGGCGCATGTCCGCGACCGGCTCCAGCCGCAGGAAGGCGACGGTGTTCCCCGTGTAGGCGACGGCCCGGCCGCCCACGTCGCGCTCGTAGGGGGGAAAGCCGTGGTCGCGTGCGGCCTCGCGGGCGCGCTCGTAGCCGTCCGCGCGGGCGTCGCGTCGGCCGAAGGCGACCTGTCGGTGCGGCGTCCACGCGCGCACGGCACCCTCGCCGGTCTCGGCGGTGTCGGCACGGAGCGCGGCCGTGACCGCGCGGTCCTCCTCGACCTCGCCCGCGCGTCCCCGCACGATTCGCATACGCACGGTCGGGAGCGCGGCGGCTAAAGGGTCGCGCTCCCTCCCTCCGGTATGGTCACGCTTCCCGGGGACGTTGTGGCTCGCTACGAGCGGTTCTCGCTGTACAACTCCCCGTACCCGGCCCACGACCGCGGACACGCCGTCGACCTCTATCCGGGTGAGAACGGCGGGCCGGCCCCCTCGCCCGTCGCCGGGGAGGTGCTCGACACCCGGACGGTGCGCTGTCCCCCGAAGCCGTACGCCGTCGATACCGACCACCTGATCCTCGTGGACACGGGCGAGCGCGTCGCGCGGGTCCTCCACGTCGACCCGGGGGTCGCGCCCGGCGACGAGGTGGCCGTCGGCGACTCGCTCGGCACGCTCGTCCGCTCGGGCTTCTTCGGCCGGTGGGTGGACGACCACCTCCACCTCGGCTTCCGCGACCCGGACGCGAACCCCTACCGGGCGTCGGGGTCGCTCCCGCTCTCGCTCGACGTCTCCGTCGCGCCGGTCGCGTGGGACGGCGCGGGCGACGTGGTCGAAACGGGACCGGAACACGTCACGCTCGACACGCCCGCCCGTGACGGGGACGGGAACGGGGACGGAGACGGCTTTCACGCGCTGGCGAGCGACGAGGGCGTCCCGCTCGACGGCGGCCTCCCGCACTACACGGGCGGCGGGGTGTTCCGCCCCCGCGAGGGTGACCTCTCGCTGCTCGGGACGCGGGTCGGGACGGCCGCGGGCCGCGACCTCGAATGGGCCGACGTGGCCGTCGCCGCGAACGGCGAGCGCGCGACGGGGCTGTCGCTGTTCGCTTCCCGGGTCGGCGTCGGCGCGAAACTCGTCTTCCACGAGGGCCACGACTTCGCGGTCGGCGACCGGGTCGCGGTGTCGGTCGCGCCCGCGGACGACCCCGTGCGCCTCGGGTGACACCGACCCCCAAGGCTTTGCCCCGGCCGCTCGCAGGCCGGCCATGAACGACGGCGCGCTCGACGACGTGGCCTACCTCGCCCGCTCCGCGACGCGGGTGCGCCTGCTGTCGCGGGTGGCGTCGGGGCCGACGACCCGCGACCGCCTCCGCGAGGACGGCGTCGCGCGCGAGACGCTCCGGCGCACCCTCGCCGAGTTCGAGGAGCGCGGGTGGGCGACCGCCGCGGGCGGGGAGTGGGCCGCGACCCCGCTCGGCGCGTACGTCGCCGCGTCCGTGGGGGAGTGTCTCGACGACATCGGGGCGGCGAACGCCGTCGCCGACGCCGTCGCCCTGCTCCCGGACGGTGCTCGCGACCTCGGCATGGAGGCGTACCTCGACGCCGAGGTGGTGGCGGCCACGCCCGGCGACCCGCTCAAGCCGGTTCGTCGGGCGCTCGCACCGCTGTCGGAGGGCGGCCACATCCGACTCCTCGCGGGTGCCGTCACCGCCGAGACGCTCGCGGCGACGGCCGAGGGGCTCGACGCCGGCCAGCGGTTCGAGGCCGTCTTCGACGCGCCCGCCGCCGCCGCGCTCCGCGAGGACCCCGACCTCGCCGGGGCGGCCCGCACGCTCCTCGGCCGCGAGGGGGTGCGGGCGTGGACGACCGCCGAGACGCTCGGGTACAGCGTCGGCCTCGTGGACGGCCGGGCGGCGTTCGGCCTCACGGACGAGCGCGCCGCCCCGGCGGCGTACCTCGAAACGGGCGACGAGCGCGTCGTCGGGTGGGTCGGCGAGCGGTTCGACGCGCTCGCCGAAGCCGGCGAACGGCTCCGTCCGGCGGACCTCTGACGCGCCCACGCCGTGGGCACGGCCCGGGAGGCGAGGCTAACTCCTCGGGGAGCGTTCGGGACATCGACCGCCGGCGGTAACCCGCGGGGGACGGGTGCCGACTCCGTGCGGTCACTTTCACCCGGTACGCGCCGCTTTTGGGCCGTTCGCCCCCGTCAGGCCTATGTCCGCGCGTCGGGAAGGGGAGGTATGGACCGCCAGCAGGTGTTCGCGCTGTTCATGGTGCTGTTGATGGTGTTCTCCTCGGTGGCGTACGCGGCGTCGTTCGTCCTCTAGTCGGTGCCCCACACGTCGCCGAGCGGGTGGTCGTCCAGCGACGGGGGCGGACCGCCGTCGTCCTCCGCCGTCGTGCGCGTCGAACGCGGGCGGGAGGGCGTGCTTCCGCCCGCGTTCGCCGCGCTCGGGTCGAACGCCGGCAGGTCGGGCGCGGTCATGGCCGCGACCTGCTCCGCGAACCAGTCCGGGGTGTCGTGGGCCGCCCGCTCGAACAGGTCGAGCAGCGAGGAGTCCGCGAGGTACGTCGCCCCGTAGTCGTCGGGCGCGCGAACGACGCGGCCGGCGGCCTGAATCACGGTGCGGAGCGCGGCCCGGTAGTACCAGCCCCACTGCCCTTCTTCCAGCCGCCGGGCGACCCGCGAGTCGCGGGTGTTCGGGTACGGGGCCTTGCATATCACCTGCCAGCGACAGCGGTCGCCCTTCAGGTCGAGCGCCTCCTCCATCTTCACGGAGACGAAAACGGCGTTGGAGTCCTCCGCCTTCCAGCCGAGCAGCGCCGCGTCGCGGTTCTCCGAGTCGTGGGTCCGAACCCGCCCGCCCACGCCCATGTCGCGGAGGTGCTCGACCAGCCGTTCCGCGATGGCGTAGCTGTGCGCGTGAACCAACCCCTTCTCGTCGGGGTGGTGTTGCATCAGGCGGACGACCGTGCGCGCCACCTTCGGGAGCGTCTCGTCGCGGTGTTCGTAGGTCATCTTCCCGCACGTCACGTCGTACAGCGGGCGGTGCTCCAGCGGGAACGTGTGGGGAACGTCCACGAGCGCGACGTTGTCGGGATTCAGCCCGCAACTGGCACAGAACGCCTCCTTGTTGAGGATGGTCGCCGACAGGAGCGCGAACTTGTTGCCCCGGTCCCACACCGTGTGGTGGAGGTAGCGCGCGGGGTCCATCGGCTTCACCGTAATCGCGCCCCGGTCGTCCTGGTCGACGACCCACGTCGTCGGGCTCTCGGGGTCGCGGGCGTCCTCCAAGAACCACTGGAGTTCGCGGGTGAGTTCGGCTAGCCGGTCGCGCTCGGCCACCTCCGAGCGCGAGAGCTCGGCGTTCGAGCGGAGCTCCTCCTGCCGGCGGCCGCAGACGCGGAGCAGGCGCTCGGCGTACCCCTCCACGTCGGTCAGCCCCTCGACGGCGGGCGGCTCGCAGGCGTCCCACACCGGGACGCGGCCGGGCGAGAGGTCGATGGTCGCGTACATCTCCGCCCACTCCGCGAGGCCGTGGGCCTCGTCCACCACGACCACGTCGCGCTTGCCGAACACGTCGGAGCCGGCCGTCTGCATGAAGTACGCCAGCGTCATCGCCGCGATGTTCCGGTTGGAGGCGATGGCGCGGTCAGAGAAGTACGGGCAGCGGTGCTTGACGGGGCAGTCGAAGCCCGTCTCGCGGGCGCAGGGGGCCTCCGTGACCGGCGTGTCCGTCTCGCCGGGGAGGATGCAGTCGTAGTTCCCCTTCCCGCGGATGATGGAGAAGTCGTCGAGCAGGTCGTCGCCCTCCACGTCGTCGAGCTGTGACACCTGCGGCGTGGTGTAGTACGCGCCGTACGCCTCCACGTCGTCCGTCTCGCCGGGCGTCTTCGCACAGCCGGCGATGGCCCGCGCGAGCAGCGACTTGCCGGAGCCGGTGGGCGCGCGCACGAGGACCACGTCGTTGCCGGCCTCGAACGCCGCGCGGATGCGCCGGAGCGCCTCCTGTTGGGCACCCCTGAACGAGGGTGCCGGGAACTCCGACTCCATCCGCTCCGGTTTCACGTCACCCGCTTTCGCTCGCGGGGTGAAAACCCCTCCGTGTCACTCGGCGAGGGCGGCCACGTCCGCGGCCGTCGCCTCGTCGGGGAGCCGCTCGATGCAGTCGTAACAGAGCAGGTGGTCCGTGCCGTCCGCGAGTTCGAGCGCCAGGCCGTCCGTCTCGTCGCCACCGAACGTCCAGATGTTCGCGATACCCCCGGCTATCGTCACCTTGCGCCCGCAGCCGTCGCAGGGCTCGCTCGCCATGGCCCGGCTACGCGCCGGGGCGGAAAGAGGCTACCGCCGGCGATGCCGCTGTCGGGGGCGGCGTTCGGAAGGAGGGGGACGTTCAGCGGTCGGACTTGATCCGCTCGAACTGGTCGAGCAGGGCCTCGGTGGAGTCGCCGGAGTCGTAGCTCACGCTCCCGCGGTACTCGGTCCGCTCGTCGTCGGTGTGGGTGTCGACGTTCGCGGCCTTGGATTCGCGGCGTTCGTGCTCGTCCTCGTCATATGCTCCCATGCTCATGGTAGACATTGTCACTTGTGAATTGTTCCCTATTAATGCATCGGTGAATTCGGGGGACGGCCGGGTCACAACGCGTTAACCCCTGCGCACACAAGGGGTCGTGTGGCAGGGCCGTTGCGCTTCCGTCGGTCGAACGGGTCGTGGAACGAACAGCGGGTGCGCGAGCGGTTGCTCCGCCCGCTGGACGAGGCGTTCGGCGCGCGCCTCGAACGCCCGTGGTTCGACCCGCCGCGGGGGTACGAGGCGCGGCGGCTGGAGATGGACAACGGCGACTTCGCGCTGTTCTGCTGGGACGGCGGCCGGGCGTACTGGATGGGGAACACGACGACGCCGGAGGCGCTGTGGCGCACGGAGAAGTACGACTTCACCGAGGTCCCGTACCCCGTGGCGCGGTGGGCCCAGCGGGAACTGCTCGCGCGCCTCGAACTCGTGGACCCGTGGCTCGCGGAGTACGACCACGTCGCGTGGTTCTTCCTCCCCGTCTTCCTCTCGAAGGACGGACGGGACACGACGCGCGCCTTCTTCGACGAACACGCGGGCGGCTTCCCCGACGCGACGCGCGACGAGGCGCTCGCCTTCTTCGAGCGGGCGCTCGCCTCGGGCGAACTCGACGAGTACCGCTACACGATGGCGTCGAAGCTCGGGACGAGCCGGGGGATGGACGTGGGCCGGATGGCCGCGACCATGGGCGAGTTCGTCGTGGCGAAACTGCTCGTCGACGCGGGCCTCGACTTCGAGCCGGAGATCCAGCTCGACAGCGGCCACGCGCTCGACTTCCGGGTCGCCGGCGGCCACCTCGTCGAGGTGACCCGGCCGCGCCCGCCGGCGCGCCGGAGCCGCGCGGACACGCCCGTCGCGGCCGTCCGCGAGACGGCCGACGCCAAGACGAACGACCAGCTGAAGAAACACCCATCCGCGACCCTGTTCGTGGACTGTTCCTCCTTCCGCGACGACGAGTGGGCGACGCTCCGCGCCGAGCGGCCGTCCGTGGCCCATCGGCCGACGGTCGTGTTCCGCGCCCGTCCCGACGGCCGCGTGGAGGGGTACCGCGTCGGGACGCTCCCGTTCGACACGGGCGACGCTATCGAGTGGCTGGATTAAGCGGAGAAACGCGCTCTAGAAGGAGACCTGCGCCGGGCCGTCCTCGCCGACGGTCGGGGCGTCGCGGTCCGAGTAGCCCTTGCGGCCGATGGCGCCCTCCGAGACCGCGGACATCGCCGCCTGCTTCGCGTCTTCGGCGTCGTGGTAGGTCGTCTCGCCGAGGCGGCCGAGCGCCTCGCCGAACGTCTCGGAGCCGTTCTGGAGCTCCAGTTCCGTCTCGCCGTACGCGTCGATGAGCTCCGACGCCGTCGCCGGATAGCTGTGCGCGTCGAGGTTCGCGTCCGCGTCGGACATGAATCGCATACCTCTACCGAACCGGGAATCCTTAATGAACGTTGTGTATGGATGCGGTTTCACAATAGTAATTCATTAAGGACCTGAAAGGGAGAAGCGGTTTCACCGGGGCGGACCTCGTCCGGGTATGGACTCCCCCGTCGTCGCCGACCTCCACGCGCACACGACGAACTCGGACGGCGAGATGGCGCTCGACGACGTCCCCGTCGCCGCGAAGCGGGCGGGCGTCGAGGTCGTCGCCGTCACCGACCACGACCGCCTCCACCCGGACCTCGACGCCCCTACCGAGTACCGCGAGGGCGTGAAACTGATACACGGCATCGAACTCCGCGTCGAGAGCCCCGCGGGCCGCGTGGACCTGCTCGGCTACGCCGCCGAACCGACGATGGCCCTCGAACGCGAGACGGAACGCCTGCAGGCCGACCGGGCACAGCGCGGCGCGGCCATCATCGAGAACGTCGAGGACCGGCTGGGCATCGACCTCGGCATCGAGGCGCGGCCCGGCATCGGCCGGCCGAACATCGCCCGCGCCGTCGCCGAGCGCACCGACATGACCGTGAACGAGGTGTTCGACGACCTCATCGGCGACGACGGTCCCTGCTTCGTCGCCCGCGAGGTTCCCGACTTCGGGACGGGGCGCGACCTCCTCGCGGACGCGTGCGGGCTGGTCGGCCTCGCGCACCCGTTCCGCTACGAGGACCCCGCGGCCGCGCTGGAACTGTGTGCGGACCTCGACGCCGTCGAGCGCTACTACCCCTACGGCCGCGAGGTGGAGGCGTCGCTCGTCGAGGACGCCATCGACCGCTACGACCTCGTTCCGACCGGAGGGAGCGACGCCCACGACGACGAACTCGGGAAGGCGGGGCTCGACGCCGACGGCTACGAGCGGTTCCGGGCCGCCGCGGGGTTGCCACACCCGTAGCCGTTTTCACCCGCGACCGCGTAGCCGGTCGTATGCAGTGTCACTACTGCGAGCGCGAGGCCGCCGTCGCGGTCGAGAAGGACCACATCAAGGTCGGCCTCTGTGAGGACCACTTCCGCGACCGACTGGAGGAACTCAAGTCCGACGGCTGGCTGGAGGACCTCCAGGAGGAACTCGACATCGACCGCTCGTAGGACTACCCCCCGTTCTCGCCGTCCGTCTCGACTCCCCGGTCGGCCAGTAGCTCGCGGAACCCCGCCCCGTCCAGCACGGGCACGTCGTTCTCCTCCGCGTCCGCCGTCTTGCTCGCGCCGGGGTTCTCGCCCGCGACGAGGTAGTCCGTGTTGCCCGACACCGACGAGGTGGCGTTCGCGCCGTGGCGCTCCACGAGTTCCTGTGCGTCGCCGCGCGTCATCCCCGGCAGCGACCCGGTGAACACGAACGTCAGGCCCGCGAGCGCGTCGCCCGTCTCCACCTCGGTCTCCCGCGGACTGACGTGGTCGAGCAGGCCGGCGATGACCGCCTCGTTGCGTTCCGAGTCGAAGAACTCCCGTATCTCGTTCGCCACGACCTCGCCGATACCGTCCACGGATTCGAGCTCCTCCCTGCTCGCCGCGCGGACGGCCTCGAAGGTGCCGAACGCCCGCGCGAGGTCGCGGGCGACGGTGGGTCCGACCTCCGGGACGCCGATGGCGACGAGGAAGTCGGCGAGGTCCGGCTCTCGGCTCGCCTCGACGGCGGCCACGAGCTTGTCCGCGCTCGTCTCGCCCCAGCCCTCCAACTCGGCGACGGCGTCGCGGTCGAGCGTGTAGAGGTCCGGGAGCCCGGTCAACAGACCGGCCTCCATCAGCTGTCCGACGGACTTCTCGCCCAGCCCCTCGATGTCGAGCGCGTCGCGGCTCGCGTAGTGTTCGACCGCGCGCTGGAGCTGTGCGTCGCAGGCCAGCCCCCCGGTACAGAAGGCGAGCGGGCCGTCGTGTTCGACCGCGGAGTCGCAGACGGGACAGCGGTCCGGGAACGCGAAGTGGCCCTCGCTGTCCTTCTCCACGACGGCGTCCACGTACGGTATCACGTCGCCGGCCCGCTGGACGCTCACCCGGTCGCCGACGTTCACGTCGAGGTCGCGTATCTGGTCGGGGTTGTGCAGGGAGGCGCGCGAGACGGTGACGCCGCCGACCTCCACGGGGTCGAGCAGCGCGACGGGCGTCAGCCGCCCGGTGCGCCCGACCTGCACCGCGATGTCGCGCACGGTCGTCTCCTCGGTGCGCGCGGGGAACTTGTAGGCGAACGCCCACCGCGGCGCCCGGGCCGTCGCGCCCAACTCCTCGCAGGCGTCGCGGTCGTCCACCTTGACGACGACGCCGTCTATCTCGTAGTCGAGGTCGTCGCGCCGGTCGAGCATCGCGTTCCGGTACGCGATGGCGCCGTCGATGTCCGCCACCCGCTCCACCTCGTCGTTCACCTGCAGGCCCCACTCGGGGAGGGTCGCGTGTCGCTCCCACTGGGTGTCGAAGTCCGCGCCCGCGAGCGCCTCGAAGAAGAAGCAGTCCATCGGGCGCTCCGCGACCACGGCCGGGTCCTGCTGGCGGATGGTACCGGCCGTCGCGTTGCGGGGGTTGGCGAACGGCTCCTCGCCGCGCTCGACGCGCTCGCGGTTGTAGGCGTTGAACGCGTCGCGGGGCATGAACACCTCCCCGCGGACGGCGAGGAAGTCGGGGTGGTCGCCCCGCAGCCGCTCGGGGACCGAGGCGATGGTGCGGACGTTGCGCGTCACGTCGTCGCCCTCGGTGCCGTCGCCGCGGGTCACCGCCCGCTCGTACTTGCCGTCCTCGTACACGACCTCGACGGAGACGCCGTCGAACTTCGGCTCGCAGACGAACGCCTGCTCGCCCACCGCCCGCTCGACGCGGTCGGCGAACTCCCGCACTTCCGCCTCCTCGCCGGAGGAGTCGATGGAGCGCATCGGCGCGACGTGCTCGACCGTCTCGAACTCCTCGACGGGTTCGCCGCCCACCCGCCCCGTGGGGGAGCCGTCGGTGTCGAGGTCGAAGGCGTCCTCCAGCTCCCGCAGCCGCGAGAACAGCGCGTCGTACGCCCGGTCGCCGATTTCGGGGTCCGCGCGGACGTAGTAGCGGTGGTCGTGATAGCGGACGGCCTCCCGGAGCAGGGCGGCCTGCTCGCGGGCCGCCTCGGCGTCGAGGGCCGCGACGGGCTCGAACTCGGTGTCCGGGTCCGAGAGGTAGGGGTTCTCTCCCGGCTCCGACTCCGGGTCGGGGTCGGAGTCGGCGTCCGCCTCCCCGCTCCCGTCGTCCTCGAACGACGAGATGTCCGTCTGTTCGGTCATTACACGCGCTCCGTCCGCGGTCGGCAAAAATCGGTCCCTACGCGCGCGACGCCGTCAGCCCTCGCGCTCGTGGACCAACCGCTGGCGCAGCGCCCGCAGCTGATAGCGGGCCTCGTCGTCCTCGGCGTGTTCGAGCGCCTGTGCCGCCCGCTCGTCGAGTTCGTCGATGCTCGCTCCCGGTCCCGTCATCGTATCGGGTCGTCCACGGCTCCTCGATGATAAAAGTGGCCCACGAGGGACACGTCTATACCGCCCGGCGGCCGACGGTCGGGCGTGACCCCTCCGACGACGTGTCCCCGCTGCGGCGCGCCCGACAGCTACGAGCGACGGTACACCACGGGCGGGGGGTGGCGACAGGTCCACGTCTGTGCGGTGTGCGGGCACCGCGCCGTGGGGCCGGCGGGCCGGCGTGTGGCCGTCGGCGCGGTCGCGGCGGCGGCCGTCCTCGCGCTCGCCCGCGCGGTTCGCCGGCGGCTATAGGTCCGCGACGTCCTCGATGGCGTCGGTGAGCGCCTTCACGCTCTCGACGGTGTGTTCGCCCATGTGGCCGATGCGGAACGTCTCCTCGCCGATGTCGCCGTAGCCGTTCGAGAAGACGAAGTCGTACTCCTCGCTCACCGCGTCGATGGTCGCGGCCACGTCGATACCGGCGGTGTTCTCGACGCAGGTGACCGTCCGCGACTCGTACCCCGCCTCCGGGAAGAGGCCGAAGTGCTCCTCGGCCCAGTCGCGGGTGTACTCGGCCATCTCGCGGTGACGGGCATCCCGCGCCGCGTGCCCCTCCTCCAGCATGTGTTTCATCTGCTTCCGGTAGGCGAGCATCAGGGGAATCGCGGGCGTCGAGTGGGTCTGGCCCTTCCGGTCGTAGTAGTCGAGGCTCCGCTGGAAGCCGCCGTACCACGAGGCCGACTCGGCGGCGACCTCCCGGTCGTAGGCCGCCTCGCTCACCGTACAGACGGCGAGCCCCGGGGGCATGGCGAACGCCTTCTGCGTCGAGGTGAAGATGCAGTCGATGCCGTGGCCCTCGATGTCGATGCGGTCGCCGCCGAGACAGGAGATGGCGTCCACGACGAACAGGGTGTCCGGGTACTCCGCCACGACGTCGCCGATGGCCTCGACGGGGTTGCGCACGCCCGTCGAGGTCTCGTTCATGACCATCCCGACGACGTCGTAGTCGCGCTCCTCCAGGGCAGCGCGCACGTCCTCGGGCTTGACCGCCTCGCCCCACTCGTACTCGATGCGGTCCACGCCCTTGCCCAGCCGTTCGGCGACGTTCGCCTGTCGCTCGGAGAAGGCGCCGCTCGTGGGAACGAGCATCCGGTCCTCGACGAGGTTCAGCGTCGTCGCCTCCCAGAACTCCGTCCCGGAGGCCGTGAGGACGATGACGTCCTCCTCGGTGTCGAGAAAGTCCTTGGTGTCCTCCACGATGGTGGTGTAGAGGTCGGTCATCCGGTCCATCCGGTGGCCGAACATCGGCTCGGCCATCGCCTCGATGACGTCCTCGCGGACCTCCGTCGGGCCGGGGAGGTAGAGGGTCTTGTCGGGGTAGTCGTCGGCGTATTCGCTCTTCTTCACGGGTGCCACCTGATACCCGGCCTTCGGCACCCCCCGGGAAGGCCGTTGTGATAGCGACGAATCTGCGCTCAGTACTGCCCCATCAGCCCCTCCCGGCGCGCGCGCCGCGCGGCGACCCGGAAGACGGCGTAGCCCGCGAGACAGTAGCCGACGCCCGCGGCGACGAGGACGGCGACCTCCGCGGCCGGGAACTGCCACAGCCGCGTCCCCTCGCCCATCGCCTGCTGGAGCATCGACGACCCCTGCACGAGCGGGAGGTACCGCAGGGCGGGGAGGTCCGCGACCGGCGCGGCCACCAGCCCGATGATGACGAACTGCATCAGCTGGGTGACGTTCTCGATGCGCTTGTAGACGAGCGCGGCCCCGGCGAAGACGAAGCCGATTCCCACGACGGAGAGCAGCGCGAGGACGACGACCGGGACGACGGTGAGTACATCGACCGAGAGCGCCCGGTCGGTGGTGACGAGCATCAGGACGAGGACGCTCCCGCCCCACAGCAGGCTCTCGCCGAGCAGGGCGACGACCCGCGCGCCCATCACCGCGCCGAAGCCGTACGGCGACATGTACAGCTGTTCGAGCGTCCCCCACTGCGACTCCTGGGTGATGCCCTGCGCCAGCCCGAAGTACGCGACGGTGGACATCGTCCAGAGGAACCACCCGACGACGAGCGCGTCGAACGTCCCGCCGAGCGCGCCCGCCCCGCCGCCCATCCCCCCGACCGCGGCCCGCCCGCCGAAGAAGATGACCGCGAAGAAGAGGTAGATGCCGAGCACGGACGCGAGCGTGTTCGCCGGGTAGCGAACCAGGAGCAGCGCGCGCTTGTACGCGACGGCCCACACGAGCGTCCCGACGCCCGCCCGCTCGGTCGCGGCGCTCACGCGTCGTCCCTCCCGGTGACCCGCAGGAACACGTCCTCGAGGTCGGGTTCGGCCGTCTGGAAGTCCGCCACCGTCAGCCCCGCGTCCCGGAGCGTGTCGGTCAGTTCGTAGAAGCCGTCGCCGACGACGCGCGCCGTGAACCGCTCGCCCGCCTCGACGGCGTCGAACCCGTCCGCGTCGAACCGCTCGCGCAGGCGTGCCCGGACCCGCTCCGGGACCGCGCCCTCGACGGTGACCGCGTAGCTCCGCGTGCGGAACAGGTCGAGCAGGTCGGCGACCCGCTCGTCGGCGACTATCGCGCCGTCGCTCATGATGACGACGCGGTCGCAGACGGCCTCGATGACGTCCATGTCGTGGCTCGACACGACGACGGTCATCCCCGACTCCTCGACCAGCCGCCGGAGTTCCCGGCGGAGCTCCCGCGACGACTCCACGTCGAGCCCCAGCGTCGGCTCGTCGAGGAAGACGACCTCGGCGTCGCGCGCCAGCGTCGCGGCCAGCGACACCTTCTGTTGCATCCCCCGCGAGAGCTCCTTGACCGGCGTGTCAGCCTTTCCCGTGAGGTCGAACCGCGCCAGCAGTTCGTCGTGGCGCTCGCGCACGTCCGCGGGCTTTCGCCCCGCGAGCGCGGCGAAGAAGCGGAGGTTCTCCCGCACCGTGAGCCGCCAGTAGGTGTTGCGCGCCCCCTCGAGCATCGCGCCGACGTGGCGGTACGCGGCGCGGGGGTCGGCGTGGACGTCGATGCCGGCCACCTCGGCGGTGCCGTGTGTCGGTATCACGAGGCCGAGCAGCGACTTGATGGCCGTCGTCTTGCCCGCGCCGTTCGGCCCGAGCAGGCCGACGGCGGTGCCGGCCTCGACGGCGAAGCTCACGTCGTCGACGGCCGTGACCGCGGCGTCGCCGCTCCCGTACGTCTTGGTCAGGCCGTCGACCCGGACCGCGGCGTCCGCCGGGTCGGGCGGGTCGCGCTCGCCGACGCGCTCGGTCTCCGCGTGCAGGGACATACCCCGCTCTGGGGTGTCGCCCGGATTAACGGTTTCCTGCAACCGAGTAGGGCGAACCGTTCTGTCCGCCGCTCGGAACGACGACGCATGGACGACGCGGACGGCCTCGCCCCGACCGAGGCGTTCGGGCTGTTGAGCCACGAGGTCCGGTTCGACATCGTCCGCGCGCTCGCGGCCGAGCGGCGACTGAACTGGGAGCGAACCGGCCTGTCGTTCGCGGACCTGCGCCGCGCCGTCGGGGTGGACGACGCGGGGAACTTCAGCTACCACCTCGACCGCCTCCGCGACCGGTTCGTCGTGGAGCGCGACGGGGAGTACGTGGCGACCTACGCGGGGATGGAGGCCGTCGGCGCCGTGTTACAGGGGACGTACACGGAGCGGGCCGACCGCGCGCCCGAGCGCATCGACGCGGCCTGTCCGACCTGCGACGGGGCGGTCCGCGCCGCCTACGAGTACCCGATGCTCTCGGTGTCGTGTCCCGACCACGGGGTGCTGTTCGCCACGTCGGTGCCGCCGGGGGCGACGACGGGCCGCTCGCTCGCCGCGCTCGACGGCGGGACGCTGTCCGCGTGGCTCGACGGGGAGTCCCGGGTCGTGAGAACGGAGCGGCGCTAGTCCTGCCGGTACTCCTTGCGGAAGCCGCGGAACTCCATGCGGTGGCTCTCCTCGTCGCCGAGTATCTCGACGGCGAGGTCCTCCGTCACCGGGTCGTCGGCCGCCTCCGCGGCGTCGATGAGTTCCCGGTACGTCTCGATGGCGTCGTTCTCCGCGTCGAGGACGCCCTCGATGACCGAGAGCACGTCCGTCGTGTCCTCGGGGGGCTGGAGGCTGTGCTGGCTCGCCGTGAACTCGGCGGAGCCCGGGGGCTTCTCGTCGAGGACCTTCAGCCGGCGGCCGAGCCGCTGGGCGTGGTTCAGTTCCTCCTGGATGTCGGCCTGCAGCGACTCCTTGATCTCCTCGGCGCGGACGCCGTCGAGGACGATGGAGTTCGTCGTGTAGTTCATCACCGTCTCCATCTCGTCGGAGTACGCCTTCCGCAGCAGTTCCGTGACGCGTTGGCTCGACATACCTCTCGTTTCAACGGGCGGGCAGATAAGCGTACGCGTGGCGCGGTCAGTCCTCGCCCGCGAACGTCGCCACGCGCTCCACGTCGATGCGGAGGAGCGCGGGCAACAACACGAGCGCGAGGGCTATCTCCGCGCCGCCCGCGACCAGGAACGCGGTCGCGTAGCCGAGGCGGTCGGCGAGCAGGCCGCCGCCCACGACCCCGGCGAGGAAGCCGAGCGAGCCGACGACGTTGAACCCGCCCGTCGCCGTCCCGCGCCCCTCCGCGTCCGCGAGGTCGTTCACGAGCGCGAGGGTCGCCGGCGCACACAGCGCGCCGAACGCGCCGACCAGCGCCATCACGACGGCCGCGAGGGCGGGCGTCGGCGCGAACGACACCCCGACGATGACGACGCCGTAGGCGAACGACCCCGCCGCGACCGGGCCGACCCGGCCGACCCGGTCGGAGAGCGCGCCCAGCGGGTACTGCAACAGCGCGAACGGGAGGAAGAAGGCGCCCAGAAGCAGGCCCGTCTCCGCCGGCCCGAGGCCGAACTCGCTCTGGAAGTACGCCACCCCGACGAGCGCGAAGAAGCCGGCGGTGAAGCGGTCGGCGAAGCCGAACGCGAACGGCACCCCGAGCGCCGGCCGCTCGCGGACCGTCCGGAGCGCGTCGAGGGGGCCGGGCCGGGCGCCCCCGGCCGCGCGCTCGGGGTCGCGCAGGCGGAGGGCCGCGACCCCGACGACGAACATCAGGACGGCCGCGACGGCCAGCGGGACGCGCGGCCCCAGCCCGTACAGCTGGCCGCCGAGCGGCGCGCCGAGGCCGGTCCCGAGGCCGATGGCGATGCCCGCCGCGCCCATGTTGCGGCCGTTCCCGCCGCCCAGGTCCATCAGCGTCGCGATGGCGAGCGAGAAGGCCCCGATGGTGAACGCGCCCTCCACGAACCGGACGGCCAGCACCGCGGCGAAGGGAACGGCCGGGAGCGCGGCGAGGACGGCGTACGCCACCCCGCCGCCCACGGCCCCGATAGCGATGAAGCGGCGGCGACCGCCCGCGGCGTCCGAGAGCGCGCCCCATACGCCCGCGAAGAGGACGAAGCCGGCGAACTCCGCGGCGAGGAACCACGTCCCGGCGTCGAGGGGGCCGCTCCCGCCGAGCGACGCCACCAGCTGGGGGACCCCGGGGTAGAGCAGTACCTGCGCGAACAGCACCGTGAACACGACCGCGGCGAGCGCGAGCCTGTCCCGGCGTTGCGTCTCCACGTTGGGTCGTGTACGCGCCCGACGGCTATTATGTCGTTCGCGTCACGCGGTCGGCTCGACGGCGACGAACTCCAGCCCCCGCTCGGCGAGCAGTTCCCGCGCGCGGTCCGTCACGGAGGGAGCGACGAGGACGCCCCGGACGCTCGCGCCCTCGTGGCTGTCCCGGCGGAGCGCCTCGACGTACCGCGCCAACTGGCCGACGGCGTCGGGACCGACCCGGCGGCGTTTCAGCTCCACGACGACCGTGTTCCCGTCGGCGTCGACGCCGTACACGTCCACCGCCCCGGCGGGCGTCTCGCGCTCCGTGGCGCGCGGCTCGAACCCCGCCTCCACGAGCGCCGGGTCGTCGAGCACCCGGCGTTTCAGGTCCGCCTCGGTCCCCTCCAGCGCGAGTTCCGAGTCGTCCGTCGCGGCGTAGCGCGACACCTGCGCGACGGCCGCGAAGCGCACGTCCAGTTCCTCCTCGGGCGTCGTCCGCGTGCTGTGGACGGCGAGGTCGCCGTCCTCGACCGCGACCGCGTGGTCACAGCCCGGGGGCTGCCAGTTCACCGGCTGGTGGCCCTCCTCGGTGTGGACGAGCGCGGTGCCGTCCGGCTTGAGGAGGAGCAGGCGGTCGCCCGGCCCGAGCGTCGAACTCGCGCGCCCCTCGTACTCGACGGCACACCGGCCGAAGACGCTCACCACCTCGCCCGCCTCGATGCCCGCCGCGACGGCCTCGCACGCGGCCTCGGGCGAGGGGTCCACGAGCACGCTCGCGTCCATACCCGGCGGAGGACGGCCGCGGCCTAAAGCCCGACGTGTGCCTCCCGGTCGCCCGCGAACGCCCGGGCGCGCCCGGCCATGTACGAGCGCGCGCCGGCCTCGTCCACCAGCCCGCAGCGCGCCGCGTCCGCGACCGCGGACTTCACCCCCTCGAACCAGCCGACCGCGTACGGCTCCTCGTCCCCGGTCAGGGGCACCAGCGCGCCGTCGCCCGCCGGGTCGCGCTCCGCGCCGCCGCGGTCGCCCAGCCCGAAGTAGCAGACGAGGAAGCGCTCGACCGTCCAGTCGGCCGCGACCCGGAGACAGCGGTCGTACGCGCGGTAGTCGAGGCCGGCGACGACCTCGTCCCACGCGAGCCCCGTCGCGAGCGGCACGGGGTCGACGGCCGTTCCGCCCCGCTCCGGCGCGAGGTCGATGCCGAGCGGGGCGAGGCGGTCGCGGACGCGGGAGAGGTCCCGGTCGCTCGCCCCGCCGAACGGGACCGACGGCGAGAGCGCGTCGGGGGCGACGCCGTCGTGCGCGTAGTGGAGGTCGTAGCCCGCCTCGCGGCGGTAGGCGACGAGGGTGCGGTCGGCCATGTCGCGGGTGGTCCCGGCTTCGGGTATGAACCTCGGGCGCGAACGCGGGGGTTTTCGGGCCGCGCGCCGTCGCTCAGCACATGGAGCAGACGACCACGGGGACCTACCGGGTGCTTCCCGGCCGCGACGACGACGAGTGGCTGTTGCTCGACGTCGAGAGCGGCGACCCGACGTACGTCCCCCGCGGCGACGCCCCGGACCTCGCGGTCGGCAACCGCGTCCGCGCCGACCTCGCGTGGCGCGACGGCGACCCCCGCGTCGAGTCGGCCGCGGTGACCGACGCCACCCGGTTCCGCTTCGTCCGCACGACCGAGACGATGTTCGAGGCCGCGACCCGCTGCTGGGAGGGGGCGGTCGAGAGCGGCAGCGGGATGAACTCCCGTGTCACCTACGGGACGGACGGCGACCCGAACGGCGTCGTCTACACGTTCGCGAAACAGCCGGGCCAGCGCGACCTGTTCGAGGAGTTCCGCGACGGCGTGAAGCCGCTCGAACCCCTGCTCGTGCGCGCCGCGGGCGGCCGTGAGGCGTACGAGGAGGGGGGCGTGACCGACGGGGCGGACCCGCCGTTCGAGACGTTCGTCATCGACCACGGGGAGGAGCCGTTCGTCGCCGTCTACATCGTCCTCGACCCGGACGGCTTCCTCGCGGAGACGGTGCGCGACACCTACCTCGACGCGGGGTCGGGCGGCGGCCTCGCCGACCGGCTCTGACTACCAGCTCAGCCGGCGCGCCCGGAGGAACAGGCCGACCGCGCCGCCCCCGAAGACGGCGACGGCGGCCGCCGGCACGGGGTCGTACGCGACCGCCACGGCGACGAACACGACGGCGGCGCCCGCGACGGTGAGCGCGTCCAGCCGTCCGACGCCCGCCTCGGTTTCCATACGCGCCCTCGGGCCGGGGGCGTCAAAAGCGTCGGGGCGACGTTTATGCCGTCCCCGGCCACCGTGCCGGTATGCACGACGTGTGGACCACCCGCGTCCGGTTCGCGGAGACGGACGCGCAGGGGGTCGTCTTCTACGGGAACTACCTCACCTACCAGGACGAGACGTTCGGCCAGTACCTCCGCGAGGTCGGCCGCCCGTGGGAGGAGGGCGACCTCGACCTCCACGTCGTCAACACGGACGTGGACTACCGCGCGTTCGCGGAGTTCGGCGACGACCTCGTCTGCGGCATCCGGGCGGCCGAGATACGCGAGTCGTCGATGACGTTCGCGTGGGAGTGCCGGCACACGGACGGCACCGTCTGTGCGGAGGGGACGATGACGCACGTCGCCGTCGCGGACGGCGAACCCACCCGCATCCCGGACGACTTCCGCGAGGCGGTCGTCGCCTACCAGGACGAGCCGCCGGAGCCAGTGTAAGGAGCTAAGTTCGCGGGCGCGAACGCCCGGACGTGACGCTTTCGCCGGAGGAACTCGGGGACGTGCTGGAGACGCACCTCATGGGCGAGGGACTGTACGTGACGAACTGCGAGCGCCACGAGGGGGCGATACACGTCGGCTACGAGTCGCCCGCGGTCGGCGAGTCCGTGCCGCGCGGGCAGGTCGGCACCCTGCTCCGGACGCTGCTCGACCTCGCGGGCATCGAGACGGAGGGGCGCGACCTCGCGGGCATCCCGGAGGTGGGCGAGTGGGAGCCGGAGGACGTGGAGGTGTGGGTGTTCGAGGACGCCGACGCCGACGACCGGGTCACGAAGGGCCACTACGAGGTTCGGGAGGGGTGGTTCCGCGCGCTGGAGCGCGACGACCTCTCGGAGACGGACTTCTCGACGCTCGTCCTCTCGACGCTGGAGTAGCTACGACTCGATACAGCCGTTTCCGACCGAGACGACGCTGTCGTTGTACACGGTCACGTCCACGGTGTCGAACAGCGCGGTCGGGCCGCACTCCAGCCGGCCGCTCGTCCCCAGGGGCGCGTCCCCCGAGCCGAACGCGACCGAGTGGTACACCGTCGCGTTGCGCGGTACGTCCTCGAAGACGGCCGACGCCGATGCCGCGGCGTCGAACCGGTATACGCGCGTCTGCACGTCGTCGCCGTAGGGGCGCAGCGAGACGGCCCGCGGCAGGACCTCGGACGGCACGTCGTCGATACCGGTCGCGTCCGGGAACTCCCGGACGGTCCCGTTCGCGAACTCGACGGCGAGGCCGGCGTGGCCCGGCGGCGCGACGCCGACGGTGATGACCACGGGCGTGGCGGGGTCCTCGTTGGCGACGGAGACGGTCACGTCGCTCGTCGGGCCGGCCGTCTCCGTCGGCGTCCCGCCGGGGGCCGTACAGCCGGCGGCGAGCAGCACCACGAGAAGGACGAACGCGTATCGAACTCGTGTCATCCGTCGTGTACTGACGACTGGGATACAAGAGGCGTACGGTCCCGCTCAGTCCCGCTCGACGACCGTCGGCTCGTCGAGGTCGGCGTGGTCGACCGTGACGCGGTGGCGGGTGTGGCGCGCGTGCGTCGCGGCCCAGCGGCGGGCGCCCGCCTCGTCGAGCCGCTCGACCCCCTCGGGACAGCGCCGGCAGTCCGCGACCCACGGCGACACGTCGTCGGGGAAGTGACCGGTGTGCTGGAAGTGGTCGAGCGCGAACGCCTCGACGGCCTGATTGCCGACCGTCAGTTCCTCCAGTTCGTAGTCGAGCGCCCACTCGTCGTCACAGCGGGAACAGGAGACGGTCGGCAGGTCGTCCACGGCGTCCGGGTCGGTCGTCGCGGTCGGCCCGTCGGGGTCCGGCATACGTCGCGGACGGCCCGGGGCGGTAAGAACCCCCGTCACTACCGTCACGGCCGGTCACGCGCGCCCGACCGCTAGCAGACCGGCTTCGGGTCGACGCCGAGCCCCTCCAGCCCGGTCGCGTACTCGTCGTAGGCGATCTCGACCACCCGGACGGCCGCCTCGCGGGCGCGCTCGTAGTCCCCCTCCGAGTCGCACACGGAGTCCAGCAGTTCCGCGCCCCGCTCCACGATGTCGTCCGTCTCGGCGCGGAGAGCCCGGAACAGGTCGGCCTCGGCGTTCGCGCCCTCGTTGACGAAGAAGTTGATGACCTGCAGCATCGACCGCGAGGAGACGAGCGGCCGCCCGACGAGGCCCGCGCCGACGCGCGCCGCCGTGTCGTCCAGCCCGTCGAGGTACTCGTGGACGCCGTCGAGCGGCGGGTCCTCCGGCGTCGTCGGGTGGTGTTCCGCGACCCGCTCGAAGTGTTCGCGCTCCGTGCCGGCGATGGCGTCGAACGCGTGGCGTGCCGTCGCGTCCGTCTCGTCGGTCGCCCACCGCGAGAAGGTGTCGCGGGCCCGCGCCTCGGCGGCCCCCGCGGCGTCGAGCACCGCGTCGCGCTCCAGCACCGCGTCGGTCGCGGCCACGAGCGCCTTCTCGGAGCCGAGGCGGTCGAGTTCCGTGGCACACTCCTCGCGCACGGCGGCGACGACGTCCGTTCCGTCCATGCCTCGACCTTCGCCCGGCGGCGTGTTAAGGCTACCCGCGCCCGACCCGGCCGTGGCTTTATCGCCGCCGAACGGCACTCGTCGGTATGGACGCCCTCTCGCCCGAGGCGCTCGCCGACCGCATCGACCGCGGCGAGCGCGTCACCCTGCTCGACACCCGGAACCGCACGGAGACGGACGAGTGGCGCATCGACGGGCCGACCGTCGACCGCGTCGAGGTGCCGTACATGAAGTTCGTCGCCGCGCGAGCGCGCTCCACGAGCGACCCTGCCGACCTGCTCCCCGACGACCTCGCCGAACCGGTCGTCGTGGTGTGCGCCCGGGGCGAGGCGAGCGACGAGGTGGCCGCGATGCTCCGCGAGTCGGGCGTCGACGCCGTCAACCTCGCCGAGGGAATGCACGGGTGGGCGCGCGTCTACCGCGCGACCGAACTCGACGCCGGGAAGGCGACCGTCGTCCAGTATCGCCGCCCCTCCTCGGGATGTCTCGCCTACCTCGTCGTCGCGGGCGACGAGGCGCTGGTGGTCGACCCGCTTCGCGCGTTCGCGGACCGCTACGCGGCGGACGCCCGCGACCGCGGGGCCGACCTCGTGGCGGCCGTCGATACCCACGTCCACGCCGACCACGTCAGCGGCCTGCGCGACGTGGCGGCGACCCGGTACATGTCCGAACGCGCCGTCGCGCGCGGCGTGACCTACGAGGTCGAAACGCTCGCCGACGGGGACGCTATCGGGCTCGGCGACACCGAGATAGCCGTGCTCGCCACGCCCGGTCACACCACGGGGATGGTGTCGCTCCGCGTCGGCGACGTGCTGTTGTGCGGCGACACGCTGTTCGTGGACGGCGTGCCCAGACCGGACCTCGAATCCGGGGACGACGCGGCCGAACACGCCCGCGACCTCCACCGCACCCTGACCGAGCGGCTCGCCCCGCTCCCCGACGACACGGTCGTCGCGCCCGGCCACTACGGCGAGGGGGCAGAGCGCGCCCCCGACGGCACCTACACCGCCCCGCTCGGCGACCTCCGGGAACGGCTGTGGCCCTTCGGGACCGACCGCGAGTCGTTCGTCGCGCGCGTGCTGGAGGGACTGGGCCCGCGCCCCGCCAACGACGAGCGCATCGTCGCCGTGAACCTCGGGCGGGAGGCGGCGGCCGACGACGAGGCGTTCGAACTCGAACTCGGCCCGAACAACTGCGCCGCGAGCGCCGACTGATGGACACGGCCGCCGTCCGCGACCGCCTGCTCGGCGACCGCCGCGCGTGGACGGAGGCGGTCCTCGAGTGCGCCGCCGCCGTCGCCGCCGGGTGGGACGGCGACGCGACGACCGACCGCGAGCGCGTGGTTCCCCCATATCGGGCCGCGCTCGACCGTGCGGGCGTCCTCGACGCCGCGCCCGCCGTCCTCCGCGAGTGCGTCGCCGCGGCCGGCGGGTCGCTCGCCGCCGACCCGGTGGCCGCGCCGCCGTACGTCGTCGTCACGGGCGAGGGACTCCTCCTGCGCGCCACGCTCGATACGCGCCTGCTGGTCCGCGTGCGGGCCTTCCGCCTCGTCGCCGACGGCGAGCGCCGGCGCTACGAGCGCGCCGCGACGACGCCCGAGGAAGCGGTCGTCGTGGAGACGACCGATTAAGACGGGGGCGACCGACGCGGGGGTATGGACACGAGCGAGGTCTTCGGCGCGGCCCGGCCCGTCGTCGGGATGGTCCACCTCCCGGCGCTGCCGGGCGCGCCCCGGTACGACCGCGAGGGGGGCCGCGACCGCCTCCACGCGGCCGCGCGGCGCGACGCCGAACGGCTGGCCGAGGGCGGCGTCGACGCGGTGATGGTCGAGAACTTCGGGGACGCGCCCTTCTACCCCGACGACGTGCCGAAACACGTCGTCGCGGAACTGACGACGCTGGCCCGGACGGTGAAGGAGGCGAGCGGCCTCCCGGTCGGCGTGAACGTCCTCCGGAACGACGGGGGGGCGGCGGTCGGCGCGGCGGCGGCCGCCGGGGCCGACTTCGTCCGCGTGAACGTCCACGTCGGCGCGCGCGTCACCGACCAGGGTATCGTCGAGGGGAAGGCTCACGAGACGGCCCGCCTGCGCGAGCGCATCGACGCGGACGTGCGCCTGCTCGCGGACGTGGACGTGAAACACTCCGCGCCGCTGGCGAGCGAGTCCTTCGAGGCGGAGTCGCTCGCGGAGTCCGCCGAGCGCGGCCTCGCGGACGGGGTCGTCGTCTCCGGCGCGCGCACCGGGCGGGCCACCCCGCTCGACACCGTGGAGGACGCCGTCGAGCGCCGCGACGCGCTCGAACTCGACACTCCCGTCTTCGTCGGCAGCGGCGTCACCGCCGACACCGTGGGCGACCTCCTGCGGGTCGCGGACGGCGTCGTCGTCGGCACGGCGCTGAAGGAGGGGGGCGGGACGACCAATCCGGTCTCGGTGGGCCGGGTCGAGGAACTCGTCGCCGCGGCCGACCGGGTGCGCTAGCGGAGGAGCGCGAGTGCCTCCTCGCGCGTCGGGAGGCCGCCGCGCGCGCCGTCGCCGCGGCAGTTGCAGGCCGCGACCGCGGCGGCGAAGCGGCCCGCTTCCTCGGGCGAGTTCCCGTCGAGGAGCCACGCGTCCGCGAGCGCGGCGAGGAAGGCGTCGCCCGCGCCGGTCGCGTCCGTGACCTCGACGTCGAACGCGTCGATTTCGAGCGTTCCGTCCGGCGTGAGCAGGGTCGCGCCGTCGGCCCCGCGGGTGAGCGCGGCGCGCTCGACGCCCCGCTCCCGGAGGAAGGCGACGGGGTCGTCCGCGCCGTGGTGGTCGAGGTAGGCCGCGAGCGCCACCTCGCCCGCGAGGAAGAGGTCGCAGGCCCCGACGGCCCGGTCGATGGTGGCGGGCGTCATCGCCCGGTCCGCCAGCTCCGCGAGGGGCCCCGAGAGGTCGAAGGCGAGCGTCACCTCGTCGGCTTCGGCCATCGCCACGAGCGGGTCGGCGGCACGCTCGGGGACGTAGGCGGTGGCCGCGACGACGCCCGCGTCGCGCAGGTAGGGCCGATCGCCCTCGGCGAGCGCGAGCGCGGCACACGACTCGCCGCCGGTGACGACCATCCGCTCGCCGTCCGCCCGGAAGACGAGCGAGTAGGTCGACTCCTCGGGGCCGCGGCGGACCCGGTCGGTATCGACGCCGCGCTCCCGGAGGTCCGCGAGCACGGTGTCGCCGGCCGCGTCCTCGCCGACGCGCGAGACGATGCCCGTGTCGCGGCCGAGCCGCGCCGCGGCGCTGGCGACGTTGGCCGCGACGCCGCCCACCCCGTCGCGGCGCTCGCGGACGTACGACCCGCCGTCGGGTTCGGGGAGGTTCGACAGCGTGTAGTAGCGGTCCACCATCGCGCCGCCGACGGTGACGAGTTCGGGGGCGTCAGCCATCGAGCAGCGTCAGCTTGTCCCGGTCGTAGATGTCGAGTTCGCTCACCATCGACGGGGACTGCTTCGCCGCGAAGACGACGGCGTCCGCGACCTCCTCGGGCTCGACGGCCTCGCCGGGCGCGAACTGCTCCTCGAACGGCTCGGAGGAGAACTCCCCCTCGCCCTCGACGGCGAACTCCGTGCGGACCGCCGCGGGGTTGACGACCGTCACGCCGAAGTCGTCGCCCACCTGCGCGGAGACGGACTTCGCGAAGCCGCGCGTCCACCACTTCGTCGCGGCGTACACCGGATTGAACGGCCGGGGGTACTGCCCCGCGAAGCTCCCCATGAAGACGAGCGTCCCTTCCGACTCGCGCAGGTGCGGGATGGCCGCGCGCGTCGCGTAGAACATCCCGTCGCAGTTGACGGACATCATCGTCCGGTACGAGTCCGTGCTCATCTCCGCGATGTCCGACCCCGCCGCGAGGCCGGCGTTGTTGACGAGCACGTCGATGCCGTCGAACGCCTCGACGGCGGCCTCTATCAGCGACTCCACCGCGGCCTCGTCGGTCACGTCCGTCGGGACGACCTCGACGGTCGCGTCGTGGGCCGATTCGAGGTCCGCCGCGAGCGATTCGAGGCGCTCCTCGCGCCGGGCCGCGACCACCACGTCCGCGCCGTTGCGCGCGAACGCCGCGGCCGTCGCCGCCCCGATGCCCGAACTCGCTCCCGTCACGACCGCCGTCTTGCCGTTCAGCGACTGGCTCATACCACACGACTCTCGGCCCCGTTACCTCGCTCTTTCGCCTCCGGGAGTTTCCCGGCCGTGCGGGTCATGGGGGAGGGTTGGGGCGGTGCGGCCTCGGGGCTTTCGAGATGTTCGCCGTTCTCTCGTAGCCGGGCCGGGCTTTCGAGGTGTTCACGCTCGTCCCCGCACTCGGGCCATTACCGACGGAACACCGTTTCAATTCTTGCCGTAACTCTCGGTTATAGATTCGTTCAGAGATATGCACGTAGTACATGAGCAATCGGGACCTCGGCTTCCACACGCGGTGTCTCCACGCCGGGCACGACCCGGACCCCGCGACGGGGGCGGTCGCGCCGCCAATCTACCAGACCACCTCCTACGAGTTCGCGGACGCCGACACGGCCGCGGACCTGTACGCGCTGAAGGGCGACGACCACGTTTACTCGCGCATCTCGAACCCGACCACGGGGACGCTCGAACGGCGCCTCGCCGACCTCCACGGCGGGACGGGCGCGTGTGCCACCTCGTCGGGGATGGCGGCGCTCGACGCCGCGACGCTGGTGCTCGCGGACGTGGGCGACAACGTGGTCTCGGCGTCCTCCATCTACGGGGGGACGCACGCGTACCTGAGCTACACCGCGCGCCGCCGGGGGGTCGAGGCGCGGTTCGTGGACACGCTCGACCCCGAGGCGTACGCCGCGGTCATCGACGAGGACACGGCGTACGTCCACCTCGAAACCGTCGGGAACCCGTCGCTGGTGACGCCCCCGATAGAGGACATCGCCGACGTGGCTCACGAGCACGGCGTCCCGCTGCTCGTGGACAACACGTTCGCGACGCCGGCGCTGTGCCGGCCGTTCGACCACGGCGCGGACCTCGTCTGGGAGTCCACGACGAAGTGGATACACGGCTCCGGGACGACGGTCGGCGGCGTCCTCGTGGACGGCGGCTCGTTCCCGTGGGGCGATTACCCGGAGAAGTACCCCGAGGTGACGGCGAACCCGGCGTTCGACGGGCTGGACTTCACGGAGCGGTTCGGGGACCGGGCGTTCGAGGCGGCCGCCCGCCAGCGGGGCCTCCGCTCGCTGGGCGACCAGCAGAGCCCCTTCGACGCGTGGGCGACGCTCCAGGGAGTCGAGACGCTCGGCCTGCGGATGGGCCGCCACTGCGAGAACGCCCGCGCCGTCGCGGAGTGGTTGGCCGGGAACCCCGACGTGGCGTGGGTGAACTACCCCGGCCTTGCGGACCACGAGACGCACGACCTCGCGGGGGAGTACCTCGACGGGTACGGCGGGATGGTAACTTTCGGGCTGACGGACGGCTTCGAGGGCGGCAAGCGCGTCTGCGAGGAGGTGGAGGTGGCGACGTTCCTCGCCAACATCGGGGACGCGCGCACGGTCGTCATCCACCCGGCGAGCACGACCCACGCCCAACTGTCGGAGGAGGAACAGCGCGCCTCCGGCGTCACGCCCGACCTCGTCCGACTGTCGGTGGGACTGGAGGACCCGGAGGACATCGTCGCGGACCTCGACGGGGCGATCTCGGCATGACGGAACTGTCGCTCGGCGAGTTCGAGTTCGACTGCGGGGAGTCGGTGCCCGACCTCACCGTCGCCTACGAGGAGTACGGGGAGTTCACCGGGGACAACGCCGTCCTCGTCTGTCACGCGCTCACCGGCTCCCAGCACGTCGCCGGGCGTCGCCGCCGGGGCGACACCGCGGGGCAGGCCGCGGCGTGGTGGGACGACATCGTCGGCCCGGGCAAGGCCATCGACACGAACGAGTACTACGTCGTCTGCGCGAACGTGCCGGGGTCGTGTTACGGCTCGTCGGGCCCGCCGTCGGAGGCCCCCGACGGGGAGCCGTGGGGGACCCGCTTCCCGGCGGTGACCGTCGGCGACTGGACGCGCGCGCAGCGCCGCCTGCTCGACGAACTCGGCGTTCCGAACCTCCACGCCGTCGTCGGGGGGAGCGTCGGCGGGATGAACGCGCTCGACTGGGCGAAACAGCACCCGGACGGCGTCGAGCGGGTCGTCGCCGTCGCCACCGGGGCGCGGCTGGACGCGCAGTGTCTCGCGCTCGAAGCCATCGCGCGGCGGGCCATCACCACCGACCCCGACTGGGACGGCGGCGACTACTACCCCGGCGACGGGCCGGTGCAGGGGCTCGCGCTCGCCCGGCAGGTCGGCCACGTGATGTACCTCTCGAAGTCCTCGATGGAGAAGAAGTTCGGCCGGCGCTCCGCGGGCATGGACGCCGCGCGCGACGCGTTCGAACTCGACCCCGCGGCGGGCTTCTTCCCGTACCGCGAGGTCGAGTCGTACCTCGACTACAACGGCGAGCGGTTCGCGGAGCGGTTCGACGCGAACTCCTACCTCTACCTGACGCGGGCGATGGACAGCTACGACCTCGCGGGCGGCTACGACTCGGACGCGGACGCGCTCGCGGCGTTCGACGGCGAGGCGCTCGTCCTCTCCTTCACCGGCGACTGGCACTTCACCGTCGAGCAGGGGGAGGCGCTCGCCGAGGCGGTCCGCGAGGGTGCGGGCCGCGTCGCCCACCACGTCGTGGAGTCGGACCACGGCCACGACGCCTTCCTCGTCGAACCGGAGTCGGTCGGCCCGCCGCTCGACGACTTCCTCGCCGACGGCGTCCGGGGCCGGGCCGTCTCCGACACCGTCGAGGAGGCGGACACGGGCGACGACTTCGCGCCCGTCCACACCAGCCTCTTCTCGCGGTAGGCTTTCGACGCGCGCGCCCCTGGCTCTGGCATGGACGACGACGCCACCGAGGCCGAGATACGGACGCGCCTGCGCTTTCTCCGCATCCGGGAACGGACGGTGAACATCGAGGACCGCGAGGCGGTCACGCGCCGCATCAAGGAGTTGGAGTCGCGGCTCGACGACGGTCAGCCGTCGTAGAACAGCAGCGCCGCGAGGCCGACGACGACGGCCGCGACGTAGGCGGGGTGGGCGCTCGCGAACGCCGTCACGTCCGTCACCGTCGCGCCCGGCCCGACGCCGAGGTAGGTGGCCGTCCCGCCGCCGAGCGCGGCGATGCCGCCGGAGATGCGGAACGGATAGCTGCTCGTCTGTTCGGCCAGCCAACCGAGGGGGGAGAGGAGGCCCATTCGCTACCCCTCCGTTTCGGGTGGAACGGCAAAAAGTCACGTACGCCGCGGGGATGACGCGCGTCAGACGCCCGGCTCAGACCAGCCCGTGTGTCTCGAACAGCGCGAGCAGGTCGGGCATCGTCGTCACCGTCTCGTCGCAGGCCGGCGCGACAGCGGGCTTGGGCGCGAAGCCGACCGCGAGGCCCGCCGCCTCCAGCATCGGGAGGTCGTTCGCGCCGTCGCCGACCGCGACCGTGTCGGCCACCGGGACGCCGTACTCCGTGGAGAGGCGCGCGAGTTCGTCGTCCTTCGTCCCCTCGATGAGCGGCCCCTCGACCTCGCCGGTGAGTTCGCCGTCCGCGACGGGGAGGCGGTTGGCGACGACGACGTCGACGGTGGTTCCCGCGCGGGCGAGCGCCGCTTCCACGCCGCGCTCGAACCCGCCAGTGAGGACGGCGACGGTGTGGCCGGCGGCCCGGAGCGCGTCGATGACCTCGGCCGCGCCGTCGCGCAGCACCACCTCGTCGAACGCCGCGGCGGCCTCGCTCTCGGGGAGGCCGTCGAGGAGCGCGGCGCGCTCGCGCAGCGACGTGGCGTACTCTATCTCGTCGTTCATCGCGCGCTCCGTGATGGCCGCCATCTCGTCGGCGACGCCGCGGCGCTCCCCGAGGAGCACGGTCATCTCGGAGTCCGAGAGCGTCCCGTCGAAGTCGAAGGCTACGAGCATACCCGGCCTGCGAGCCCACCACACCAGAAGCCACCGGTTCGGACAGTCACGACCGCGCGACGACCGCGAGCGCGGCGAGGCCGCCGAGCGCGAGCGCGAACCAGTAGCTCATCACGCGGTAGACGAGCGCGGCCGCCAGCCCCTGCGCGAGCGTCAGTCCGGTGAGCGCGACGAGCAGGGCGACGAGCGCCGCCTCCACGCCGCCGAGGCCGCCGGGCGAGGGCGTCAGCCCCGCGAGCGTCGAGGCCGGGACGACGAACAGCACGAGCAGGGGAGTGATGGACGCGAAGCCGAGCGTCTGCCCGGCGAAGTACAGCGGGAGCGCGAAGAACACCCACCCGAGGTAGGCGAACGCGACGGCCTCCACGAGCGCGACGCGGTCCTGCGCGATGCGGCCGAACGCCTCGTACAGGCCGTCGATGCGCGCCGCGATCCCCTCGACGGAGAGCCGGTCGGTGAGGCCGGCGACCGGCTCCGCCAGCCGGAGCAGGCCGCCGCGGACGCGCTCGCGGAACCGCCAGCCGACGACGACGAGCGCGGGGACGCCGAGCGCCATCGCGAGCAGGCCCTGTGCCAGCCCCTTCGCCGCGGCGGGGAGCGACGACTGGAGCAGGAGCACGGAGAGGCCGACCGCCGAGAAGGAGAAGAAGGGGAGTAGGTTCAGCAGGTCGGCGGTGACGACGGAGGCCAGCGACTCCTCGTAGGTGGCGTCGGTGTCCCGCGAGAGGACGTACGCGATGAACGGCTCGCCGCCGGCCTGCCCGAGCGGGGTGACGTAGTTGGCGAACGTCGCGGCGAAGTACGTGACGACGAGCCGCCGGTACGCCACGTCGATGCCCGCGACCCGGAGGACGACCTGCCAGGCCTTCCCCCACAGCGCGAGACAGGCGGCCGTCGAGAGACAGCCGACCGCGAGCCAGCGGGGGTCCGCCTCGGCGAGCGCCCGCGTCACCTGGTCGAGGCCGACCCCGAGGACGAACAGCGCGAGCACGACGGCGGCGACCAGAAAGCCCGCGAGCGTCTTGGCGAGCGTCCCGCGGTCGAGGGGGAGCGAGGAGGCCACTACTCCAGGTAGCCGAGGTCCTGCAGCCGGTCCTTGGTCGCCCCGTCCATGTCGCCGAGCACGTCCGCGTCCGGGTCGTAGTCGTCGTCCCACGTCTCGCCGACGCGCGCCTCGAACTCCCGAAGCGTGGCCTCCACCTCGGCGAGCACCTCGTCGTCCGCGCCCGCGAGGTTCTCGGTTTCGTCGGGGTCGCGGTCCAGCCGGTACGCCTCGTCGTCGATGCGCTCGTTGCGGACGTACTTCCCGTCGGGGCGGCGCGCGGCCCGCATCCGCGAGTAGAACCGCGAGTCCTCGTCGAGGTCGATGCCGGCCTCCGCGGCCTTCGTCTCCAGCTGTTTGAGTTCGACCACGGGCCGGTGGTACTCCACGAAGGCGTACTCGCCGTCGGCGAAGTCGCGGTAGTCCGCGGAGAGGAGCGAGCGCGCGGTATCGACGGGTTCGCCGGTCTCCGTGGCCTCGACGCCCGCGAAGTCGAGCACCGTGTGGTAGAGGTCCTGCATCTCCACCTGCACGTCCGACCGGCTCGGCTCCGTGCCGGGCGCCTTCACGAGCAGGGGGACGTTGACGAGCGGGTCGTAGATGCCGAACTCGTGGCCGTACAGCCCGTGTTCGCCGTGGAGCTCGCCGTGGTCGGCACAGACGACGACGAGGGTGTCCTCCCACTGGTCGGTCGCCTTCAGGTGGTCGAACAGCCGTTCGAGCTCCGCGTCGATGTGGCGTATCTCGGCGTCGTACAGCCCCCGAATGTCGTCGAACTCTCCCTCGGAGATGTCGCGCGCCCCGGAGTTGTACTCCTTCGAGTTCTGACACACCTCGTCCGGGTCCACCCCGGGCGCGAACTCCTCGCGGTACTCCTCGGGCGGATACACCGGGAGGTGGGCGTCCATCAGGTTCACGAACGCGAACCACTCGTCGGCCTCCTCGGTGAACGCGACCGTGTTGTCGATGACCTCGGGCGTCTTCGAGTCCGCGCCCTCCGCCCCGGCGAAGTACTCGTGGACGTCGTTGCCCAGCTCCACGAGGCGGTTCGCTATCGCGCGCATCCGGTCGTTGTCGTTGACCTTCTGCCAGAGATCAGCGAGCGTTCCGGAGAGGAACTCGCCGGGCATCACCTCGAAGAAGTTGTCCTGCTCGTCGAACCCCGCCGTGAGTCGGGTGTACGGCGTTATCCACGCGTTCGAGGAGTAGCACGCGGTGTCGTAGCCGGCCGCGCGCATCGCCTCCGCGAGCGTGCCGACCGACTCGTCGAGGTACGGCTGTTCCTGGCTCGCGCCGTGCTCGCTCGGGTAGCGGCCGGTGAACATCGAGGCGTGGACGGGGAGCGTCCACGGCGCGGGCGAGACGGCCTGCTCGTACACCGTCGCCTCCTCGGCGAACGATTCGAGCGCCGGCGTGGTGGGCCGCTCGTACCCGTACGGCGTGAGGTGGTCCTTGCGGACCGTGTCCATCACGACGAAGAGGACGTTCCGGTCCGGGGCCGGTGTCATGTCCGAACCTCCCGCGTGAGGCGAATAAAGTTCGTGGTCTCCGTTCGTTCGGGGTGTTCCGCGTCCGTGCTTCCGTTCAGGTGTCGGTTCCGCGACCGTCCTGACCGCGCCCGTCGCCTCCGGTTACTGCTTCCGGAACGCCCTGCTCGCGCGGTTCCATGAGTACCGCCCCGCGACCGCACCGCCCACACGCCTCCCCAGCCGACTCGTTGCTCGCTTCGCTCGTCACTCCTCCCTCGCGCGCTGGCTGACTCGCCACGAGATGCTCGCCAGCGCGCGCCACAGCCGACAGGGGCGGACCCGCCGCGAGCACCGCGAGCGGGCGAGGGCTTCGGCGGTGTCAGTCTCCGGCGTAACGAAAACAGAGGAACGGAGCCCGGAGACTAGTCGTCGGAGGGAATCGGCTCGCCGCTCCCGTCCGTCGGGGCGGGGCTCGCCGACATGTCGTCGTCGTCGGCGTAGGGGTACCAGGTCATCTTCGTGTTGTGCATGTACGGGTCCTCGTAGCCCGTCTCCTCGGGTTCGGCGAGGCCGGTCAGGTCGTCCTCGTCGTGGCGGGCGACGAACTCGCGGAAGCTCTCGCCGTCCTCGCGCTCGGCCTCGAACACGGAGAGGAGGTTCCCGATGTAGCCGGGCACCTCGTCGGCGGCGACGCGCATCTCGACCCAGTCGGCGAACTGCGGGTTCTCGCCGAGGCCGCCGCCGAGGCCGATGTCGAACGCCTCGACCGGCTCGCCGTCCTTGCGCGTCTTCATCCCGCGCAGGGAGACGTCGGCTATCTGGGGCTGGGCACAGGAGGCCGTACAGCCCGACAGGTGGATGTGGAAGTCCTCGACGCCGTCGGGGACGGCGACGGTGTCGCGCAGGTGGCGCGCGTAGCGCACCATCCGGTTCTTCGTCTCCACGATGGAGAGCGAGCAGTACTCCGTCCCCGTGCAGGCGATGGAGCCGCGCATGAACGGGTGCGGGTCGGGCGAGTAGTCCTCCAGCAGCGGCTCGTCGAGGAACTCGTCCAGCCGGTCGGAATCGACGTCCGTGACGATGAGGTTCTGTCGCTGCGTGATGCGGACCTCGCCGGAGCCGTACTCGTCGGCGAGGTGCGCGAGCGTCCGGGTGTCCTCGGCACCCATCCGCCCGACGAGGACGGAGAGGCCGACGTAGTAGTTGCCGTCGGGCTGTTCGTGGACGCCGACGTGGTCGCCGTGCTCGCCGTCGCCGGCGTTGTAGGTGTACTGGTCGCGCAGGTCCTCGCCCGCCGTCCGCAGTTCGCCGTCCACGAACTCCTCGTCGAGGACGCGGCGGAACTTCTCGGTGCCCCACTCGTCGATGAGGAACTTGATGCGGGCGTTGAAGCGGTTCTCGCGGTCGCCGTGCTCGCGGAACAGCGCGGAACACGCCCCGGCGACCTCCGACACCTCGTCGGGGGTACAGAACACGTCGATGGAGCGCGACAGCCGGGGTTCCTTGCGGGCGAGGCCGCCGCCCACGCGGACGTTGAACCCCTTCCGCTCCTCGCCGTCTATCTCCTTCGTCGCGGGCTCGAACGCGAGGTCGTTGATGTCGCCCTGGCCGCAGCCCTCGCTACAGCCGGTGACGGACACCTTCCACTTGCGCGGGAGGTTCGAGTGCTCCTCGTTGCCCGTGAACTCCTCGTTGAGGGCCTCGGCGACGGGCCACGCGTCCACGAACTCCTCGGTGTCCTTGCCGGCGACGGGACAGCCCACGATGTTGCGCCACGAGTCGCCGCAGGCCTGCTGGGTCGAGAGCCCGACGGATTCGAGCCGGTCCCATATCTCGGGGATGTCCTCCAGCTTGATCCAGTGGAGCTGAATCGACTGGCGGGTGGTCCAGTCACAGACCGCGCCGCCGAACTCGGGGTTGTCGGCCGGGCCGCGCGCGAACTCGTCGGCCACGTCCGCAACGACCTCCAGCTGGCCGGGTTCGAGGACGCCGTTGGGCGTCCCGATTCGCATCATGAAGTAGCTCTCCTGGCCCTTCCGCTGGTGGTACAGTCCCCACCACTTGAAGCGCTCGAACCACTCGTCGTGTTCGTCCTCGGGGATGGACTCCCATCCCTCCTCGGCGAACTCCAGAAGGCGGTCGCGGACCTCGTTCCCGTAGGCCTCGCTCTTCCAGCCCTCGACCTTGGTCGGCATGGACGGGTAGAACGGCTCCCCGCATATACACGCGCGCGCCGCGTCAAACCTCCCCTCGGCTCGCGTTTACCAGCAAGAATTTCTCACTCCGACGACGCCGGACGCGCGAGTCGCCGGCGGCGGTCGGGGACGTGGACGCTCGACGGGACGACGGGCCGGAACACGCCCGTCTCCGGGTCCGCGCGGCCGAGCTCCAGCCAGTCGGTGACGCCCTCCGTGCCGCAGGCGATACAGCGGCCGGCGACGCGCGCCTCGACCCGACCGGCGTCGGCGCCCACCTCGACGAACCCCTCCGCGAGGAAGTCCGCGACCTCGCAGGGGCAGAAGTCGCCGCGGGCGAGCCGCCACAGGTCGGAGACGTTCACCGCCCGCGAGTCGTTGACGCTCACCCACGCGCCGTCGTCGAGCTGGTGGATCGAGGTGACCACGTGACGCGAAGGGCGCGCCCGGCCGTAAGCCCGACGCTCGCGGCCGTCGTCGCGGTCGTCCCGGATACTGGCAACCCCCGCCGGTAGGCCGCAGCAGGGGTAGCGATTACGCCTGAGGGCGACGTTATACGGCGTCCGCCCCTTCCCCCGGTAATGAGTCGAACGAGCCGTGTCCCCCCGCACGGGGAGGGTCGAATGTGAGCGAGTCGGAGGAGAGCCGCGACGAGCGGTACGAGGACGTGGACACCAGCCACCTCGACGACGTGGCGGACGGCTGCGGCTGTACCGAGATATGGGAGCACACGAGCGAGCGGGAGGACGAGGCGGCCGACGAGTCGGACGAGGAGTGACCCGCTCGTTCCCCCCGCGCGCACACCGACGGGGAACTTTTGTCGCGGCGCGGCCTATCGCGGACAGATGAGTCCGCGCGACGACGCGGCGGACCTGCCGGGCGACGAGCCGGGCCACCGCGAGTCCCCGGTCGGCGAACCCGTCATCCGGCGGGACGTGGCCGGCGAGGACGCGGCCCGCTTCGACCCCGACGACCCCGACAGCCTCGCGGAGGCGGCCGAGACGGTCGCCCGCTTCGCGGAGAACACCGCGGGCGGGACGGACAACGTCTACATGCTCCGGGGCGCGGCCGCCTGCGCCGCGCTCGTCCGCGGCGAGGGCTCGTACAAGGCCGCCGCCGAGCGCGCGGGCGGCGCGGCGTCCGTCTCCTTCATCCGCAAGTGGGCGCGCGTCCACGACCTGCCCCGCTCGGTGCGCCGGTACGTCGCGCTCGGGCGCATTCCCCCGACCGCCGCGAAGCACATCGCGCGTGTCCCCGGCGAGGCGCGGTTCCTGCTCGCGTGGGCCGTCCTCGACCACGGCCTCACGGTACGGGAGGTGCGCGCCGCGGCCTCGCGGGTCAACGACGGCGCGAGCGTCGAGGCGGCGTTGGCCGACGCCGACGTGGACCTCGGGCGCGTGGAACTGTCGCTCCCGCCGGACACCTACCGCGCGCTCCGCCGGCACGCCGCGCTGGCCGACGAGTCGCCCGCGGACGTGGTGGCCGACGCGCTCGACGGCTACCTCGACAGGTAACGCTCCGCCGCGCTCGCGAGCACGTTCGTCGCCGTCTCCACCTCCCCCCACTCGACCGTCTCGTCCGGGTAGTGCGCCTCGTCGATGGTGCCCGGCCCGAACAGCACGGTCGGGATACCCGCCTCGACGTAGTGGCGCGCGTCCGCGCCGTAGGTGACGCCGACGGGGTCCGTGTCGTCGAGTCCTTCCGCTCGCATCCCCGACTGCACCGCCCCGACCACCGACTCGTCGGCGTCTATCTCGCTCGGCTCGAACTGCACCGAGAACCGCTCGAAGGCGGGCGCGTGCGCCCAGTCGGCCGCCACGTCCGCGAGCGCGGCCTCGAACTCGGCCTCCACCTCGGCGACGGTCTCGCCGGGCGCGACGCCGAGACGCCACTCCGCGGTGAGCGAGGCCGGCACCGTCGAGGGCCAGTCGCCCGCCTCGACGGTCCCGCAGACCACCGGCCACGCCACCGGGTAGTCGCCGTACAGCGGGTGTTCGACGCGCTCGCCCCGCTCGGTTTCGAGCGCGCGGAACCGTTCGCGCACCGCGGCGAACGCGTCCAGCACGTCGTCGCCGCGCCACCGCGTCGCGGCGTGGGCCGACCGGCCCGTCAACTCCAGCCGCTTCATCACGCTCCCTTCCGTCGCGACGACGGGGCGCAACTCCGTCGGCTCCGCGACGATACAGGCGTCGCGCTCGAACGGGTAGGGGTTCGACAGCGCGGCCGCCGCGGCCCCGACGCCGCCCTCCTCCTCGCCCGCGACGCTCTCGACGACGACGCGCCCGACCGGGTCGGCCTCCCCGCGTTCCGCTCGCTCGCGCAGGTCCAGCGCCGCGAACACGCAGGCCGCCAGCCCCGACTTCATGTCCGCCGCGCCCCGCGCGGTCAGGTCGTCGCCGTCCCAGACGGGGTCGAAGGGTTCGGTCGTCCACGCCGCGCGGTCGGCCGGCACCACGTCCACGTGCCCGTTCAGGAGCAGGGTCGGCCCCCCGGCCGAGAACTCGTGGACGCCCGCCACGCTCGGCCGGTCGGCGAACGCGGGGTCCGGGTCGTCCGGAAAGGAGGGGTGCTCCGCGAGCGCCGCGGGGTCGGCGGTCCACTCGTAGGTGTCGAACCCCAGCGCGTCGAGGCGGTCGCGGAGCCACGCCTGTGCGGGGGCCTCGGTCCCGCCCGTCGTGTCGTACCGGAGGAGGCGCTCGACGAACGCGCGTCTGTCCATACGCTTCCTCCCGTTCCCGCCCGGATGAATCCCACCTATCGAAACTGTTTACCCCCTCTTGCCGTTATTTTTCCGCGAGGGCCGATAGCTCAGCCCGGCAGAGCGTCCGGCTTTTAACCGGACGGTCGTGGGTTCAATTCCCGCTCGGCCCGTTCTTCGTGTGGAACTCCTCGGTCAGTCAGCGGCCCGCCCGTGACGCCTGAAGCGAGAACACCTCGAAAGCCCCGAGGCGGAGCGGTCGCGCGAGTCGCTGCGCGCCTCGCTCGCTTCGCTCACGGCTTCGCCGTTCGCCTCGTGGCCCGCCCTCCGGGCGCGCCACGCACTCGCTGCGGTGCTTGTTCCGCGAGACGTAGCCTCGCGTCGTTCGCGGTCGCTTCGCGACCGCTCACCGTCGTGACGCTCCCGCTCCGCCTCGCCCCTTTCAGTCCCACCCCACCCGACCGCGACCGCTCCGCACCAACCCTCCCCCATGACCGACACGCTCCTGCGGAGCGGTCGGTCTCGGCCACCGCGTCAGGGGCCCGGATGCGCGAAAGGGGGAGACCTTTGCCCGGCCGATACCACCGGGGGACATGACCGACCTCGGCAAGGTGAGCGGCGAGTTCTTCCGCGAGACCATCCGGCCGAACCTCGGCGCCGAGCGCGACGACGTGCGCCTCGGACCGACCGCGGGCGTCGACTTCGGCGTCGTGGACGTCGGCGGGAACGCGCTCGTGCTCGCGACCGACCCGCTGTCGCTCCCGCCGGCACTCGGCTTCGACCGGGCGGCCCGGTTCGCGCTCGACATCTGTCTCGCGGACGTGGCCGTCTCCGGAATCGCGCCCTCCCACCTCGCCGTCTGCTTCTCGCTCCCGCCGGCGATGACCGACGCCGAGTTCGCCGAGGCGTGGACCGCGATGGACGAGCGCGCCCGCGAACTCGGCGTGAGCGTGACGACGGGCCACACCGCCCGCTACGCCGGCGTCGAGTTCCCGTGGGTCGGCGCGGCCACCGTCCTCGGCGTCGGCGACCACGACGACGTGGTCCGCCCGGACGGCGCGCGCCCCGGCGACGCGCTCGTCGTCACCACCGGGCCCGCGGCGGAGACGGCGGGGCTGTTCGCCTCGCTGTTCCCCGAGGAACTGGGCCTCGACGCCGAAACGGTCGCGACGGCACAGACACGCATCGACGACACGGCCTGCGTCGAGGACGCGCTCGCGGCCGCGGAGTTCGACGTCCACGCGATGCACGACGCGACGGAGGGCGGCGTCCAGGGCGGCCTCGTCGAGATGGCGACGGGCGCGGGCGTCCGGTTCGACCTGCACCGCGACCGGATGCCGTACGCCGAGGGCGTCCGCGCGGTCTGTGAGGCCATCGACGTGGACCCGTGGCAGGTCACCGCGTCGGGGACGCTGCTGATAGCCGTCGCGCCCGACGACGCCGACGCCCTCGTCGCGGCGCTCGAATCGCGCGGGACGCCCGCGGCCGTCGTCGGCGAGGTTTCGGCGGGCGAGGGCGTGTACGCCGACGGGGAACGCCTCCGGCACCCGGGCACGGACCCCTCGTGGCCGAAGTACGACGAGTTCCGGGAGCGCGGTCCGCAACGTTGAAATACGCCACCGGGCTACCACTTACTGCGCAGTTCCATGGGGTAGCGGCCAATCCTGTTGCCTTCTGGGGGCAACGACCCAGGTTCGAATCCTGGTGGAACTACTTCCCGTTCTCACACGCCGAGCGGCGCGCCGGGGGACCTAACACGGCCCGCCGCGACCGCGCGGCATGGACGTCTGTCTCACGTTCGACTTCGACGCCGTCTCGCCGTGGCTCCACATCGAGGGGCGGAACACGCCGACGAACCGCTCGCGGGGCCGCTACGGCGCGGAGGTCGGCGCGCCGAACGTCCTCGACTTCCTCGCCGCGCGGGACCTGCCGGCGACGTGGTTCGTCCCCGGCCACACGATAGACAGCTTTCCGGACCCGTGCGAGCGCGTCGTCGCGGAGGGCCACGAGGTGGGCCACCACGGGTGGAGCCACACGCCGCCGGGCGAGTACGACTCGCGCGAGGCCGAGCGCGCCGACATCGAGCGCGGCATCGAGAGCATCGAACGGCTGACCGGGTCGCCGCCCGCGGGCTACCGCTCGCCGTCGTGGGACTACTCCGAGCACACTGTCGACCTGCTGGTCGAGTTCGGCTTCGACCACTCCTCGTCGGGGATGGCCCGGCAGTACGAACCGTACCCCGTTCGCCGGGACGACGCGCCCGCGGACGGACCGTACGACCCCGGCGAGGCGACCGACCTCGTGGAGGTGCCGGTGTCGTGGCACCGCGACGACTACCCGCCGCTGGCCTTCTCGGGGTCGCGGGCGCGGATGCCCGAGGCCGCGGTGTTCGAGGACTGGCGCGCGCAGTTCGACCACGCGCCCGACGACGGCGTGTTCGTGCTCACGATGCACCCACAGGTCATCGGGCGGGAGGACAGGCTGGCACGGCTCGGCGCGTTCGTCGAGCACGCCCGCGATGCGGGGGCGCGGTTCGCGACGACGGGGGACATCGCCGGTCGCTAGTCCATCCCGGCGAGCGGGCCGAAGTCGTCCACGGGGTGGACGGAGTAGTCGACGGTGAGGGTGTCCTTCGTCGCGCGTATCTTCCCGACGAACGTCGATATCTCCGTGAGGTCGCCCTCCAGGACGAACAGTTCCATACAGCGGTGGTCGCCGACGTGGCTGTGGAAGTTCGAGGCGACCAGGTCCTCGTGTTCGTGGCGCAGGCGCATCATGCGCTCCTCGACGGCGGTCGTCTCGTAGTCGAACACCACGGTGACGATACCCATCAGTTCGCGCCCCTCCAGCTTCTTGTCCTCGAACTCCCCGAGGAGGTTCCGGGACGCCTCCCGGATGACCTCGCTGCGGCCGGTGTAGCCGTGCTCGTCGGCGAAGCCGTCGAGCCGTTCCAGCAGTTCCTCGGGCATCGAGACGCTGACGACGACCATGTAACAATACAGTCGGTGTCAGATATTAAGGATTCATATTCCGCTCACAGCGCGTAGGCGACCCGCTCGCCGACGTCCAGCCCGTTCCGCAGGGCGGCGTGGAGGCGCGCCTCGCCCGCGACCCAGTCGCCCACGGCGTAGAGCCCGTGTTCCTCGGCGCTCTCGACGGGGCCGCCCGCCACGGCCTCGCCGGGGAGCGCGTAGCGCCACCCCTGGTGGTCCGTCCAGTCGGGGTCGCGCAGGCGGTCGTCGCCCACAACGTCGGCGGCGTGGTCCGCAAGCGCCGCGACGTTCCCGGCCGGGTCGTCGTCGTAGTGCTCGACCGACCACTCGTGGTTCGCCTGCGCGACGAGGACGCTCTCGCCGTCGGGGACGTGGCCCGGCTTGCACTCCTCTCGCGAGAGCCAGCCGAGTTCGTGCTCCTTGTCCACGTTCACGAGGCCATAGTACGGCACGTCGAGCTCGAACTCGTAGCCGAGCACCGCGGTCCAGATCGTCCGATAGGGAACCGCCTCGGCGGCGTCGGCGAGCGCCGTCCGCGCCTCGGCGTCCCACTCGGCGTCGTGGAGCAGTTCGGCGCTCTGGGGCGCGGGCGGATTGAGCAGCAGCGCGTCGAACGGGCCGTACTCCCCGCCCGCCGTATCGACCAGCCGCCACGCGTCGCCGTCGCGGACGAGCGTCTCGACGCGCGTCCGCCGGTGTATCGTCGCGTCCGTCTCCCCGAACAGCCGCTTCGCTATCTGCGTCAGGCCGC
This sequence comes from Halosegnis marinus, assembly GCF_029338355.1. Taxonomy (GTDB): domain Archaea; phylum Halobacteriota; class Halobacteria; order Halobacteriales; family Haloarculaceae; genus Halosegnis; species Halosegnis marinus. The sequence continues at coordinate 1,243,174 of NZ_CP119802.1, forward strand.
GCCGGTAGCTCCACTTGCGGTCGTCCGCGTCGCGACCGGGCGACACCGAACCGTCGGCGTCGAAGGTGTGTATCGGCGCGCTCGCGTCCACGAGTCCCTCGTCGTCGAGCGTCTCGGTCAGGAGCTCGACGACGCGCTCGTCGTCGTCCTTCACGTAGTTCGCCCCGTAGTCGTACACGTACTCGTAGTCGCCGCGGCGTCTGGTGGCCGCGCGGCCGCAGACGCCCCCGGACTTCTCCACCACGGTGAGCGTCGCGTCCGGGACGGCGGCGTCGAGGACGAAGGCGGCCGCGGCCGCGCCGGCCCCGGCGCCGACGATTCCGATGTCGGGCATGACTCGGGGTAGGGGCGGCTCGCGCAAAAACCCCCGTGGGGCGGCGCGTCGCGCCGGTTCCGCCGGGGAGTGACACCGTCGTCACCCGGTGACGCCGACGCCGAAGAACGGCTAAGTGTTGCCGCGACGTACGGACGACAGACACGGCGACGGGCCGGCATCCACCATGGCGACGACCGAGACCACCACACCCCCGGACGACCTCACGCCGAGCGCGAAGTTCGTCCACTTCGTGTTACAGCACCGCTCCCAGCAGACGCAGTCCGAACTGACGGAGGCGACCAGCCTCTCGGCGCGCACCATCCGCGAGGCGCTCGGCCAGCTCGTCGAGACGGGCCGGGTCGTCGAGGAACGGTGCGTGCGCGACGCCCGCAAGCGGGTGTACTCGCTCGCCGAGGAGTGACGCGCCGAGCGCGGCAGGACGCCTGACAGCACGGCTCAGTACGTGTTTAAGCTCCGAGCCGTCCATCCGGTGGTATGAACATCACCCTGTTCGAGATGCACCTGGACGACGCGACGATCGCTCCCTCCCTCGGCGGCTCCGGCGACGAACTGCCCGTCGTCTCCGCCGACGCGTCCGAGTCGGGCCGCTCGCGCGGCTCCCGCGCCCTCCCGCTCGGCCTCCTGCTCGTGGTCGGCGTCGGCGCGGCCGCCGCGGCCCGACGGTTCCGCCGCTCCGCGGGTATCGACGTGGAACTCGAGGTCGACGAGGACGCCGACCCCATCGCGGTCGAGTAACGGAACTCAGTCGTCCGTTTCCGACCGCGCCGGGGGGCGATACGGCTCCTCGCGAACCGCCGCGGCCAGCCGGTCGAGTTCCTCGTGGTCGAGGCCCCCGTCGGCGGCCGCGTACAGCGCTTTCACTTCCGCCCTGTCTATCTTCACCGCTCCCCGCGAGGTGACCGCCTCCCGCGCTCGCCCGTCGAGCTCCCGCACCGTCGCGAGCGCGAGCAGGTACGGGAGCGCCGCGGCCGGGAGCAGTCCCGCGTCGCCGGGGACCGTATCGAGGTAGCGGCGCGCACCGGGGGCGTAGCCGGCGGCGCGGTCGGTCACCCGGCGGACGACGCGGGCCACGGCGTCGGCGCTGTCGGGGTCCGCGACCGACTCGTGGTCGGTGCCCTCCTCGCGGAGCCACTCGCCCGGCAGGTAGACGTTGTTCTCGGTCGCGTAGTCGTCGCGCACGTCCTTCGCGATGTTCACGAGCTGGAGCAGCAGCGCGAACTGGCGGGCGTCCTCGGGGTCGGCCTCGCCGTCGGTCCCGTGGACGGCGAGGAGGTTCGAGAACAGCTTCCCGACGGTGCCGGCGACGTACCAGCAGTACTCCTCCAGCTCCTCGACCGTCTCCAGCCGGAGGCCGCCGCGGTCGGCGTACTCGCGGAGGAACTCGGCCATCCCGGTCGCCATCTCGCGGACCACCTCGCGCATCGCCGCGCGCACCGTCGGGTCGAAGGAGCCGAACACCGCGAGCACGCGCGGCGTCCGGTCGACGACGGCCCAGTCGTCGCCGCCGTCGTCGGGGCGGTGGGGGGCGACGGCCGCGAGGAAGTCGTCGGCGTCGGTCGGGTCCTCCGGGTCGAGGACGGCGTCGTACGTCTCCAGCAGGTCGGCGCGCTCGCGCGGCGGAATCGAGGGGTCGTCCTCCACCGTATCCGCGATGCGACACAGCAGATACCCCGTACACACCCACGACGCCACCGGCTCCTCCAGAAGCTCGATGCTCAACGCGAACGTCCGCGAGACGGATTCGACGGCCTCGAACGTCCACGCCCGGTCGGCGTCGGTCGGGGGCGACGCCCCGGCGGCCGGCCCCTCCCCCGGCGTGTTACTCATCGTCCCTATGAAGCGGGGCCTCGTACTAAAGCCCCGTGGCGAATCCGACCGGAGTGTGACCCGATTCCCGCCGAAACCCTCCTGCCCGCCCGGCTCGTAGCGGGGCTGTGCGCTACGCCGCGACCGCGTTCGACCTCGACGGGACCCTGTGCCGCCACCGGCAGGCCATCGAGCCGGTGTTCGACGGCGCCTTCGCGGACGCCGGCGTCGAGCGGTTCGCGGACCCCGGCGACCTGTGGCCCGAACTCGGCGACATCACCGACTACGACACCGAGACCGAGCAGTTGGCGGACGCGTTCGCCGGCCTCGCGGCGAAGCGCGGCCGCGACCTCGACGCCCGGGCGCTCGCCGAGGCGTTCGTCGCCCGCCTCGACTGGTCGGACGTGTCGCTGCTGCCGGGGGCGACGGCCGCCCTCGACGCGGCCCGCGCCAACGGTCCCGTCGGCCTCATGACCAACGGCCCGGCCCCCCGCCAGTCAACGAAACTCGACGCGCTCGGCCTCCTCGACGCGTTCGACGCAATCGTGTACGCCGGGGACATGAACCGCCGGAAGCCGCATCCCGACCCCTTCGAGCGCGTGGTCGCGGGACTCTCGACCCCCGCCGAGGCGACGCTGTACGTCGGCGACTCGCTCGAACACGACGTGCGCGGCGCACGCGGGGCGGGCCTCCCCGTCGCGTGGGTCAACCCCGACGGTGCATCGCCGGGCGAGCACGCTCCCACCCACGACCTCCGCTCGGTCGGCGACCTCGGCGGCGTGTACTGAGTGCCGGAGCCGCCGGTTCCTTGCCCCTGCGAGACGAGTACGGCGTATGGACGCGGTCGCGACCGTCCTCGACCGGGAGTTTCCCGACCGGACGGTCGCGGAGTCGGCGCCGGCCGCCCGCGGCAACCGCAAGGAGACGCGGCTAGTGCGGTTCGCGGACGGCGGGGGCGTCGTCGTGCAGTTGTCGGAGCGACCCGACGCCCTCTCCGTGGAGGCCGCGCTGGCGCGGGCCGTCCGCGAGCGCACGCCCGTTCCGGTTCCCGCCGTCCTCGCGACGGGGCGGGTGGACGCCCTCGGCTACGTCGTCGCGGAGCGGGCCGCCGGCGACGACCTCCACGAGCGGTTCGTCTCGCTCCCCGACGACGAGCGTGCCGCGGTCGCCCGCGCGTTCGGCCGATGGCTCGCGGCCTGTCACGACGCCTTCGCGTTCGGCGGCTACGGGCCGCTGGAACTCGCAGACGGCGACCTCGTCGCGACCGCTCCCGACTGGTCGGCGTGGTTCCGCGGCTACCTCGACGCCGGGGTCGACGCGCTCCCCGAGGCCTTCGACGACCTCCGGGGACCGATACGGTCGCTCGCGGCCGACGCCGCCCTCCCCGACGCGCCGCCCGCCCGGCTGTTCCCGTGGGACCTCCGCCCCGGCAACGCCCTCTACGACGACGGCGTGACGGCGGTCCTCGACTGGGGCGAGCCGCTGGCCGCCGGCCCGGCGCTGTCGGTCGCGAAGACGGAACACCTCGTCTGCGACTGGTACGGCGACGACCGCGAGCGCCTGCGGACGGTGTTCCGTTCGGGGTACGAGACGGTTCGTCCGTGGCCCGACCCGGCCCCGGTTCACCGGGTCGCCGCGGTCGTCCGGTCGGCGGTCGACTCGACGGGCACCGTGACCCGTCCCGACTACCCCGAGCGCGAGGGCGAGGCGGCGCTCGCCTTCCACCGGGAGCGCCTCCGCGCGCTACTGTGAGCCGCAAGGGTTCTAATCCCCGGCGCGCGACGGTGGGAGTATGTCAGGCTCGGAGCTCGCGGCCCGCGTGCGGGAGATACTCGACACCGACCCCGACGAGTTCGCCGCTCGTGTCGAGCGGGAGGTCGCCGAGCTGAAAGCCGAGGTCGGCGACGGCACCTTCGACAACCCGCAGGGGGTGGTCGGCCTCGAGTACGAGTTCTACGCCGTCGACGCCGAGACGAACGCGCTGGCACGGGTGCCGCGCCGCCTGCTGGAGTACGTCGGCTTCGAGAAGGAACTCGGCCTCCACAACGCCGAGATGCAGACCTCGCCACAGCCGCTCTCGGGCTACGGCCTGCGCGCACAGGAGGCGGAGGTGCAGGCGCGGCTCTCCGCGGCCGAGGACGTGGCCGTCGCCGAGGGACTGCGGCTCGTCTCCGACGCGCTGTGGACCCACCCGCCCGTGGGCGAGACGGCGACCTCCTACCTCGCGGACTCGGTCGAGGAGGACGGCGTCCGGCTGGCGACGAACATGAGCGACGCCGTGCGCTACCACGCGATGGGGAACACCGACTTCAGTGCGGACATGCGGCTGGACGCGTTCGGCGTCGAACTCGACGCCGCGACGGTGATGCCGGAGAGCCTCATCACCTCCATCCAGCCGCACTACCAGGTGCCGCAGGCCGCGGACCTGCCGACGTACTTCCGGTACGCGCTCCGGGTCGCCGGGCCGCTGCTCGCGCTCGGCGTGAACTCGCCGTTCTTCCCGCCGGACCTCTACGTCGAGGAGCCGGCGGTCGTCGTCGCCGAGTCGCCCGCCGAGAACCGCATCGACGTGTTCGAGTCCGTGCTCAACCCCGACGACGACCCGAAGGTGCGCTTCCCCCGCGACCTCGACTCCGTCGAGGAGGCCGTCGAGCGCGTCGCGGCCGACGAGACGGTCGTCCCCGAACTGCAGGACGGCGGCGGCCGCTTCGACGACCGTTTCGCGCACTACCGCCACAAGCACGGCTCCTACTGGCGGTGGGTCCGGCCGGTCATCGAGGGCGCCTCGCGCGAGAGCGCGAACGCCCGCATCGAGTTCCGGCCCATCGGCGGCCAGCCGACCGTCCGCGACTCCGTGGCCTTCCTCGCGACGTTCGCGGGGCTGATGGAGTCGCTCCCGCGGCTCGAACACCCCGTCTACGGGCAGGAGTGGTCCGCCGCCGAGTCGAACTTCTACGCCGCCGCGGCCGACGGGCTGGACGCCGACCTCGCGTGGATCACGGCCGACGGCGAGGAGACGACGGACGCGGACGTGCTCTACTCGGAGCTCTTCGAGTACGCCCGCGCCGGCCTCGAACAGAGCGGCGTCGCCCCCGAGGAGGCGAACCGCTACATCCGCCCGCTCCGCGAGCGCGTCGACCGCGGGGTCACGCCCGCGTCGTGGAAGCGCGAGCGCGTCCGCGAGCGGTTCGAGGCGGGCGAGCCGTTCGCCGAGGCCGTCTGGGGGATGCAGGCGGAGTACATCGACGCGCAGTCGGACACGCTCATCGAGGGGAGCTTCGTCGACTGGCTGTAGCGTGCAGGCGGCCCTCACGTCGGCGACGGGCGGGCCGCGCTACCGCGGAACCGTCCCCGCTGTTCTCACAGGACGGCGCGGCTGGCCGCGCGATACGACTTGAACCTCCGGCACGGCGCGCGCTGACTCGCGTTCCGTCGCGAGTCGGCCGGCGTGCGAGGGACGAGCGACGAACGGAGTGAGGAGCGAATCGGCTGGGGAGGCGTGTGGCCGGTGCCGTGACGGTGCTGTTTCCCCTCGAACCGCGCGAGCAGGGCGTTCGCCGTCCTCCCGATGTCGAGACCGCGACCGAGGAAAACCGAACCCCTCGACGCGAACTACTCGTACGTCAGGCTCATCCCGCCGTCGTGGGTCATGTCGCCGCCGTTGAGGTGGCTCGCGTGCTTCGAGAAGCCCTGCACGAACAGGTTCCCGACCTCGTACGGCTCCATCATCTCCTTGACGCGCGTGTGGCCGAGCATCACCTGCTCGACCGTCTCGTCCACGGTCAGTCCGCGCGAGTCGGCCGAGTCGGGGAGCTGTTTCGCCACGAGTTCGGTCTTCACGTAGCCCGTCGAGACGGAGAACCCCCGAATCGAGCCCTCGCCCTCGGCGGCGATGGACTGGGTGAGTCCGCGCAGGCCGAACTTCACGGTGTTGTACGCGACCTTCTCCTTCGTGACGATGTGGCCGTGGACCGAACACATGTTGCCGACGACGCCCGCGCCCGTCTCCTCGAAGTGGGGCCACGCGGCCTTCGTGAGCAGGAGCGGTGCGCGCTGCATCACGTCGTGCATCAGGTCGTACTTCTCGACGGGGAACTCCGCGATGGGCGCGATGGTCTGGAGGCCGGCGATGTTGGCGAGGTAGCGCAGGTCGCCGAGCTTCGCCGCTTCCTCGACCGCGCGCTCGATGGCGGCCTCGTCGGTGAGGTCGGCTGGCACCGGTTCGATGCGCCCGGGCAGGTCGAGGTCGTCGGCGCGGTCGCGCGCCTCCGCGAGGCCCTCCTCGTCCACGTCCACCCCGGCGACGGTGAGGCCGTTGCCGGCGAGACACAGCGCCGTCGCGCGGCCGATGCCGCCCGCCGCGCCCGTGACGAGCGCGACGTTTCCGGGTCGGTAGTTCGGGTCCTCGACTTCGAGGACGTCCGCGCGCGTTATCTCGCTCGGCCCGTACGTCGCCAGCGCCTCCTCGACGCTCATATCGGCCATACTCGGGGGTGTACGCCCGGGACGGTATAGCTCCGGGGAAACATGTGAACCTCCGCGGATTAGGCCGGCCGAAAAATCGAATGGTTTAGGTGGGCCAAAAACGGACCGCTCGGTGTGCAACGACGAGACTTCATCGCCGGAACCGCGGCCGGCGCCGCGCTGTTGGCCGGCTGTAGCGGCGCGACGGGGAGCGAGACGCCGACGAACGACACCGCGGCGACCGCGACGGGGACGCCGACCGACACCGCCTACACCGTGGAGATGGCCCCGGTCGGCGAGGTGACGTTCGAGTCCGTCCCCGAGACGTGGGTGGCGAACAACGGGAGCTGGGCCGACATGGGCGTCGCGCTCGGGCTGGAGCCGCCGAAGGGCGTCTGGCTCACGAGCCGGTACCACACGCAGTACTACGACGAGGTACCGGGCGTCTCCGTGGACACGTCGGGGATGGTGTCGCTGTATCAGAGCGGCGTGAGCAAGGAGCTGTTCTACGAGCTCGACGCCGACGTCCACGTCATGGACCCGAACTTCCTCATGAACCGCTTCGACGGGTGGGCGCAGTCGGACGTGGACGAGATCGTCGACCGCGTCGGCCCGCTGTTCGGCAACTGCATCTACGCCCAGCACTACCCGTGGCACGACGACTACCGCTACTACACGCTGTACGAGGCGTTCGGGAAGCTCGCGGAGGTGTTCGACCGGACGGACCGCTACGAGGCGTTCGTCGACATCGACGACGAGTTCCGGTCGAACCTCGCGCCGGTCGTCCCCGGACAGGGGGAGCGCCCCGAGGTCGCGGTACTGTGGGGCGTCGGCGACCAACCCGAACAGTACTACCCGTACCTCATCGGCCAGGGGACCGGGTTCGAACACCTCCGCGCGCTCGGCGTCCGCGACGCGCTCGCCGAGACGAACATCCAGGACTTCCACGGGAGCCGCGGCGCCATCGACAACGAGACGCTGCTGGAGGTCGACCCCGAGGTCCTCATGCTGCGGGGCTACGAGTCGAAGACCCGGGCGGAGTTCGAGGACACGGTCGTCGCCTACCTCGAGGACAACGACACCACCGCCGACCTCACCGCCGTTCGGAACGGCGACGTGTACCGCGCCGGCGGGCTGTACCAGGGGCCCATCACGTACATGGTGCTGACGGAGCGGACCGCGGGCCAGCTCTACGGCTTCGACGGCGACCTGTTCGACCGCGAGCGCGTCGCCGACGTCGTCGCGCGCGACCTGTAGATGACCGACACCGATGTCGTCGTCGTGGGCGGCGGCCCGACCGGCAGCGCCGCGGCCGTCTTCCTCGCGCGCTACGGCCTCGACGTCGTCGTCTTCGACCGTGGCAGCGCGGCGCTCCCGCGGGCCGCCTACGTCGAGAACTACCCCGGCTTCCCGGGTGGTATCGACGTCGGGACGCTGACCGACCTGCTCTCCGACCACGTCGAGACGGCCGGCGCGACGCTCGTCGACGACCTCGTCGAGTCCGTGGAGCGCGACGACGAGGGATTCCGGGTCGCGACGGCCGACGGGCGCGAACCGACCGCGAGCTACGTCCTCGCGGCGGCGTGGTACGACGGTTCCTACCTGCGGCCCGTCGTCGGCGACGACGCGTTCGCGGTCCACGAACACCACGGCGAGGAACACGAGCGGTTCGACCCCGAGTTCCCCGAGCGCGACGGTCGCACGCCGGTGGACGGCCTCTACGTCGCCGCGCCGAACGGCGGGCGGAACGCGCAGGCGGTCGTCGCCGCCGGACAGGGCGCACAGGTCGCCCGGAGCCTCATCGAGGACGACCGGCGCGCGGAGGGGTTCCCGCCCGCGCTCGCGACGGAGTACGACTGGCTCCGCCCCGAGAGCGAGTTCGCCGGCGAGTGGGGCGACCGCGACCGCTGGCGCGAGTGGTTCGCGAACGAGGCGGGCGACCACGACCTCTCGGAGGAGCGGTTCGCCGAACTCCGCGAACGCTACATCGACCGCGCGTTCGCCACCCGGCGCTCGCCCGAGGCGGTCGAGGAACTGACCGCCGAGGGCCACCGACGCCTCGCCGAACACCTCGACGACGCGGCGCTCCTCGACGCGGCGGACGACGACGCCGTCCGCGAGTACGCCGCGGAACTGGACGCGCGGACCGACCCGTCGGACGACTGACCCCGCCCTCCTCCCGATTTAGGCCCGCCGAATAACCGAAGCGTTCTTCTACGTTTAGGTGGGCCTAAAAACATGGCACGAGAGGACACACGACCGACGCGGCGGGAACTGCTCGGGGCCGGCGCGGCCGTCGGCACGGGGCTGTTGGCCGGCTGTAGCGGCGCGACGGGGAGCGAGACGCCGACCGACGGGGACGCCGCGACGGCGACCGAGGGCGAAACGGGGACCGCGACCGACGGGCCGCGCTACCGGGCCGAGCTCTCGCCCGTCGGCGAGGTCACCCTGGAGGAGCCGCCGACGAACGTGTTCGCCCACTTCCCGTGGTTCGCCGACATGGCGACCGCGCTCGGGCAGGGGGAGAGCATCAACAGCGTCTGGTGGGACGGTACCGCGACGGCGATGGAGTACTTCACGGCGGACCTCGACGGCGTCGAAATCCCGTGGCGCGACCGGACGACCGCCTACGGCTTCTCGAAGGAGCAGCTGTACGAACTGGACAGCGACCTCCACCTCGTCGACCCGGCGTGGGCCACGACACAGGAGAACTGGGACCGGGGCGACGTCGAGGACATCGGCGACGCGGTCGGGCCGTGGTTCGGCAACTACTACAGCAACTTCCACGCCGAGCCGCCCGCGGCGTGGGCCGACGGCTACGAGTACCACTCGCTGTGGGAGCTGTTCGAGGGGGTCGCGGCGCTGTACGGCGAGCGGGCGCGCTACGAGGCGCTCGCGGCGCTCCGCGCGGACCTCCTCTCCACCATCGAGGCGGGGCTTCCGCCCGAGAGCGAGCGCCCGACGGCGGCGTACCTCTCCATCTCGACGGACCTGTCCGCCATCTACGTGCTCCGGCTGAACGCGCCGGGCTACTTCAACGCGCACACCCGACCGCTCGGCGCGACCGACGCCTTCGGCGACGACGGGTGGGACGGGGCGTTCCAGCAGGTGGACATGGAGGCGCTCCTGGAGGCCGACCCGGACGTCCTGCTCACGCTGTGGGGCGTCACGGGCGCGGTCGACTACGACGCGATGCGGCGGAACCTCGCCGAGGACGACCTCGGGAGCGAACTCTCGGCCGTGCGGAACGACCGCGTCTACACGCAGGGGACGCGGTGGCAGGGGCCGCTGATGAACCTCTTCCAGCTGGAGATGACGGCCAAACAGCTCTACCCCGAGCGGTTCGGCGAGTGGCCCGTCTACGAGGAGGGCGACTCGTACCCGTCGTTCGACGCGTCCGAGCGGCTGTTCGACCGCGAGCGTCTGTCGGCCGCGGTCCGGGGTGACGTGTGACCGGCGCGCGCCCCGACCGGGCCGGAACCGAACGGCTTTTAGAGAATTAGGGGAACCTAAAACCACGCATGCACGGACGAGGGGTGAACGATGGCCGCTGAGACCGACACGTCGGGCGTCGCCGCGGGGGAGCGGTTCGAGTGGGTGGACCCCTCGCTCGTCACCTTCTGTCTCGGGGCGCTCGCCGCGACCGTCGCCGCCGGGCTGATACAGGTGAGCTTCGGCACGTACACGATGTCGCTCGGGACGGCGTGGGGCGCGGTGTTCGACCCCGCGGTGTGGACGAACCCGAACGTGTTCGCGACGTTCCTGCTCGGCGACGGCCTCGCCGCGACGCTCGGCTTCTCGACCGAGTTCGACCTCTCTCGCGAGACGCTCATCGTCTGGTCGATACGGATGCCGCGCGTGCTCGTCGCGGCGGCGGTCGGCCTCGCGCTCGCGCTGTCGGGGGCGATATTCCAGGCGGTCACGCGCAACGAACTCGCGAGCCCGTTCATCCTCGGGGTCTCCTCGGGCGCGGGCCTCGCCATCCTGCTGACGCTCGTCGTCCTCCCGGGCCTCGCCGCGCTCCTCCCGCTGTTCGCCGCCGTCGGCGGCACCGCCGCCTTCCTCGTCGTCTACGCCATCGCGTGGCAGGGCGGCACCTCCCCCGTCCGGCTGGTGCTCGCGGGCGTCATCGTCGGGACGGTGTTGAACTCGCTCCAGACGGGGCTGTTCTTCTTCGCGGGCGACGTCGGCGTCGTCCAGCAGGCCGTCGCGTGGACGACCGGCTCACTCACGGGCGTCGACTGGGAGCAGGTCCGCACGGTGCTCCCGTGGGTCGTCCTCGTCGTGCTTCCGGGGACGGCGCTCGGCGCGCGCCAACTCAACGTGCTCGTGCTCGGGGAGTCGACCGCGAGCGCGCTCGGGATGCGCGTCGAGCGCACTCGCTTTCTACTCTCGGGCGTCGGCATCGTCGCCGCGGCCGCCGCAGTGTCGGTCGCGGGCATCGTCAGCTTCGTCGGCCTCGTCGTCCCGCACATGGTGCGGACGATTCTCGGCAGCGACCACAAGCGGCTGCTCGTGGGCTGTACCTTCGCCGGACCGGCGCTCCTCGTCGTCGCGGACGTGGGCGCCCGGCTGTTCTTCGAGGTCGCGCTCGGCTCGCCGACGCAGATACCCGTCGGTATCGTCACCGGCCTCGTCGGCGGCCCGTACTTCCTGTACCTGATGCGCCGCCGCGCACAGCTTGGTGAACTATGAGTACCGGCACGAACGCGGAGCGGGAGCCGGACGGGAGCGACCGGGCGCTCGGCCCGGCACTCGTCGGCGACGACCTCGCGGTCGGCTACCCGGCGACCGACGAGCCGGTCGTCGAGTGCGAACACGTCGTCCTCCCGGCGGGGGAGGTGACGGCGCTCGTCGGCCCGAACGGCTCCGGCAAGTCGACGCTGCTGAAGGCGCTCGCCGGACAGCTCGAACCGTGGGCCGGGACCGTGACCATCGGGGACGACGACGTGTACGGGATGGGGAAGAAGCCGCTCGCGCGTCGGCTGGGACTCCTCTCGCAGGACGGCGACCTCCCCGCCTCGCTCAGCGTCCGCGAACTCGCCCGGCACGGCCGTCACCCCCATCGCGGCTTCCTCGAACCGCTCGACGACTCGGACCACGAGGCGGTCGCGGAGGCGCTCCGGCTGGCCGGCGTCGCCGACCTCGCGGACAGCGAGGTCGGTCAGCTGTCGGGCGGCCAACAGCAGCTCGCCCGCGTCGCAATGACGCTGGCACAGGAGCCGGAAGTCCTCCTGTTGGACGAGCCGACCACGTTCCTCGACCTGCGCCACCAGCTCCAGGTGCTCGACGCCGTGCGCGAACTCAACCGCGAGCGGGGCGTCACCGTCGGCGTCGTCCTCCACGACATCGCGCAGGCGGCCCGCTACGCCGACAACCTCGTCGCGCTGCGCGACGGGACGCCCTACGACTGGGGCCCGCCGGCCGACGTGGTGACCGAGGACCTCCTCGCGGACGTGTTCGGCGTCGAGGCGACGGTCCGCGAGGGGCCCGAGGTCGTCCCGCACCGCCCGCTCGACTGACGCCGGGACAGGAACCCATATCCGGGGGCGGTCCGTTCGACCGACAATGACCGAAGAGAGCGTCTTCGACCGCTATCGCGCGGACGTGGACGAGCCGATGCGTCGCCTCTTCGCCGCCTACGGGAAGCCCCGCTACGGCTGGTTCGCGCTCGGCGTCCTCGCCAACCTCGTCGCACAGTTCGCCTCCCTGGTGCCGCCGCTCGTCCTCGGCGCGGCCGTCAACGCGCTCAACGGACAGGCGTACACCCTCCCGCTCGTTCCCGACGGCGTCCTCCCGACGGGGTCGGTGGGCGCGTTCGAGCTCTCCGTCGCCCTCATCGCGGCCGCGTTCGTCGCCACGGGCGTCTTCACCTACCTCTACGGCGTCGCCGCCAACGAGTTCGCCCACGGCGTGATGCACGCCGTCCGCGTGGACTGTTTCGAGAAGATGAGCCGGCTCGACATGTCCTTCTTCGACGACAAGCAGACCGGCGAGACGATGTCCATCCTCTCGTCGGACACGGAGAACCTGGAGATGTTCCTCGACAACGCGCTCACCGGCGCGGTGCGGCTGGGCGCGATGCTGCTCGGCATCGGCGTCGTCCTCTTCCTGGAGAACGCCTACCTCGCGACCGTCACGCTGCTCGTCGCCCCCCTCATGACCGTGTTCACCTACTGGTTCATGAAGCGCGCCGAGCCGCTGTACGCCGCCCGCCGTTCCACGATGGGCCGGCTCAACACCCGGCTGGAGAACTCCATCGCCGGGATGGAGCTGACGAAGACGACCGCCAGCGAGGAATACGAGGCCGAGCGCGTCCGCGGCAACTCGAAACAGCTGTTCGACGACACGATGGCGATGCTCCGGCTCTCCTACTTCTACCGGCCGGGGATGGAACTGCTCGCCGGGGTCTCGTTCACCCTCACCTTCCTCGTCGGCGGCTACTGGCTGTTCGTCGGCGCGCCGCCGGGCGCGACCGGGGAGCTACAGGTCGGGACGTTCGTCGCCTTCCTCTTCCTCTCCCAGCGGTTCGCCACGCCGCTCGCGGAGGTGTCGAACATCATCGACCAGTACGAGAACGCGAAGGCCTCCTCCGAGCGCGTCTTCGGGCTGATGGACATCCCCGCCGAGGTGCGCGATGCGGAGGACGCCGTCGAACTCGACGAGGTCGAGGGCGACGTCGTGTACGACGAGGTCGACTTCGCGTACGACGGCTCCGAGACGGTCATCGACGACGTGAGCTTCGCGGCCGAACCGGGCGAGACGGTCGCGTTCGTCGGCCCCACGGGAGCGGGCAAGTCCACGATGCTGAAACTGCTCCTCCGGATGTACGACGTGACCGGGGGGGAGATACGCGTCGACGGCCACGACATCCGCGAGGTGACGATGGAGTCGCTCCGCTCGCACGTCGGCTACGTCGGCCAGGAGACGTTCCTCTTCGACGGCACCATCGCCGACAACATCCGGTACGGCCGGTTCGACGCCCCCGACGAGGCCGTCCGCGAGGCCGCGAAGGCCGCGGAGGCCCACGACTTCATCACGAGCCTGCCGGACGGCTACGACACCCGCGTCGGCGAGCGCGGGGTGAAGCTCTCCGGGGGGCAACGCCAGCGCGTCGCCATCGCCCGCGTCGTCCTGCAGGACCCCGAGATACTCGTCCTCGACGAGGCCACCTCCGCGGTCGACACGGAGACGGAGTACCTCATCCAGTCGTCGCTCGACTCGCTCTCCGAGGACCGGACGACGTTCGCCATCGCCCACCGGCTCTCCACCGTGAAGGGGGCCGACACCATCCTCGTGCTGGAGGACGGCGAGGTCATCGAGCGGGGCGACCACGCGACCCTGTTGGAGGAGGGGGGCCTCTACGCCGACCTCTGGAGCGTGCAGGCCGGCGACCTCGACTCGCTTCCCGAGGGGTTCCGCGAGCGCGTCGTCGCCGAGGGCGGCGACTAAGCCCGGCTCCGCCGCTCGACGCTCGCTATCGCGTCCTCGACGGTGTTCACGGCCTCGAAGCCGTCGAACTCCGTGAGGTCGTGGGTGCCGAGGCCGGCGACGGGCTTGCCGAAGTCGAGCGCGAGGCCGAGTTCCGAGAGCGTCCCGGTCCCGCCGTCCACGGCGACGACCGCGTCGCCGTTGAGGACGACGAGGGTGTTGCGGGCGTTGCCCATGCCCGTCGCTATCGGGACGTCGAGGTACTCGTTCCCCTCGTCGGGGCGCTCGCCCTTCAGAATCCCTATCGTGCGGCCGTCGCGGAGCTTCGCGCCGCGACAGACGGCCTCCATCACGCCCCCGTAGCCGCCGCAGACGACCGCGTGGCCGCGCTCGGCCAGCCGCTCGCCCAGTTCGCGGGCGACGCCGTAGGTCCGGTCGTCCACCCGGCCGCCGCCGATGACAGACACGCGCATACCCCGACTCCCGGCGCGGGCGGCATTTCACTTCCGCCCCGGCACGCGAACCCTTATTCGCCGGAACGCGCTAACACCGGCACATGGCGGCCTCCGACACGTCCGAGTACCTCGACCGGCCCCTCCTCGCGCCCGGCTTCCTGGAGGACCGGTCGTACCAGACGACGCTCGCGGACGCCGCGTGCGAGGCCCACACGCTCGTCTGTCTCCCGACCGGGCTGGGCAAGACCACCGTCTCCTGTCTCGTCACGGCCCACCGGCTCGCCGAGTACGGCGGCACCTCGCTGATGCTCGCGCCGACGAAGCCGCTCGTCCAGCAGCACGCGGAGTTCTACCGCGAGGCGCTCGACGTCCCCGACGACGAGATCGTCGTCTTCACCGGGGACGTGCGCCCGGACGACCGCGCCGCCCTCTTCGAGTCGGCGCGCGTCGTGATGGCGACCCCGCAGGTCATCGAGAACGACCTCGTGGGCAACCGCGTCTCGCTCGCCGGCGTCACGCACATCACTTTCGACGAGTGTCACCGCGCGACCGGCGACTACGCGTACAACTACATCGCCGACCGCTACCACGCCGACGCCGAGGAGCCGCTCGTCACCGGGATGAGCGCCTCCCCCGGGGGCGACAAGGAGGAGATACTCCGGGTGTGTGAGAACCTCGGGCTGAGCGAGGTGGAGGTGATGACCGAGGACGACGCCGACGTGGCCGAGCACACCTACCGGACGGAGGTGGACTGGCAACACGTGGACCTCCCCGACGACGTGCTCGCCATCCGCGACGCGCTCAACGAGGTCATCACCGACCGGCTGGAGAAGCTGAAGGACCTCGGCGTGGTGAACTCCACGGACCCGAACATGAGCCAGGGCCAGCTGAACAAGGCGCGCGGCCAGCTCCAGCGGCTCATGTCCAACGACCAGTCGGAGGGGTACAAGGGAATGTCCGCCCACGCCGAGGTGATGAAGCTCCGGCGGGCGACGGAACTCGTGGAGACGCAGTCCGTCGAGTCGCTGCGGCGGTACTTCGAGCGCCAGCGCGAACAGGCGCGCTCGTCGGGGTCGTCGAAGGCGAGCCAGCGGTTCGTCTCCGAGCCGAAGGTGAAGGAGGCGATGCGCCTCGCCGAGTCGTTCGACGGCCTCCACCCGAAGTTCCGCAAGACCCGCATCCTGCTCGCGGAGACGTTCGGCCTCGAAGGCGGGTCGCGCGCCATCGTGTTCACGGAGAGCCGCGACACCGCGGAGACGCTCACCGAGTTCCTCTCGGAGTCGTTCGACACCCGGCGGTTCGTCGGGCAGGGCGACAAGGAGGGCTCCGACGGGATGACCCAGAAAGAGCAGAAGGAGACGCTCGACCGGTTCCGCGCGGGGGAGTTCGAGGTGCTCGTCTCCACCAGCGTCGCGGAGGAGGGGCTGGACGTGCCCGACGTTGACCTCGTCCTCTTCTACGAACCCGTCCCGAAGGGCGTCCGCTCCATCCAGCGGAAGGGCCGGACCGGCCGCGCCTCGGAGGGGAAGGTCGTCGTCCTCATCGCCAACGACACCCGCGACGAGGCGTTCTTCTGGATGTCCAGAAACGAGGAGAAGCGCATGGAGGAGGAGCTCCGGAAGCTGAAGGGGATGGCCGGGGAGGTGGAGGCCGAACTCGGGCAGGAGTCGCTGGCGGACTTCGCCGACGCGGACAGGGAGGAAGGCGACGCGGACGGCGAGGGAAGCGACGACGACGCGGAGACCGACACTGAGGCGACGGCCGAGGCGAGCGCCGGCGCGGCCGCGACGAAGGGCCAGTCTGGCCTCGACTCCTTCGCGGGCGAGGAGGGGGAAGCCGACGGACCCGAAACGGGGGGCGACGACACGGAAGAGGAGTCCGACGACGAGGAACCCGCCCCCGAGGACCGCGTCGCCGCGACCGCCGGAACCGACGGCGACGGGGTCGAGATCGTCGCCGACCAGCGGGAACTCGACTCCACCATCGCGCGCGACCTCTCGACGCGCGACGGCATCACGACCCGGCTCGAAACGCTCGCCGTCGGCGACTACGTGCTC
Source organism: Halosegnis marinus (assembly GCF_029338355.1). GTDB lineage: Archaea > Halobacteriota > Halobacteria > Halobacteriales > Haloarculaceae > Halosegnis > Halosegnis marinus. The sequence goes on from NZ_CP119802.1 coordinate 1,259,724, forward strand.
TCGGACCGCGTCGTCGTCGAGCGCAAGAGCGTGAGCGACTTCCTCGACACCCTGCTCGGCGAGGACCGCTCGATGTTCGAGCAGGTGGGCGACGCCGTCCGCAACTACGCGCGGCCCGTGGTCATCGTGGAGGGAGAGGACCTCTACGGCGAGCGCAACGTCCACCCGAACGCCATCCGCGGGGCGCTGGCCTCGCTAGCCGTCGATTTCGGGGCCTCGGTCCTCTTCACCCGCGACGAGGGCGACACCGCCGACCTCATCGAGGTCATCGCCCGGCGCGAACAGGAGGAGTCGAGCCGCGAGGTGCGCGTCCACGGCGAGAAGTCGAACCGGACGCTGGACGAACAACAGGAGTACGTCGTCTCCGCCGTCGCGGAGGTCGGCCCCGTCACGGCGCGCGCGCTGCTCGAACACTTCGGGAGCGTGGAGGCCGTGATGACGGCGAGCGAGGAGGAACTGCTGGAGGTGTCGGGCGTCGGCCCAGTCACGGCCGAGCGGTTCCGCGAGGTTATCGGCGGCGACTACACCTAGAGGCGGTCGGCCGCGTCCAGCGCCTCGGCGGCCTCCTTCGCCGCGGCGAGGTACTCGCGGGTCGCCGCGAGGTCGTCGGCGCTCTCCGCCTGTGCCGCCATCTCTGAGAGCGTCCGCGCGAGCGAGGCCCGCGCGGCGGTCACGTCGTCGTCCGCGCGCCCGGTGCGTTCGGGCCGTGCGGGTGTGGTCGGCTCGGGACTCGGCTCGGGCGCCGGCTCGGTCGGCTGGCGCGCCTCGGCCTGTTCGGGAACCTCGGTCGGCTGCGGCTCCCCTCTCCCCTCCGGTTCCGGCGTCGCCTCGACACCTTCCTGTGACGCCGGTTCGCCCTGCTGCGCCTGTCCGGCCTGCCGGGCCTGCTCAGCCTGTTCCTGTCCGGCCTGTCCCGCCTCGGGCTGACCCCCCGGCCCGCCCTGACACGTCGGGCAGAACTCCTGTCCGTCCCACCGGAAGACGGGGTCGCCACAGCGGTCGCAGTGTTTGTTCGTCATCGTCGCGCCCTTGAGCAGGAGTTCGGACATGCGCTCGGACTGCTCGCGCTTGCGCTTGTCCTGCTCGAACTGCTCGCGCAGTTTCTCCCGCTCCGCCTCGCGGTCGAAGTCGCTCATACCCGCCCGAACGCCGTCGCGTCGCAAAAGCGCTGTGCCCGCGGCCGCTCGCCCCCGTCGACACGAACCGTTTAGACGCCTCCCGACCACGGGACGCGCATGACCGTCTACGAGACCGACGTGCCGGGCGTCGGCCGGAAGTTCGAACTCGACCTCGACGCGGGCGGGCGCGCGGTCGTCCTCCTCCACCACAACGGCCGCGTGGAGCTGTTCCGCCGCGCGAGCGAGGACGCCGACTCAGAACGCCTGCTCGACCTCTCCAGCGACGAGTCCAACCGGCTCGGCTCCATCCTCGAAGGGGCGTACTTCGAGAGCGTCGACACCGACGAACTCGCGGTGCCGCTCGGCGACGCCGTGCTGGAGTGGACCGAGGTGCGCGACGACTCGCGGGTCGCGGGACAGACGCTCGCGGGCGCGGACCTGCGCAACGTCGCCGGCGTCTCCGTCATCGCGGTCCAGCGCGGCCCGGACACGACGCCGAACCCCGACGCCGACTTCGAACTCCGCGCCGGCGACATCCTCGTCACGCTCGGCACCCGCGAGGAGCAGGAGCGGTTCAAGGACCGCTGTACCTGATGGCGGCCGTCCTGCTGGAGGCCGGCATCGTCTTCGCGGCGCTCGCCGTCGGCGGCGCGGTCGCCGCGCGCGTCGACCAGTCCGTCATCCCGGCGTACATCGTCGCCGGCCTCCTCCTCGGCCCGGCCTCGCCGATAGCACCCCTGCGGCTGGTGGAGACGACGGAGTTCATCGAACTGCTGCGCGAACTCGGCGTCGTCCTCCTGCTCTTCTTCATCGGGCTGGAGTTCAACCTCTCGCGGCTGGCCGCGGCCCGGACGAAGGTGCTTCGTGCCGGCGGCATCGACATGGGGCTCAACGGCCTCGTGGGGCTGGGACTGGGCCTCGCGTTCGGCTTCTCCGTCTTCGAGTCCGTCCTGCTCGCGGGCGTCGTCGCCATCTCCTCGTCGGCCGTCATCACGAAGTCGCTCATCGACCTCGGGTGGATCGCCGACCCGGAGAGCGAGGCCATCCTCGGCGTGCTCGTCGCGGAGGACATCGTCGTCGCCGTCTACCTCGCCGTCGTCGCCGCCGTCGCCGTCGGGGGGACGCCCGCGAGCATCGGGCGGTCGCTCGCCGTCTCGCTGGCCGTCGTCGCCGCGCTCGTCCTGCTCGCGGCCCGCGGCACGGCACTGCTCGAACGGCTGTTCGAGACCGACTCGGACGAACTGTTCCTCCTCCGGACGGTCGGCCTCGCCGCGCTCGTCGGGGGGCTCGCGCTCTCCGCCGGCGTCAGCGAGGCCGTCGCGGCGTTCTTCCTCGGCGCGGCCGTCGGCACGACCTCCCACGTCGGGCGCATCGAGCGGCTCATCGTCAGCGAGCGGGACCTCTACGCCGCCGTGTTCTTCTTCGCCGTCGGGCTGGAGACGGACCTCGGGGCGCTCGGGGCCGTCGCCCTCCCGCTCGTCGTCCTGGTCGTCCTCTCGGCCGCCTCGAAGCTCGTCTCGGGGTACGTCGGCGGGCGCGCCTACGGGCTGGACGAGCGCCGGTCGACCCGGGTCGCGCTCGCGCTGGTCGCCCGCGGGGAGTTCTCGCTGGTCATCGCCGCCATCGCCCTCTCTGTCGGCGCGACCGAACTCGTCGCGCTCACCGTCGGCTACGTCCTCGTGATGAGCGTCCTCGGCACGACGCTGATGCGCTACTCCGGGCGCATCGAGCGAACCGTCGTCGCGCGGCTCACACCGTCGTCGCCAGCGTGATCGCGAGGGCGGCGGCGGGCGGAATGGTGAGGTTGTCGTCCACGACGTAACCCGCGACGACGGGCTTCACGCCGTCCGCGAGCGTCGCGGCGGCCGCGCCCGCGATGGCCGGCACGCTCCCCACGAACGGGAGCGCGAGCAGGGTACACACCCCGAACATCGCGAGGAGGACGAACCCCCGCTTCGCGGGCCGGAGCCCGCCCGTCGAGAGGAGCCCCGACACGGGGTCGCCGAGCGCGAGCATCAGCATCGCGGGTATCGCCGCGTCGGGCGCGAACAGCCACGCGACGGCCGCCATCGAGAGGAGATACAGCGCGTAGCCCGCCGGGGCCGACCGTTCGTACTCGCGGGTGAGGCGGTCGAAGAACGCCCAGCGGACGCGCCCGGAGAGGCGGAGCGCCTCCAGCACGGCGGCGACGGCGACGGCGACGGAGAGGAGGAGTCGCAGGGCCGCGTACGGGAGCAGGTCGAGCGCGTACGCGAGGGGGAACGCGGCCCCCGTCGCGTGGACGAGGCGGCGCTCGACCTCCGCGCGCATCAGAGCGGGTGGACGTCCTCGCGCTCCGAGAGGGCGGCGAAGTCGGTGCCTGCGCGCAGTTCCGTCAGCAGCGCCGGGAGGTCGGCGGCGCGGACGCGCGCCTGCGCGGTCGTGTCGCGGTCGCGCAGGGTGACGGTCGCGTCGTCGTACTCCGCCTGTTCCAGCGTCTCGTGGTCCACGGTGACGCAGACGGGCGTGCCCACCTCGTCCTGCCGGCGGTAGCGCCGGCCGATGGAGCCGGACTCGTCGTACGCCACCTCGAAGCCGGCCGCGCGCAGGCGCTCGCGGACCTCCTCGGCCCGCTCGACGATGCCCTCGTCGTTGGAGACGAGCGGCGCGACGCAGGCGAACGTCGGCGCGAGTTCGGCCGGGAGGTCGAGGTACGTGCGCGCCTCGCCGTCAACCTCGTCCTCGCGATAGGAGTGGATGAGTGCGGCGTAGAACAGCCGACCGATGCCGAAGGAGGGCTCCACGACGTGCGGCGTGACGTGTTCGCCCGACTCCGTCACCGTCTCGACGGAGAAGTTCGCCACGTCCGTGTCCACCTCGTACGGCTCGCCGTCCACCTCGACTTCGACCGCGTCGCCGTCGAAGGCGTCGGGGTCGCGGGCCGCGAGGTCGTCCAGCGCCGCGGCCACGTCGGCGGCCGCGCCGCCGAACTCCGGGCCGAGCGTCGCCATGTCCGGGTCCACGGTCGCCCGCTCGACCGTTCGCGGCTCGTCGTACTGCCGGAAGACGGTGAAGTCCTCGCCCGAGCCCGCGGCGTGGTTCGAGAGGTCGTAGTCACTCCGGTAGGCGAAGCCGGTCGCCTCGATCCACTCGCCGTCGACCTCGACCTCGGCGTCCCAGCAGTCCGCGGCGTAGTGGGCGCGCTCGCCGGCGAGGTGCTGGCGGTAGCGGAAGCGGTCCATGTCGATGCCGACGGAGGCGTACCAGTCGCGCGCGACGCCGAGGTAGTAGGCTATCCAGTCCGACTCGATGACGCCCGCCTCGACCGCCTCGCCGACGGTGTACGTCTCGATGCCGCCGTCGCCGCTCTGCGCCTCGGCCGAGTAGAGCGGCACCGACACGTCCGCGACCTCGTCGAGGGGTGGCTCGTCCGTCTCGGGGTCGATGAACTGTTCGAGCTCCGCCTGCGTGAACTCGCGGACGCGGATGAGACCCCGGCGGGGGGATATCTCGTTGCGCCACGCCGTGCCGACCTGGGCGACGCCGAAGGGGAGCTTGCCGCGGGCGTACTCCTTCAGCCGCGGGAACTCAACGAAGATGCCCTGTGCCGTCTCCGGGCGGAGGTACCCCGGCTGCGAGGTGCCCGGGCCGATGGCCGTTTCGAACATGAGGTTGAAGTCGTCCACCGGCTCGTCCGCGAGCGACGCGCCGCAGGCCGGACACGCGACGTCGAGTTCGCCGAGCAGTTCGGCGACGCGCTCGACGCCGAGCGCCTCCGCGTCCTCGTACTCCGAGTTGTCCTCGACGAGGTGGTCGGCCCGGTGGGAGGCGCCGCAGTCGGGACACTCCACGATCATGTCGTCGAAGCCGTCGAGGTGGCCCGACGACTCGAACACCGGCTCCGGCATCACGTCGGGCGCCGATATCTCCATGTTGCCCTCGCGGGTGACGAAGCGGTCGCGCCAGGCGTCCTCGATGTTGCGCTTCAGCGCGGCGCCCTGCGGGCCGTAGGTGAAGAAGCCGGCGACGCCGCCGTACGCCTCCGACGACCGGAAGAAGAAGCCCCGCCGCTTTGCGAGCTCCGCGACCGTCTCCAGCTCCTCGCTCATAGCGCCTCCAGCAGGTCCGTGTCCCGCACGACGCCGACGAGTTCGTCGCCGTTCATCACGGGCACCTGCTCGATGTCCTCGGTGATGAACAGCTGGGCGATCTCGGTGGCGGACTTCGAGCGCGAGACGGTGACGAGCGAGTCGGTCATGAACCCCGCGACCGGCTCGGCGGGTATCTCGACGTTCCGGGTCGGGAGGTACCGCGAGCCGGTCGCCTTGATTCCCTCCCACTTCCAGTCGTCGTCCTCGTCGGCGATGGCGTCGCCGGTCGATTCCTCGCCCTCGACGATGCGGGCCACGTCGAGGATGTCCACCTCGGTGAGCATCCCCTCGGGACGGCCCTCGGCGTCGAGGACGACGCCGTACGCCTCGTCGGCGTAGGCGAGTTCGCGCTCGGCGACGGTGAGCGGCGTCTCGCGGTAGACGGCGTTGACGTCGGTCGCCATCAGCTCGCCGGCCTCGGCGTCGGCGGCCACCTCGCCGTTCGCCATCGCGCGCACCACGTCGGTGATGGTGACGATGCCCTCGAGGTCGTCGTTCACGACGGGAACGCGCCGCTGGCCCGTCTCGCGGATGAGCGCGGCGACCTCCGACAGCGGGGTGTCGGCGCTCACGGACTCGACCTCCTCGACGAGCAGGGCCAGCTGGTCCTCGTCGGGCTCCTCGATGAGCCGCTCGCGGGAGACGAGGCCGCGGAACTCGCCGTTCTCGGCGTTGACGACGGGAATCGACGAGAACTCGTTGTCCTGCAGGCGGTCGAGTACGTCCTCGCGCGAGCCGGGGACGACGGCCGTCACGAGCGACTCGCGGGGCGTCATGGCGTCTGCGGCGTTCATAGCCACAACGCCGCGCGCCGCGTACTAAGTCCTTACACTTCCGTGGGACGGCGCGACGGGGCCGCCGAGCGGGGGAACGACGGCCGCGACTGTCCATCCGTCAACCTTATGTACTTCGTGTTAACTAATCGCAAGCATGGCTCCGGACTCAGCGGTCACCGGAAGCGCGACCGAACACGGGGAGGTCATGGCGTCCGTCGACGACGGCGCGCTCCTCGTCGCCGATGTCTCGCGGGACGACGCCTGGCTCTCGATGCCGCGGGAGCAGGCACCGGTCCTCGCGGAGCACTGCTGAGTCTACCGCTCGTTCGTGAACGCGTCGTCGAACCGCTCGTCGCGCCGTAGCTGTGCGGTCAGCGCCTCGCGGGCGGCCTCCGGGTCGTCGAACGCCTCGTACTCGTCGGCCAGCCTGTCGAACGCGTCCGCGAACGTCTCCGTCTCGTTGGCGAGGTCGAACTCCGTCGCCCGGTACTGGGCCGCGAGGTCGTCGGTGTTCGCCGGGTAGCCGCCCTCGGCGGCCACCTCGTCGAGGACGCGCTCGATGCGCTCGGCCGGGTCCTCGGTACGCTCGCGCGGGTCGCGGGTCGGGTCGCGGTCGCTCATGCCACGCGGCGTTCGCCCGCCCGCCTGTTAAGCGCCGGGGCCGGGACTACCGCTCCACGACCAGCAGCGCGACCCGTTCGAGCACGAGGTCCGCGAGCGTCGCGTCCGTCGCGGCCAGTTCCCGCTCCCCGATGCCGAAGAAGTCGCGGACGCGTTCGGGGTCGTACTCGCCCAGCGTCGGCCTCGAGGCGAGCAGGTCGCCCACCGCCGCGGCGGCGGCCGCCTCGTCGCCCGACCCGTCCGGCGCGGCCGCGACGAGGACGACGGCCGGGGTCTCCCCCTCGCCGACCCCCATCGCCAGCGCGCGGCGTATCTGTCGCCGGCCGGCCGCGTACAGCAGCACCTCGACGGCCCGGTCGCGGGCGATGCCGTCGCCGCGGGCGCGCTCGCGGTCCGCGAGTTCGAGCGCCCGCCCGAGGTGGCGCGCCGAGACGACGAGGCGGGCGTCGAACGCCTGGACCGTGACGCCGTGTTCGTCGCCCACCGCGCCGAGCGCGTCGACGAACGCGTCCGTGTCCGGGAACCGCTCGCCCCCGACCGTCACCGTGCCCTCGACGAGTTCCATCAGAAGTCACCCAGACTCGCCTGGTCCTCGTCGTCGCCCGTCGCGGGCGTCGCCATCCCCTCCTCGTCGTCCGCGGGCGCGGCGTCGGGGTCCGGCGTCACGCCGTCCATGTCCGGGTCCCGGTGGCCGGCGTTTTCGAGTACCGTCTCGGCCGTGCGCCGGCGCCCCTTCAGCGCCGCGAGGACGACCGGCTTCTCGGCGTTGCGCAGTTCCGAGCGCGTCTCGACGCCCGCCTCGAACAGCCGGCGTGCGCGCTTGCGCCCGACGTTGCGCACGCCCGCGAGGTCGATGAGTTCCTCCCGGACGCCGTACTGGACGCGCTTCTTCGCCTCGCGGACCCCGACGGCGCTGCCGAGGCCGAGTTCGCCCGCGAGCGACTCCGCCGCGCCGAGGAGCCACTCCGCCGTGTCCACCTTCCCGCGGATGTCGCCCGGGCCGACGCCGTAGCGGTCGGTGATGCGGTCCTCGTCCGTCTCCGAGGCCCAGTCCTCCAGCAGCATCGCGGTCTTGAGCGCCGAGAGCCAGTCGTCGAACCGCGACTCCTCGAACTCCGAGGGGGTGTCGCCGGGCAGTTCGCCCTCGCGCTCGTACGCCTCCATCGTGAACTCCTCGCGCTCCCCCGACCGGAGGTAGAGCTGGTACATGTCGGGCGTGCGGCAGACGAGGTGGTAGAGGCCGAGCGCGGAGGGGTCGTCGGCGTCGCGCAGGCCGTCGATTATCGTCGCCGCGCTCATCGGGTCGAGGTAGAGTCGCGAGACGGTGTGGCCGAGGGCGGTAGCCTGAAGGCGCCCAGAATCGGTCTCCTCGATGAAGTCGTTCACGCGCAGGTACGCGAGCATGTCGTCCATCACCCGGTCGAGCCGGCCCTGTTCGTCGGTCTGGGCGGCGTACAGCGTCCCTTCGAGGAACTCCCGGAGGGAGTCGCGCGAGTCGGCGAAGCCCGACGCGATGGTGGCGAGCAGGTGGGTCCGCATCGCCGGCTCCGCGGCCAGTTTCGAGCGAACCGGCTCCGGGTCGGCCCACACGTACCGCTCGAACAGTTCGTCCAGTTCGTCGTGGCTGTTCGCGAGCAGGACGGCCTCGCCGTAGGGGTCCATCCCCGGTCGGCCGGCCCGGCCCATCATCTGGTGGACTTCCAGGACCGAGAGCGGCTTCATCCCGCCCGCGTCCCCCGAGTAGCGCCGCCAGTCGCGCACGACCACCCGCCGCGAGGGGGTGTTCACGCCGGCCGCGAGCGTCGGCGTCGCGCAGACGCACTTCACCAGGCGGTCGCGGAAGGCGTCCTCCACGAGTTCGCGGTGGCGCGGCGCGAGGCCGGCGTGGTGGAAGGCCGCGCCCTTCGCCACGGCGTCGGCGAGGTCGTCGCTCGTCTCGGCGTCGGAGACGCCGCGTATCTCCTCGGCTATCTCGTCCAGGGCGGCGAGTTCGTCGCCGTCGAGTTCCCCCGAGGTGACGTTCGCCAGCCGCCGGGCCGCGGCCTCGGCGTTGCGCCGGGAGTTGACGAAGACGAGCGCGGAGCCGCCCTCCTCGACCACCTCGCCGTCCTCCGTCGTGTCGCGGAGCGTGTCGCGGACGATGGCGGCGGTCGGCTTCTCCGAGGACTGCACCCGCAGTTCCTCCTGCGTCCCGTCGTCGAAGTGGAGCGCCTGCCCGTAGTGGACCCCCTTCCGGAGGTCGATGGGTCGCCACGAGGAGTCCACGAGTTCGGCGTCGAGCCACTCGGCGAGTTCGCCGGCGTTGCCGATGGTCGCGGAGAGCGCGACGACCTGCAGGGCGGGGTTGCGCGACCGGAGTTTCGCGAGCGTCACTTCGAGGGTGGGGCCGCGGTTCGGGTCGTCCACGAGGTGGACCTCGTCGGCGACGACGCAGTCGAGGCGGTCGAGCCACGGCGCGCCGTTGCGCACGAGCGAGTCCACCTTCTCGGAGGTGGCGACGACGATGTCCTTCTCGGCGAGCCACTCCCCGTCGGAGTCGTAGTTGCCCGTCGAGACGCCGACGGAGACGCCGTACTGCTCGAACTGCTCGAACTCGGCCTTCTTCTCGGAGGCGAGCGCGCGAAGCGGGACGATGTACAGCGCCTTGCCGCCGTTGCGGGCGGCCGCCAGCATGGCCAGCGTCGCGATGAGGGTCTTCCCCGACGCCGTCGGGATGGAGGCGACGAGCGAGTCCCCCTCGGTGACGCCGGCCTCGACCGCCGCGGCCTGCGGCGGGTACAGCGAGTCGATGCCGTCGGCCCGGAGGTGGTCGGGGAGCCACTCCGGCACCGCGGGCACGTCGGAGACGTCCATTGGCGACGGCTAGCGCGGCCTCCGATTTAAACCGTCGTTCGTCGGCCCGTCAGGTCTTTGCCCGCCCGCCGTGTCGCCGGGGTATGCGCATCGAGTACGACCGCGACACCTGCATCGGGATGTTCCAGTGCGTCGCGGAGTGGGACGCGTTCGAGCGGGACGAGACGGCCGGCAAGGCCGTGCTGTCGGGGAGCGAGGAGGTCGAGGCCGACTGGGGCGACGACGTGAGGGTCCGCGAGGTCGCGGAGGGGGAGGAACTGGACGCGAAGTTCGCGGCGCGGTCGTGTCCGGTCGACGCCATCCGGGTGTACGACGGCGACGAGCGCGTCGTCTGAGCGCCGGCACAACCGTTATATACGATACTCGTGATGAATCCGGTAGTATGTCCCGCAGTCACCGCGACCGCGACGTCGGCACGCACGTCGAGGAGTGGGCCGGCTTCGTCGGCACGGGAGTAACGGCCGACGAGGACCGCGACGAGTAGCCGTTACGCGATCTCGTCGTACTGCTCGGAGAGCTTCTCGGCCGCCTCGTCCATCAGTTCGCGCTCGTAGTCGTCGAGTTCCCACTCCACGACCTCCTCGACGCCGTTCGAGCCGAGCTTGACGGGGACGCCGAAGGCGGTGTCCTCGTAGCCGAACTCGCCGTCGAGCGCCAGCGACCCGGGCAGCACCGCGCCCGTGTCGTTCAGGATGGCCTCGACCATGTGGGCGACGCCGGTCGCCGGCCCCCACTGGGTCGCGCCCTTCCGGGAGATGACGTCCATCGCGGACTCCTGGAGGTCGCCGAGTATCTCCTCGCGCTCGTCGGGCGAGAACTCGGGGTCGCGACCGTCGACGCGGACCTTCGAGAAGACCGGGACCTGCGCGTCGCCGTGCTCGCCCAGAATCGTCGCCTCGACGTTCTTCACGGGGACGTCGAACCGCTCGGAGAGGACGTAGCGGAACCGCGCGGAGTCGAGGCGGCCGCCGAAGCCGACCACCTTGTGGCGGTCGCGGTCGCCGGCCTCGTACAGGTGGCGGTTGAGCAGGTCCACCGGGTTCGAGGTCGTCACCGAGACGAAGTCGTCGTTGTACTCGGCGATGGAGGCGCCGATGTCCTCCATGATGGGCGCGTTGTCGCCCGCGAGATCGATGCGCGTCTGGCCCTCCTTGCGCGGGATGCCCGCGGTGATGACGACCACGTCGGAGCCCTCGGTGGCCGAGTAGTCGCCCTGTCGGACGACGGTGTTGGAGTCGTAGGCGATGCCGTGGTTCGTGTCCGCCGCCTGCCCGACGGTCTTCTCCTCCATGTCCGGGATGTCCACGAAGACGAGTTCGTCGACGACGTCGCGGAGCGCGAGGTTGTAGCCAGCGGCGGCCCCGACGGTGCCGGCGGCGCCGATGATGCTAACCTTAGCCATAGTCGTCCGGGGAGTCGGTCGGTCCGCGATTAAACGCTTCGAAAGCGTAGTTCCTGCCGCACGAGGCGTCAGCGGAGCGAACGCTCCCGAACGCCGAGCGTGCCGTCGCCCCCTACCGCACCCGTTCGCCGCCCTTGTACACCGCGTCCACGTCGTACACGTGGTCGATGTCGTCGCGCGGGTCGCCGCCGAGCGCGAGGAAGTCGGCGTGGTTCCCCTCGGCGAGGCCGCCCACGTCGTCGGGTATCGTCCGGCCCGCCACGCTCGTCGCGGCCGCGACGGCCTCCGTCGGGGTGAAGCCGACCTCCGAGACGAGCAGTTCGAGTTCGAGCGCGTTCTCGCCGTGGGGAATCAGGTCCGGGCCGATGAAGTCCGTCCCCGCGGCGATGGGGACGCCCGCGGCCTTCGCCCGGCGGACGGACTCGAAGTGGGCCTGTTGTGCCGCGCGCGCCTTCCGCAGGCCGTGTTCGGGGACGCCGTGGTCCTCCCCCTTCGTGACGATGCGGTGCATGATTGCGAGCGTCGGGACGAACGTCGCGCCCGTCTCCTCGAACAGGTCGAGACACTCGTCGTCGATGTGGAAGCCGTGCTCGATGGTGTCGACCCCGTTCTCCAGCGCGCGCTTGATACCCGGCGCCCCCTGCGCGTGGCTGGCGACGGGCATCCCGACGCGGTGGGCCTCTTCCACGAGCGCGGCCACCTCCTCGTCGGTGAACTGCGCCTCCGTCGGGGAGTCCTTCTCCGAGAGGACACCCCCCGTGGTCATTATCTTCAGGAGGTCCGCGCCCTCGCGGTGGCGCTCGCGGGCGACCCGGCGGCACTCGTCGGCCCCGTCCGCGAGCGTGGAGATGCCCGCGCCGTCCTTCACCCACTCCCGGGGAAGCATGTGGAGGTCGCCGTGGCCCCCGGTCTGTGAGATGGAGAGCCCGGAGGTGTAGACGCGCGGCCCCTCGACCTCGCCGGCGTCGATGGCGTTGCGCACTCCGATGGCCACGTCCGACCCCACGTCGCGGACCGTCGTGAAGCCCGCGTCGAGCAGTTTCCCGGCGTCGGCGACGGCGTTGGCCGCGCTCTCGGCCGTGGTCCCCGCGACCCAGTCCATCGGGTCCATCGAGCGCCCGCCCTTCAGGTGGAGGTGCGCGTCCACGAACCCCGGCGTCACCACCTCCCCGGAGAGGTCCACGCGGTCGCCATCGGCCGCGACCTCGTCGCGCGTCCCGACGGCCGTCACCCGGCCCTCGGAGACGGCGAACCGTCCGTCCTCGACGACTTCCCCGCCCGTGAACAGCGTTCCGCAGTCGACGTACATACCGTCGGGTCGGGACGCCGGCCGCATATAGCCCCCTGTCAGTCGACTATCGCGTCCACGACGACGTGTTCGACCCCCGGCGCGTGGCTCTTGACGACCCGGCGGTCGCCCACTTCGACCCCGCGCCCGCGCTCGCCAGCGACGGATTCGAGGCGGGACACGGGGTGCGCCCAGGGGTCGGACTCGGGCGTCGTCGCGTGGAGGTGGACCGTCCCGCCGGGCGCGAGCGCGTCGAGCGCGGCGTCGAGGTAGTCGGGGGCGTCGTAGTAGCCCATCACGACGCGGTCGGCCGCGGCGTCCACGTCGCGACAGTCCGCGCGGAACGCCGAGACGCGGTCCTCGACGCCGTTGAGGACGGCGTTCTCGACGAGGTAGCGGTAGGCGGTCGGGTTCACCTCGACGGCAGTCACGTCGGCGCCGGCCCGCGCCATCGGGAGCGTGAAGTAGCCGATACCGGCGAACATGTCGAGGACGCGCTCGTCGGGCGCGACGACCTCGCCCATGCGGACCCGTTCCGCCTGGTTGCCGGGCGAGAACATCGTCTCCGCGAGGTCGAGCGCGTACCGCGTGCCGTGTTCCGTGTGGACGACCTCGGTGTCGCCGAGGCCCGCCAACACCTCCACGTCGGGTTCGCGGTGCTCGCCCGCGATACCGTGCGACAGCAGCACCGTGTCGGCCTCGCCGTGGAGCTCCAGCAGGGCCTCGCCGACCTCGTCGGGCCGGGGGAGCGACTCCTCGCGCGCGCGAACGAGAACACACGTCCCGACCACCGCCCACGACGCGGGCGCGCGGTCGAGTTCGTCGTCGGTCCACCCCCGCGCCGCGAGCAGGTCGCGCAGGTCGCGGTTGCGCGGCGGGAGGTCGGTCTCTACGACTTCCAGCACGTCGACGCGCTCCGGGGGCGCGGTGACCGGCACGGCGACGCCCTCGCCGTAGGGGCGCACGGAGCGGCTGTCGTCGTAGACGCCCTCGGCGGCGAGCGCGTCCATCGCGGTCTCGGCGCGCTCCCGCTCGACGACCGCCGCCAGGTCAGACATCCTCGGCGTCCTCGGGGAGGACGTGGAGGCCCGCCCGCGAGCGGAGCACGGGCACCTCGTCGGCGTCGGGGTCCATGTAGTCGGGCCGCGGGACGGTCTTCGTCTCGAACGTCTCGGGGTCGAGCACCTGCACGGCGCGGGCGTCCTCGACGGCCACGACGGTCGTGTCCTCGGCGTCCTCTCGGGTGCCGAGCTTCCGACCCTCGGGCGCGATGCCCTCCTCGTGGCTCGCTTCGTAGCGCTCGCCCGTCTCGACGCGGACGCCCTTCAGGTTCCCGTGGGCGCTCGTCACGAGGACGGGGCCGTCCCCGTCGTCGAGGTCGACCACGTCGCCGGGGGTGAACTCCGGCAGGCGCGCGACGAACGTCACCCGGTACAGTTCGTTGCCGTCGCCGTCCTCGGTGGTGAGCGTCTCGGCCGCCGAGACGTTCCCGCCGAACTCGCGGACGATGCGGTGGGCGATGGCCTCGCCCATCTGGTTCGCGCTGATCTTCATGTTCAGGCCGCTGGACTCCCGGACCGCGCTCGTGATGAACGCGTTCCGGTCGCCGGTGGCCTCCCGCTCGGCGATGTAGTCGCGGGCGATCTCCTCGGCGCGGTCCATCTCGGCGTCGGTGGGGGTGCGGTTCGTCCCCCGGACCTGCACCAGCGCGTTCCAGTAGTCGCCGGCGATGCGGCCGCAGCGGTCGCAGGTCCCCCGCGCGATGTACACGGGGACGACCACCGTCTCCTGGAGCGGCGTGTCGCGGATGAATCCCGTGAACGTCGCGTGCATCCGGATGGTGTTCTGGTCCACCTGCTCGGGGTCGACGCCCCACGTCACGTCGCGCGCGTCGACGTGGACCCCAAGCCGGTCGGCGGTCTCGTCGACGGCCACGTCGGTGTAGTCGTCGGCGTCCACGTCCACCCAGCGGTTGCCGCGGTGGACCGCGCCGCACTGGGAACACACCTGGACCTCGATGCGGTCGGGCGCGTCCACGAGTTCGAAGTCCGCGAAGTAGCAGTCGTCACAGAGGACGGCGTCGGGGTCGCTCGGCCCGCCCGGCAGGTCGGCGTCGGGCGGGCGCTCCACCGGGTCGCCACACCGGGGACAGAACTGCCGTGACTCGCTCATTACCCGTTCTGGTGCGTTCTCGCGTTTAAAGTCCGCGTCCGCGGGCGGGCCACGAGCGGCTGGCCGGTGTCGCGGAACCTTTGTCGCGGGGGTCCGACCCCCGGACATGGACGGACACAGGATAGACGGGTTCGGCTCGCGCCGGTCCACGATGTTCGGGACGGAGGGGATGGTGGCGACGAGCCAGCCGCTCGCCGCGACGGCGGGGCTCGAAACGCTCGAAAACGGCGGCAACGCCTTCGACGCGGCGGTCGCGACCGCGGCGGCGCTCAACGTCGTAGAGCCGACCTCCACGGGACTGGGCGGCGACGTGTTCGCGCTGTACCGCACCGCCGACGGCGAGGTCGGCGCGATGCGCTCGTGCGGGGGTGCCCCCGCGGGCGCGACGCGTGAGAAGGTACGCGAGGCCGTCGCGGACGACGACGAGGACCCGAGCGAGGCGGAGATGCCGATGCTCGGCCCCCACGCGGTCACGGTGCCGGGGACGGCGCGCGGCTGGGAGGTCACGACGGAGGAACTCGGCCGGCGGACGCTCGGCGAGAACCTCCAGCACGCCATCCGGTACGCGACCGAGGGGTACCCCGCGTCGCCGGTCATCGCGGACGCGTGGAGCTACGCCGAGGACCTCTTCGAGAACGAGAACGCCCGGAACGCCTACCTCGTGGACGGCGAACGCGCCCCCGAGGCGGGCGAACTGGTCACGCTGCCGGAACTCGGCCGGACGATGGAGCGCATCGCCGAGCAGGGCGCGGACGTGGTGTACGAGGGCGACATCGCCGAGCAGATAGCCGTCGAGGTGCAGGACGCCGGCGGCTTCATGACCGTCGAGGACCTCGCCGACTTCGAGCCGGAGTTCCTCGACCCGGTCTCCACGACGTACAACGGCGCGGAGGTGTACGAACTCCCGCCGAACAACCAGGGGATGATCGTCCTCGAGGCGCTCAACATCGCCTCGGAGCTGGGCGCGGCCGACGCCGAGGGCGCCGAGCGCGTCCACCTGTTCGTGGAGGCGATGAAGCGGGCGTTCCACGACGGCCACCGCTACATCACCGACCCCGAGTACGAGGAGCTGCCGCCGCTGAACTCCGCGGAGTGGGCCAGCGAGCGCGCGAGCGAGGTGGGCGACACCGCGAGCGCGGACGTGTCGTTCATGGAGGGGACGAACGGCGAGGACGCCGACACCGTCCTGCTCTGTGTCGCGGACGACGAGGGGAACGTCGTCTCGTACATCAACTCCCGGTTCGCCGGCTTCGGCTCGGGACTCGTCGCCGGGGACACCGGCATCGCGCTCCAGAACCGCGGCGCGTCGTTCTCGCTCGACGACGACCACCCGAACCGGCTCGAACCCGGCAAGCGGCCGTTCCACACGCTCATCCCGGGGCTGGTGGACTTCGCGCCCGACGCCGACGAGGAGGACTGGGCCGCCTTCGGGGTCATGGGCGGGTTCATGCAGCCGCAGGGTCACCTCCAGGTGCTGACGAACCTGCTCGACGAGGGGCTCGCCCCGCAGGAGGCGCTCGACGAGCCGCGGTGGCGCTACCGCGAGGACGGGCGACTGGCCGTCGAGGCGCGCTTCCCGACCGACCTCCAGAACGAACTGCTCCGGAAGGGCCACGACCTCGCGGTGCTGCCCCCCATCATGTTCGGCGGGGCGCAGTTCGTCCGCCGCGACGCGGACGGGGTGTTGTCCGGGGCGACCGAACCGAGAAAGGACGGCAACGCCGTCGGGCGATAGGGGTTGTGAACGAGTAACAACTTCGACCGCGTTTTCCCTTCGAATCTTCAGTCGTAGGCTATTTATACTTTAGGACGTAGACTGTGGATATGTCTCACGACAGTGGTGGACACGGATTCGATAGACGGGACATCCTTAAGGGCCTCGGCGTCGGTGGCGTCGCGGGTCTGGCCGGGTGTACGAACAACAGCTCCACGCCGACGGCGACGGACGACGACGGCGAGGGGGACGCGACGGCGACCGAGACGGCGACCGAGACGGCGGAGAGTCTCGGCGACACGCTCGTCGGCCCGGACGGCAACCAGGTCGAGTTAACGCACGTCTACTCCACCGGGAGCCAGACGACGGAAACGACGGCGGAGTTCATCGGGCAGAAGCTCGGCGAGGTCGGCATTAACACGAACTTGACCGGGCTCGGCTTCAACCAGATGCTCGCGCAGTACGCCCAGAACGGCGGCTCGTTCAACGGCGGCCCGCGCGACGAGTCCACGTCGGCGGAGCCGTGGGACCTGATGACCGGCATCGGGTTCAACGCCTATCCGCGCACGCCCTCCTCGATCAACGTGTTCTGGTCCGACGTCGACAGCGACATCGCGACGGTCAACTACTACGGCTACAAGCCGTCCGAGCCGGTCGAGCCGAAGCTCTCCGAGGCCTCCCAGACGGCCGACGAGGCGACGCGCCGCGAGCTGTTCGGGGAGGTCTTCGGCATCATCTCCGAGGACCAGCCCGCCGACTTCCTGACGCTGTCGACGTACCTCAACGGGTTCCGTGACCGCGTCAACGGGCTCGGCGAGCCGGACCTCTCGTTCGGCTGGAACTACCAGACCCGCTACTTCGGCGACAGCCCCTCGGTCGGGGGTACCTACGTCAGCGGTACGAGCGCCCCGGCGCGCACGCTGAACCCCATCCGGAGCAACGACGCGGAGTCGGACGCCCGCATCGGGCTCCCGCTCGACGGCGCGTACACGCTCGTCGGCGGCGAGTCCGAGTTCCAGGGCCTCTGGTTCGAGAGCTACGAACAGAACGAGGACGCGACGGCCTTCGAGTTCACGCTCCGCGACAACCTCCAGTGGGGCGCCGACTACGGCCAGATGACGGCCGACGACTGGGTGTACTACATCCGGAACGTCCGCCAGTCCGACGTGAACTGGGCGGGCGACGTCAACCACAGCACGTTCTTCCAGAACGGCGAGCCGATGGGCGTCGAGCAGGTCGACGAGCTCACCTTCCGCATCACGCTGAACCAGCCCGACCCGGCGTTCATCCAGAAGCCCATCCTCTGGGGCGCCTACTGTCTCCCGCGCGGCCTCGTCGAGCCGTACTACGAGCGCGTCCAGGACGCCTCCAACGAGGAGGAGCAGATCGCCATCGGCAACGAACTGAACGAGGACGAGGAGATCCTCACGATGGCGTACGCCGGCAACCTCGGTCCGTACAGCTACGAGCGCTGGGACCGCGACGCCGTCTTCGTCGCGAGCCGTAACGAGGACTACTACGCCGCGAACACGGTCGCCGACTGGGGCGACGTCCCGTACTTCGAGGAGTACCGGATTCAGGTGTTCTCGGAACAGTCCACGCGCATCTCGGCGTTCCAGGCGGGCGAGATCGACGCGACCGGCATTCCGCAGGCACAGTACGAGACGCTCTCGAACACGGACGGTATCAACGTCGTCCTCTCGCCGAACCCGTTCCTCGGCCTGATGCCGTACAACCAGCGCGCGAACGGCTGGGACCAGCTCCGCACGAAGGAGGTCCGGCAGGCCATCTCGACGGCTATCCCGAAGCAGGTCATCGCCGAGCAGATCAACCGCGGGCTCGCGACCCCGGCGTACACCCACCAGCCGGAGTACTCCCGCTGGTACGTCGCGGACCAGGTAGTCCGGTTCGGCGGTCCGGACTCCAACGGTGTCGGCCAGGCCCAGCGCCTGCTCGCCGATAACCTCGCCGACGGGTACAGCTTCGAGTAAGAGTAATCCCCCCCCACATCCTTTCGCAATCATGAGCATGCGTTGGTACGTAGCGCGGCGCCTCGGTTGGGCAGCCTTCGCTACGTTCGTCATCCTCTCGTTTTACTTCGCCCTGATCCAGTTGGCCCCGGGCGGGGGCGAGGCTGCCTTCCTCTTCAGCGCGGCGACGGAGGGCGGTGACGTTCAACAGGCGGAACAGACGTACAGACAGATACGCGGTCTCACGGGCCCGCTTCACGAGCGGTACATCGACTACATCGTGAACATGGCGACCGGCGACTGGGGCTGGTCGCAGACCCGGAACCAGGAGGTACTGACCGCCATTTCCATCGCGTACCCGTACTCGCTGCAGTACGCGCTGCCCGCGACGATAGTGTCCATCGTGTTCGGGACGGGCGTCGGCCTCTACTCGGCCACCCACCGTTACACGAAGACCGACTACGCCGGGACGTTCATCAGCTTCTTCGGCATCTCGATCCCGAACTTCTGGTTCGGCATCATGCTGATCCTCGTCCTCGCGGTGCAGGCGCCCGAGGTGTCGCTGTTCGGGTTGCAGCTGTTACCCTTACCGGTGTACTACCAGACGGACGTGGTGTTGAACCACGGCTGGGTGTCGTGGGAGAACTTCCGGCAGCTCGTCATGCCGATCATCGTCCTCTCGACGGCCCAGATCGCGGGACAGATGCGCTACTCGCGCGCGACCGCGATGGAGTACGTCAACGCCGAGTTCGTCAAGACCGCCCGCGCGAAGGGCGCGAGCGACTGGCGCGTGCTCCTCCGGCACATCTTCCGGCCCGCGCTCATCCCGCTGATGACCATCTTCATCGCGCAGATCCTCGGGCTGTTCTTCGCCGGCGCGTATCTGGTCGAGGTCATCTTCCAGATCCCCGGCCTGGCGAAGCTGTCGTACGACGCGCTGATCGCACAGGACACGCCGCTGTTCATGGGGACGTCGCTCATCCCGATCCTGCTGTTGCTGCTCGGGAACCTGATTCAGGACATCTCCTACACGGTGTTGGACCCCCGCATCGACTACGGTGACCGATAGATGGCGACACAGGACACCTTCCGCGACATCAACTGGGACGACATGGGGGGCGTCGGCCTCTCCGGAACCGGCAAGCAGATGCTCGCGTTCGCGGCCCTCTACCTCGGGGTGCTCGCGTACGACGGCCTGCTGTTGCAGGACGGGCTGAACGTCCTCCTGTTGTCCCCGCTTGGGATGGAGGGCTCCGCGCTCGGGCAGTTCGTGGCGAACACGACCGGCCCGACGCTGTGGATCCCCTTCGAGGCCGTCGGGCTGGACTTCACGTTCACCTGGGACTTCTCCGGGACCGACTGGCTGTTCATCGTGACGGTCGCCGTGGGCTACTTTTACGGCGTCAAGCCGCTGCAGAACAACCCCCGGCTGGCCGCGAACTACTGGCGGCAGTTCAAGAAGAACCGCGCCGCCGTCGTGAGCGCCATCTACCTCGCGATAATCTTCGTCATCGGCATCGTCGGGCCGCTGTTCCTGCAGAGCCCCGAGATACAGCCGCTGGAGGCGTACCAGCCGCCGGTGTTCATGACCGTGCCGAACACGGTCCCCATCAGCTGTCTCGGCGACGTCGCGACGAACGCCGCCGGTACGCAGGTGTGTCAGGGGACGTGGGCCTACCCCCTCGGAACGACCGGGGAGGGCCAGGGCATCCTGAAGCTGCTCGTGCTCGGCATGCGCGTCAGCATGCAGGTCGGCCTCATCACGATGCTGCTCGTCATCACGCTCGGCAGCCTCGTCGGCACGACGGCCGCCTACTTCGGCGGCTACGTCGACGAGGTGCTGATGCGCTACGTCGACCTGCAGGCGTCCGTGCCGTCGTTCTTCCTGTTCCTCATCCTCTCGTACTTCTTCGAGCCGACCCTGTTCATGCTCATCGCCCTGTTCGGGCTGCTGGGCTGGGAGGGGACGGCGCGGCTGGTCCGCTCGGAGGCGCTCCAGCGGACCGAGGAGGAGTACGTCCGCGCCGCGGAGAACGCCGGCGCGAGCGACGGATGGGTCATCCGGCGACACATCCTGCCGAACGTCTCGAACACCATCATCACGAACGCGTCGCTGCTCATTCCGGGGTACATCCTCTTCGAGGCCGCCCTGGCGTTCCTCGGGGTCACCGACCCCGGCATCGCGTCGTGGGGGAAGACCATCTCGGCCGGCCGCGGCGACCTCGCGAACGCGCCGTGGATCGCGACGATCCCGGGTATCTTCCTGTTCTTCACCATCCTCGGCTTCAACTTCCTCGGCGACGCCCTCGGCGACGCCCTCGACCCCCGACGAGGTGACACCTGATGTCAAGCTCCGAACCCCTCCTCTCCGTCAACGACCTACACGTCCAGTTCGACACCGACGGCGGTGTCGTGAGAGCGGTCGACGGCGTCAGCTTCGACGTCGACCGCGGCGAGACGGTCTGTGTGGTCGGCGAGTCCGGCTCCGGCAAGACCGTCTCCTGTGAGGCCATCACGAAGATCATCGACATCCCGCCGGGACGCGTCTCCGGCGAGGTGCTGTTCGACGGGGAGAACCTCGTCGAGGCGAACCAGAAGCGGCTCGAGAAGGTGCGGGGCGGCCGCATCGGCCACATCTTCCAGAACCCGCAGGGGGCGCTCAATCCCGTCTACACGGTCGGGACACAGATAATCGAGGCCGTCCAGCTCCACCGCGACGTGAAAAAGCGGGTCGCGCGCGAGCGGGCCATCGAACTGCTCGACCGCGTCGGCATCCCGGAGGCGGCCTCCCGGGTGGACGACTACCCGCACGAGTTCTCCGGCGGGATGCGCCAGCGCGTCGTCATCGCGATGGCGCTCGCGGCCGAGCCCGACCTGCTCATCGCCGACGAGCCGACGACGGCGCTCGACGTGACCATCCAGGCGCAGATACTCCGCCTGCTGCGGGACCTCCAGGAGGAGTTCAACATGGGTATCGTCTTCATCACCCACGACCTCGGCGTCGTCGCCGAGATCGCCGACCGCGTCGTCGTCATGTACGCGGGCAAGGTGATGGAGCGGGGCGACGTGTACGAGCTGTTCGAGGACCCGGCCCACCCGTACACGCAGGCGCTGCTCGAATGTCTGCCCGGACGCGGCGACGCGACCGAGGCCATCGGCGGCTCGCTGCCCGACCCGACCGACCCGCCGGACGGCTGCCGGTTCAACCCCCGGTGTCAGTACGCCATCGAGGAGTGTCGCGTCGGCGACCAGGTGCCGCCCATCGGCGTGGACGGCCCGGACGACGACCACTGTGCCTCCTGTATCTACTACCGCGACGGCTTCGACGCCTCGACGGTGCGCGGGCAGGCGAACACGATGGCCGACACCGAGGAGGTCCGCTCCGACGGCGGCCGCCCCGGAGGTGACGCGGAATGACGACCGACCCGCTCGTCGAGGTGGAGGGGCTGGAGAAACACTACCCCATCACCGAGGGCGTCCTGAAGCGCGAGGTCGGCCGCGTGCGCGCGGTCGACGGTATCGACTTCGACGTCCGGCCGGGCGAGACGGTCGGCATCGTCGGCGAGTCCGGCTGCGGGAAGTCCACGGCCGCGACCTCGCTGCTCCGCCTGGAGGAGCCGACCGACGGCAGCGTGCTGTTCGACGGCGACGACATCACGGAGTACTCGAAGGGCGAGCTGAAGGCGTTCCGCCGGCGGGCCCAGATGATCTTCCAGGACCCGTCGTCGAGCTTCGACCCACGGATGAGCATCGGCGAGTCGGTCGCCGAGCCGCTGAAGATCCACGGGATGACCGACCGCGAGCGCCGTCGGCGCATCGCGCAGGACCTGCTCGAACGCGTGGGGCTGTCGGCGCGCGACGCCGACCGGTACCCCCACGAGTTCTCCGGCGGGCAGAAACAGCGGGTCGCGCTCGCGCGTGCGCTCGTCGTCAACCCCGACTTCATCGTGGCCGACGAGCCGGTGAGCGCGCTCGACGTCTCCATTCAGGCGGAGATACTCGGGCTCATCGAGGACATCCAGGAGGAGTTCGGCCTCTCCATCCTGCTCATCAGCCACGACATGGGCGTCGTCCGGCAGGTGTGTGACCGGGTGAACGTCATGTACCTCGGGGAAATCGTCGAGTCCGGCCCGACGGAGGAGGTGTTCGACGACCCGAAACACCCCTACACGAAGGCGCTCATGGGCTCCATCCCGCAGCCGGACCCGCGCAAGCGCGGCGAGGGCGTGGAGCTGACGGGCGACGTGCCGAACCCGTCGAACCCGCCGAGCGGCTGCCGGTTCCACACCCGGTGTCCCTCGGTCATCGCGCCCGACGACGTCACGCTCGATCAGAAGGTGTGGCGGAACCTGCTCCACTTCCGCTCGCGGACGGACCGGGGCGGGCTGGACCCGCGGAGCCTCGCGGAGAGCCACCTCTCGCTCGACGACCTCCCGCCGGAGGACGAGGACCTGTCGCGGGAGACGGTCGATCGGGCGGTGCGCACGGAGTTCGACCTCCCGACGCCGCTGTCGGACACGGACGCCGAGCGCGCCCTGACTGAGGCCATCGACGCGCTGGTGGACGACGGGACCGGTTCGGCCTCGGAGACGCTGCGCGAGGCGTTCCCGACGGTGTGTGCGAAACAGTCCCCCGAGTTGGTCGACGAGGACGGCCGGCGCGTCGCCTGCCACCTCCACGACGCCGCCGTCGAGGCGACGCCCCAGGAGGACATCGCGTTCGGCTCGGCCGACGACTGACCGCCCGGCCCCGCGCCGGGAGGCCTATATCCGCACGCCCGCTACCGGTGGTATGGAGTGGAAAGCGGACTGGGGGCTGCGCGGCAGGATGTTCCTCACGATGTTCCTGCTGTTCGCCCTCTACATCGTCTTCGTCGGAGCCATGGCCGTGTTCTTCCCCGGCCGTATCTTCCCGATACTGGTCGTGATGACCCTGTTCCTCGGCGCACAGTTCCTCTTCTCCGACAAGCTGGCGCTCTACTCGATGGGCGCGAGCGAGGTGTCGGAGGAGGAGTACCCACGGCTGCACGCGACCGTCTCGCGGCTGGCCCAGCAGGCCGACCTGCCGAAACCTAAGGTGGCGGTCGCGGACTCGCGGGTGCCGAACGCCTTCGCCACGGGCCGGTCGCGCAAGTCGAGCGCCGTCTGCGTGACGACCGGCATCATGGACACGCTGACCGAGGAGGAGCTGGAGGGTGTCATCGCCCACGAACTCGCGCACATCAAGAACCGCGACGTGGCCGTGATGACCGTCGCCTCCTTCCTCTCGACCATCGCCTTCCTCATCGTCCGGTGGGGATGGCTGTTCGGCGGCGGGCGCGACCGCGGCGGCAATCAGGCGCCGGTCATCGTCGCCATCGTCGCGTCGCTGGTCGTGTGGATCGTCTCGTTCCTGCTCATCCGCGCGCTCTCGCGGTACCGGGAGTTCTCCGCGGACCGCGGCGGTGCGGTCATCACGGGCAAGCCCGCGGCGCTCGCCTCGGCCCTGCTGAAGATCAGCGGGAAGATGGACCAGGTGCCGAAGGAGGACCTCCGCGACCAGGCCGAGATGAACGCGTTCTTCGTCATCCCCATCAAGTCGGGCGTGGTCGGGCGGCTGTTCTCGACGCATCCCTCGACGGAGAAGCGCGTCGAACGGCTCCAGGAACTGGAACGCGAGCTCGAAACGCAGTAAATGGGGCTGCTCGACACCATCCGGCAGGCGCTGGGGCTGGCCGCGGAGGCCGACGCGACCCGCGCCGCCGACCCCGAGGACCTGTTCGCGCTCTCGACCGCGTACGTGACGATGGAGGCCGAACTCGACTACGAGCCGGCCGGCGAGGCCGCGCTCTGCTTCTCGGGGGTGGACTCGACGGCCTTCGCCGCGGCCCGCGACGAGGTCGACGCGGTCCTCGACGCGGGCGAGGCGGAGACGGGCACCGCCTTCGAGTTCCGCACGGACGCGCACGGCTACGACTGGGTCGTCCTCGCCGACGAGGACTTCGAGGACCTCGTGACGAGCGCGCACTTCGCCGCCGACACGATGATAGAGGCCGGCTTCGGCTCCAGACTGCTCGCGGCGGCGTTCGCGTTCGACCACACGCGGACGGGCGCGACCGGCTACTGGCTCTACTCGTTCCGGCGCGGGAGCTACTACCCGTTCGTGCCGAGCGGGGGCCGCGAGCGCGACTCGTCGGCGGAGTTCAAGCTCGAGTCCGTGCTCGATGGCGAACTCACGGTCGAGGACGACAAGGGGTACTGGTACCCGCTGTGGCCCGAGGGGGACGCGTACCCGTGGGGTCGCCCGCTCGCCGCCGAACGCGAACGCGAGACGAACTAAGCGGTTTGAACCTCCGGTCCTCCCGAGAACCGCGGGCCTTTCGCCCGGCGCTTTCACTTCCACTACGCTGTTAACGTGGGTTTATATCCCCGGACGCACAAGTCGGGGACATGGCCGCAAGTCAAGACCTCGAGGACCTCCCCGGCGTCGGACCCGCGACGGCGGACAAGCTCCAGGAGAACGGCTACGACTCCTATCAGTCCATCGCCGTCGCGTCGCCCGCCGAACTGTCGAACAAGGCCGACGTCGGCGAGTCCTCGGCCTCCGACATCATCAACGCCGCCCGCGAGGCCGCAGACATCGGTGGCTTCGAGACCGGCTCCAGCGTACTCGCGCGCCGCGAGGAGATCGGCAAGCTGGAGTGGCTCATCCCGGAGATCGACGACATGCTCGGCGGCGGCGTCGAGACGCAGTCCATCACCGAGGTGTACGGCGAGTTCGGCGCCGGCAAGTCGCAGGTCACCCACCAGCTCGCGGTAAACGTCCAGCTCCAGGCCGAGCAGGGCGGCCTCCACGGCCGCTGTGTGTTCATCGACTCGGAGGACACGTTCCGCCCCGAGCGCATCGACGAGATGGTGCGCGGGCTCGACGACGACGTCATCGACGCGGAGCTCGAACACCGCGAGATAGAAGGGAGCGCCGCCGACGAGGAGGCGCTGGAGGCGCTCGTCGAGGACGTCCTCGACAAGATCCACGTCGCGAAGGCGTTCAACTCCAACCACCAGATACTCCTCGCGGAGAAGGCGCTGGAGATATCGAAGGAACACGAGGACGACGAGTACCCCGTCCGCCTGCTGTGTGTGGACTCGCTCACCGCGCACTTCCGCGCCGAGTACGTCGGTCGCGGCGAACTCGCGAACCGCCAGCAGAAGCTCAACAAGCACCTCCACGACCTCGACCGCGTCGGGAACCTCTACAACGCGGCCGTGCTCGTCACGAACCAGGTGCAGTCGAACCCGGACGCCTTCTTCGGCGACCCGACCAAGCCCATCGGCGGCAACATCCTCGGGCACAAGTCCACGTTCCGGATGTACCTCAAGAAGTCGAAGGGGAACAAGCGCATCGTGAAGCTCGTCGACGCGCCGAACCTCCCCGACGGCGAGGCCGTCATGCGCGTCGAGAACGCGGGGCTCAAGCCCGAGTAGCCCGCCGGTCGCTCCCTCCCGGCGCCGCTTTTCCCGTACACCCAAGCCGCCCGCCCCCGAAGCGGCGGCCATGCTCGATTCCTCGACGCGCGAACTGCTGTGTCTGTGGGCCGCCCGCGAGCGCGGCGTCCTCGACGCCCTCGCCACCGAGGCCGGCACCCCCGCCGACGTGGCCGACACCGCGGGCGTGGACCCGGCCGCCGCGGACGCGTTCGTGACCGCGCTCGCCGACGCCGGCTACGTCGAGCGGGTCGGCGACGAGTACGAGCCGACGAACCGCCTGCTGGGCTTCCTCACGAAGACGGACCTCCGTTCAGTCGGCTCGCTCCCGGCCGCGCTCGACGCCGTGGACGGGTGGGTCGCGCTCGGCGAGGGCGACTCCTTCGAGTCGCCCGACGCGCTCCGCAACGACCTCGGCGCGCAGTGGGCGACCGACGAGGCGACGGTCCGCGCGGCCGTCACGGCCGCGATTCGCGCGGCTCCCGGGGCCGACGCCGCGGCCGTCGTCGGCGACGGCCCCGGGCGCCACGCCCGGGACCTGCTCGCGCGCGGTCTCGACGCGACGATCGTCGAGACGCCCGCCCGTGCCGACGCCGTCGAACCCCTGCTGTCCCCGACGGCCGTTCGACTCGAAGCCGGGGGGCCGGAGGCGATACCCGACGCGGACCTCGTTCTCCTCCCCGGCTTCCTCGAACGTCACGACGACCCGGCGTGTGAGCGGTGGCTGGCCGCGGCCGCCGAGGCCGCGCCGGTCGTCGTCGCGGTCGGCCCTCTCCGCGACCGCTCGTCCGGCGGGGCGCTCGCCGACCTCGAAGCCGTCGCGCGGGGCGAAGGGCGGGTACGCCCCGCCGCCGCCGTCCGGGGATTGTTCGCGGCGGCCGGCCTCGACTGCGCGGTCGAGGCCGTCCCCGGAACGCCCCTGTTCGCCGCCGTCGGGCGTCGGGTTCAATAGCGTTCGCGCCGGAGTCAGAACATGGACCCGGCGGTACTGCGCGACGACATGGTGGACAGCCTCGAACACGAGGCGAAGGGCGTCGTCCGCAGCGAGCGCGTCTCCGCGGCGATGCGGGCGGTCCCCCGCGAGCCGTTCGTGAACGACGAGTCGGTCGCGTACGCCGACCGCACGGACGAACGACTGGGGACGCGCGTGCTCGCCCCCTCCGACGCGGCCCGCCTGCTCGAAGCCGTCGCGCCCGAGCCGGACGACACCGTCCTCGTGGTCGGCGTCGGCGTCGGCTACACCGCGGCCGTCATCGCGGAGGTGGTCGGCGCGCGCAACGTCCACGCCGTCGATATCGACCGCCGGCTCGTGTACGAGGCGCGCTCGAACCTCCGCGAAGCGGGCTACGAGGCCGTCCTCGTCGACTGCCGCGACGGGACCGACGGCCTCCCCGAGTACGCCCCCTACGACCGCGTCCTCGTGGAAGCCGCCGCCATCGAGCCGCCGCGCCGCCTGCTCGCGCAGTTGGCCGACGACGGCCGTCTCGTTCTTCCCTTAGGGGGGAGCACGCAGACGCTCACGGTCGTCGGTCCGGAGGGCGGCGACCGCGAACGGCTGGGCATGGTCGCGTTCGCGCCGATGCTCGTGGAGGGCGAACAGGCGTCCACGCTCGAACGCAACCGCACCCGCCGCGAGGACTCCGAACACGCCCGCCGCGCCGCCGAGCGCCGCCGCGGCTGGGAACAGGAGTGGATCGACTGGGACGACGCGCTCTGACTACAGGCCGGTCCCTATCGCGAGCCGTATCGCCCGTTCCTGCACGTCGAGCGGCAAGCTCGCCGGTACCGACCCACCCCGTGTCGCTCCGTTCTCCCGCCCCTGCGCCACGGCCCCCTCCGGGTCGAAGGGGAGGTGGACGAAGCCGACGCGGGCGTCGTACCCCTCCGTCTCGACGAGGTGGCGGCCCGTGTACAGCGCGTCGTTACAGAGGTGGGTGCCGGCCGTGTTCGACAGCCGCGCGGGGATGCCCGCGTCGAGCAGTTCCGCCACGACGGCGGTCGTCGGTAGGGTCGCGAAGTAGGCCGCCGGCCCGCCGGCGATGCGCTCGTCCGCGGGGTCGCGCTCGGCGTTGTCGGGCGTCGTCACCGCGTCCGCGACGTTGACGCCGACGCGCTCGACCCGGATACCGGGCGTGCCGCCCGCGAGGCCCGTCGCCACGAGCAGGTCGGGGTCGTGCTCGTCGAGGAGCGCGGTCAGTTCCGCCCGGATCCCGTCGAACTCGACCGGGAGGACGCGGCCGACGACCGACTCGCCGCGGACGGTCGCGCCGTCCACGCGCTCGGCGACGGCGGCGCTGGGGTTGCGGTCGAACTCGCCGAACGGCTCGTAGCCGGTGACGACGACGGTCACGGCGTTCCTCCGTGCGCGGATGTGTGCATACCCGTTCGTTCGGCCGCGGGAACGAAAGCCCTCGTGTGCCGGGCGTCCGACGCGGGTTTTTGTACGTCGGGGGGAACGTCGTGGGTATGCACACGGGTGGTCGCGGTGGGTGAGCGCGGCATCCCCATCGAGGTGACGGTGGCCGACGAGGGCGACGAGCGCCCTTCCGTGGTCGCCGACTCCCGACTCGACGTGGCCGTGGACGGCCGCCTCTACCCGACCGCCGAACTCGCAGACGGCGGCTACCTCGCGTGGTGGTTCGACGCCGGCGACACCCCCGCGCCCGACTCGGAGGTGACGACCGAGTGGGTGGCCGCGCCGACGCGCTTCCTCGCCGCGGCGACCCTCCGCGAGCTGTGGGAGGACCCTGCGGCGTTCGACCGCATCGCCGAGCGCAACGCGACCACGTGAAACCGCGACACGCCACCGCCGTCCTTTTGTCCGCCGCCGGCCGCGAGCGAGTGTGTCCGACGCCGACGAGGAGTACGCCGACCCCGCGGACGCGCGACTCGCCGACGCCTTAGAGCGGGTCGCACACGGCGCGGTCGTCTCCGTCCCCAGCGTCCTCGTCGAGCGCGGGCTGACCGTCGTGTTCACGGCGCTGCTCACCAACGGCTTCTCCGCGGGCGCCTACGGGCTGTTCGTCCTCGCCCGACGCTGTCAGCACTTCCTCGTCTCCGTCTGCGGCGGCTTCGGCACCGGGCTGAGCCGCTACCTCCCGAACGCCGACTCGGACGCCGAGCGGGACCTCGTGGCGACGTTCGGTTCGCTGCTCACCGTCGCCGGGGCCGTCGTCCTCGGCGGCGCGCTCTACCTCGCGGCCCCGACGGTCGGCGCGATAGCCGACAAGGGCGCGGCGTTCGAACTGTACGTCCGGGTGTTCGCGCTCGCGCTCCCGGCCACCGTCGTCCTCCAGGCCGCCGCCGGCCTCCTGCGCGGGCTGGAGGAGGTCGGGGCGCTGAACCTCACACAGCGGGTCGGCTTCCCGGCGCTCCAACTCGGCGTCGCGGGCCTCGGGCTGGCGACCGACAGCCTGCTCGTCGTCGCCGTCGGCGCGCCGCTGGTCGCGGCCGCCGCGGGGCTGGCCGCGGTCGGCTGGCTCGGCCGCGAGCGCGGTCTCCGCCCCCGCCTGCGCGGCCCGGACGCCCGCGCCCTCCACCGCCGCTACGCCGAGTACACCGCTCCCGTCCTCGCCGGGACCGTCCCGACGACCATCCAGCGGCTCGGCTTCTACCCGCTCATCGCCGTCCTGCTGACGGGGACGGCGGGCGCGGTGTTCGCCGTCGGCGTCCTGCTCGGCGGCCTCGTCCGCCTCCCGCTCGTCGGCATCAACCAGTTCATGCCGCCCGTCGCCGCGGCGCTCCACGGCGAGGACCACCGCGAGGCGCTCTCGCGGCTCTACGGCGCGACCAGCCGGCTGGTGCTCGTCGGCGTCACCGGACTCTCGGTTCCCGTGGTCGTCTTCCGCGTCGAGACGATGGCGCTGTTCGGCGAGACGTTCGTCCGTTACGCGTACCTCCTGCCGGCGTTCGTCGTCGCACAGTGGGTCGCCTGCGCCGCCGGCAGCGTCGGCATCCTGCTGATGATGACCGATCACCAGCGCGCGCTGCTGGTCGTCAACTCCGCCATCACCGCCGGCCTCGTGGTCGTCTCGATACCCCTGACGCTCGAATACGGCATCGCGGGCGTCGTCGCCTCCTACCTGCTGATGCTCACGGTGAACAACGTCCTCGAAGTCGCCGTGCTCTACCGGCTGGAGGGGCTGCAGCCGCTCACGCGGGCGCACGCCAAGCCGCTCCTCGCGGCGGTGCCGCTCACGGCCGTTGCGCTCGCCGCGCGGGCCCTCGTGCCCGGCGCGCCGGGTGCGCTCGTTGGCTCCCTGCTCGGCCTCGCGGTGTACGCCGCGGCGCTGCTGTGGCTCGGGTTCGCCCCGGCCGAGCGGCGGCTGGTCGGCGCGCTCGCCGACCGCTACCGCGCGGCTATCCCCTGACGACGAGCAGGTCGGTGTTGGCCCGCCGGTCGACGTACCGGGACCCGGAGGGCGGCTTCACCTCGAACGCGACCGTCCCGTCCGCCTGGTTCGGCCCGAGCGACGGGTCGATGTCGAACGTCGCCACGCCCGAGGCGTTCGTCCGCGCCGTCGCCACCCCGTCCAGCCGCGCGGAGTCGCCGCGCGCGATGACGGTGGCGTTCGACACCGGCGCGCCGCCGGGACCGACCACGGTCACGGCGACGCTCCCGTCGCCCGGGGCCGTGACCTCCGGCTGGGGCCGCACGTCGAGTTCGGAGACCCCGACTGCCGACAGCCCCGACAGCATGTTCATCATCACCGACAGCGACGCGACGCCGACGACGAGCGCGACGACGAGTCGAACCGGCAGTCCCTCGATGGCGCGCTCGTCCGACAGCAGTGTCTCGAACACGGGGGCGGTGGGCCCGTTCTCTCACATAAACCCGCGTCCGGGGGTTCAAGGCCGATGCCGCGGCCACCCGCCCCGTGACCGTCATCGGACGCCGCGAGGGCGACGGGCCGGCGCTCCCGCTCGGCCGCTACCGAGCGCGCGACGGGAGCGCGGGCGCGCGGGTGCGGCTGGACTGTGCCCGCCCCCACGCGGCCTGTGTCGTCGGCAAACGCGGCAGCGGGAAGTCGAACACCCTCGCCGTGCTCGCCGAAGGCTTGTGCGGGGTCGCGGGCGCGGTCCCGGTCGTGGTCGACCCGATGGGCGCGTTCCGGGGACTCCGCGGGGCGGGCGCGACCGTCCGCGAGCCGCGGGTCCGGGCCGACGCGATACCGCCCGCCGAGTGGCCCGGCCTCGTCGGCCTCGACGCGACGACCGGGTCCGGGGCGCTCGTGGCGGCGGCCGCCCGCGCGACCGGGACGCTCGCCGGGATGTGTGACCACGTCGCCGGGAGCGACGCGTCCCCGGACACGTGCCGCGTCGCGGGAACCCGCCTCGCCCGGGCCCGGGAGTGGGACGTCTTCGACCCGGCGGGCCTCGCGGCCCCGACGGAGCCGACGGTGCTCGACCTCGCCGGAGTGCCGGAGCGGGCGGCCAACGCCGTCGTCCGGGCCGTCGCGGCGGGGCTGTACGAGCGCCGGGTCGCGGACGAGGGACCGCTCCCGTGGCTCCTCGTGGACGAGGCCCACGCCTTCCTCGGCGGGGCGGCACGCCCGGCGCTCGACCGCCTGCTCACGCGGGGCCGCGCGCCGGGCGTCTCCGTCGTCCTCGCCACCCAGCGGCCCGACGCGCTCCCCGCGACCGCCGTCTCGCAGGCCGACCTGCTCGTCGCCCACCGGCTGACCGGCCGGGCCGACACCGGGGCCGTCGCCGGCGCGCGCGGCGCGTACGTGGACGGTCCCGTCGCGGACCGCATCCCGGCGGGCGTCGGCGAGGCGCTCGTCTTCGACGACGCGACGGAGCGCGCCCACGGCGTCCGGGTCGCCGAACGGGCGACGCCCCACGGCGGCGGCGCGCCGCGGCTCGGAACCGACGGCTACGAGTAGGTCGCCCCGGAGTCGTGGGTATGGACCGGGAGCGCGCGACGACGCTCGCGCTCGTCGCGGGGGGCGGGGCCGCGGGCGCGGTCTGTCGCCACGCCGTCGCCCTCGCGGCCGACGCGACGCTCCCCGCTGGGTTCCCCTTTGGAACGCTCGCGGCGAACGTCCTCGGCGCGTTCCTGCTCGGGGTGTTGCTGTACGAGCGTCGCCTCCGCGACGCGGTGCCCGCGCGGGTGCGGCTCGTCGCCGGCACTGGCTTCCTCTCCTCCTTTACCACCTACTCGACGTTCGCCGCCGAGACGGCGGCGCTGCCGCCCGCGCTCGCGGCCGGCAACGTCGCCGCGACCTACGCGCTCGGCTTCCTCGCCGTCGTCGGGGGACGGGCCGTGGCGGGGTGGCTGTCGTGATTCCACTGTTCGTCGCCGTCGGCGGGGCGGCGGGCGCGGTCTGTCGCCACCTCGTGAGCGAGCGCGTCGAGCGCGCGACGGCCGACACGCTCGCCGTGAACACGCTCGGCAGTCTCATCTTGGGGGTCGTCCTCGCCGCGCCGGTCGGGGACGCCGCGGCGCTCGCGCTCGGGACCGGCTTCTGCGGCGCGTTCACGACGTTCTCGTCGTTCGCGTTCGAGACGGTTCGGCTGGCGGAGGACGGGTTCGTCCGCGCGGCGACGCGCAACGCCGTCGCGACGCTGGCGCTCGCGCTGCTCGGGGTCACGGTCGGAGGGCTGCTCGGCGGGCTGTTCTAGCCGTCCTCGTCGAGGCGCCGGAGCTCCGCCTCGAAGTCGTCGGCCGTGAACTCAGAGAGGGTCGCGTCGATGTCGCCGCGCAGCCGGTCGATGTCCGCGACGAGTTCGGCGTACGCCTCGCTGTCGGCGAGCTCGCGGTCGCCCTTCTGACTTTCGAGGGCCGCGCGCTTCGAGACGAGCGCGTAGTACTCGCGCACCTGCCGGTCGTACGCGGAGCGCGACAACAGCGCCTCGACGGCCTCCTGTAGCTCGTCGCGCCGGACCGGCTTCACGAGGTAGTCGTCGAACCCCATCTCGATGATGTCGAAGTCGGGTTCGACGGCGGTGACCATCGCCACCCGGCAGTCGTACCCTCCCTCGCGGAAGCGGTCGAGCACCTCGTCGCCCGAGCGGTCCGGCATCAGCCGGTCGATGAGGGCCACGTCCACGTCGCCGTCCATCGCGTCGATGCCCTCCTCGCCGCCGTAGGCGGTCCGGACGTCGTACTCGTCGGTCAGCCACGCCGCGTACAGGTCGGCGAGGTCGGGCTCGTCGTCGATGACGAGCACCGTCGGCCGCTCGCTCACCGCGGCCCCCCCGAGCGTGAGTCCGGTTGCACACCGGTGACTCACCGCCGGGGAGTATGAGGTTTTGGGAGGAAGTCGGTTCTCGACTCACTCGGAGACGGGAGACAGTATCGCGGCCGCTGCGAAGCGGTCGTCGCAGAAAGCGCCCGAGGCGGGATTTGAACCACGGTCGCTCGCTTCGCTCTCTGCTTCAAATCCGAGGTTGCTTCGTTGCGGACGACTCACTCGTCGCTCCGCTCCTCCTTCGTGTTGTCCGCAACAGAAAGCGCCCGAGGCGGGATTTGAACCCGCGTCACGACCGTGACAGGGTCGTATGATGGGCCACTACACCACCCGGGCCGACGCATTATCGGGTAGCCCGGTGTTACTCATAAGGCTTTCCAAGCGCGGGCGGGGCGGTGTGGCTTCCCGTCACACGGACACAAGAGTCTTGTACCGACGCCGTCCAATCGATGGTATCGGCAGTCCCCCACGGCGGGGCCGGCGAGCGACAGCCCCCGCGCTGTTCCGAAAGCGTTTTGCGTCGCAGGAAAGTAACGCTCTGTAGTATCTCGTGATAGCTTCTCCATCCGGTCAGAGCCACACATGGTAGACGTCAGCCAACACAACCTCGTCCCCGAGCACACGGTCGTCGACGACGACGACCTCGAGGAGGTGCTCGCCGAGTACGACATCGAACGCACAGACTTGCCGAAAATCAAACGCAAGGACGCGGCACTCCCCGACGACGCCGAGGTGGGCGACGTCGTCGAGGTCGTCCGCGACTCCCGGACGACGGACCGAGCCGTCGTCTATCGACTGGTGATAGAATAAATGGACCGACAACAGCGACGCGCCGTCTCGCGGGAGTACTTCTCGCGGGACCGACTCGCAGAGCACCACTTCCGCTCGTTCAACGCCTTCCTCAACCGAGGGATGCAGCGGGTCGTGGACGAGAAGGAGAGCATCAACACCGACATCGGCGACAAGGAGGGGCAGGAACCCGTCCGCGTCGACCTCGGCGACGTGCGCATCGAGACGCCGCGCGTCCGCGAGGCCGACGGCTCCGAGGAACTGCTGTACCCGCAGGAGGCACGCCTGCGCAACATCACCTACTCCGCGCCGGTGTTCATGGAGATGGAGATCGTCCGCGGCGGCGACGAGGAACCCGAACAGGTCGTCGACACCGCGGAGACGAAGATCGGGCGCATGCCCATCATGGTCGGCTCCGCGAAGTGCAACATCACGGACTTCACCGACGAGGAACTCATCGAGATCGGCGAGGACCCCGCCGACCCCGGCGGCTACTTCATCGTCAACGGCTCCGAGCGCGTCCTCATGACGAGCGAGGACCTCGCGCCGAACAAGATCCTCGCCGAGTACGACACGAAGTACGGCGACGAGATCCAGGTCGCGAAGACGTTCTCCCAGCGCCGCGGCTACCGCGCGCTCGTCCTCTGTGAACGGAACCGACAGGGGCTGCTCGAGGTGTCGTTCCCCTCCGTCTCGGGGAGCATCAACTTCGTGACGCTCGTTCGCGCGCTCGGGCTGGAGTCGGACGAGGAGATCGTCCACCGCGTCTCCGACGACCCGGAGATCGTGAAGTTCATGCTGGAGAACCTGGAGGCCGCGGAGGTCCAGTCGACCTCGGAGGCCATCGAGACGCTCGGGAAGCGCGTCGCCTCCGGCCAGGGGAAGAACTACCAGCTGAAGCGGGCGAACTACGTCATCGACCGCTACCTCCTCCCGCACCTCCACGAGGAGGACATCGAGGACGAGGAGACCCGGATGAACAAGGCGGTGTACCTCTGCCGGATGGCGGAGGCCTGCTTCGAACTCGCCCTCCAGCGCCGCGAGTCCGACGACAAGGACCACTACGCGAACAAGCGGCTGAAGGTGAGCGGCGACCTGATGAAGGACCTGTTCCGGACGGCGCTGAACAAGCTCTCGCGCGACGTGAAGTACCAGCTCGAACGCGCGAACATGCGCAACCGGAAGCTCTCCGTCTCGACCGTCGTCCGCTCGGACGTGCTGACCGAGCGGCTCGAACACCCCATCGCGACGGGCAACTGGGTCGGCGGCCGCTCGGGCGTCTCCCAGCTCGTGGACCGGACGGACTACATGGGTGTGCTCTCGCACCTGCGCCGGCTCCGCTCGCCGCTGTCGCGCTCCCAGCCGCACTTCGAGGCGCGCGACCTCCACGCGACCCAGTGGGGTCGCATCTGTCCCTCCGAGACCCCGGAGGGGCCGAACTGTGGCCTCGTGAAGAACTTCGCGCAGGCCATGGAGCTCTCCCAGAACGTCGAGGACGAAGGGGAACTGAAGCGCGAACTCGCCTCCATGGGCGTCAACGGCATTCCCGGCATCGAGACCGTGAACGCGCCGCCGGCCGACGACTGATATGAGCAGCCAACGAGAATCCAAGGTGTACGTCAACGGGTCCCTCATCGGGACCCACCCGGAACCGCACGAACTCGCGAACAGCGTCCGCGAGGCCCGTCGCCGCGGCGAGGTCTCCGAGATGGTCAACGTCTCCGTCAAGGAGGGGACCAACGAGATAATCATCAACGCGGACGCGGGTCGCGCCCGCCGTCCGCTGTTCGTCGTCGAGGGCGGCGAGACGCTCGCCTCCGAGGAGGAACTCGCGGCCGTCGAGGAGGGCGAACTCTCCTTCGACGACCTCGTGGACCGCGGCTACGTCGAGTACATCGACGCCGAGGAGGAGGAGGACATCCTCGTCGCCGTCGAGGCCGACGAGCTGACCGAGGACCACACCCACCTGGAGGTGGACCCGCAGCTCATCTTCGGCATCGGCGCGGGGATGATTCCGTACCCCGAGCACAACGCCTCGCCCCGCATCACCATGGGGTCGGGGATGATCAAGCAGTCGCTCGGCCTGCCGGCGGCGAACTACCGCATCCGCCCCGACACGCGCCAGCACCTCCTCCACTACCCGCAGCTCTCGCTCGTCAAGACGCAGACGACCGAACAGATCGGGTACGACGACCGCCCGGCGGCACAGAACTTCGTCGTCGCCGTCATGTCCTACGAGGGCTTCAACATCGAGGACGCGCTCGTGCTCAACGGCGGCTCCATCGACCGCGCGCTCGCCCGCTCGCACTTCTTCCGGACCTACGAGGGCGAGGAACGGCGCTACCCCGGCGGTCAGGAGGACCGCTTCGAGGTGCCCGACGAGGACGTGCGCGGCGCCCGCGGCGAGGACGCGTACAACCACCTCGACGAGGACGGCCTCGTCAACCCCGAGACGCGCGTCGGCGAGAACGACGTGCTGCTCGGGAAGACCTCCCCGCCCCGGTTCCTGGAGGAGCCGGACGACATGGGCGGGCTCTCCCCGCAGAAGCGCCGGGAGACCTCCGTGACGATGCGCTCGGGCGAGTCGGGCGTCGTGGACACGGTGACGCTGATGGAGGGCGAGGACGGCTCGAAGCTCTCGAAGGTCAGCGTGCGCGACGAGCGCATCCCGGAACTCGGCGACAAGTTCGCCAGCCGGCACGGCCAGAAGGGCGTCGTCGGCCACATCGCCCCGCAGGAGGACATGCCGTTCACGCAGGACGGCGTCGTCCCGGACCTCATCGTCAACCCCCACGCGCTCCCGTCGCGGATGACCGTCGGCCACATCCTGGAGATGCTGGGCGGCAAGGTCGGCTCGCTGGAGGGGCGCCGCGTCGACGGCACCGCCTTCACGGGCGAGGACGAGGAGGACCTCCGCGACACGCTCGTGGAGGACGGCTTCAAGTCCAACGGGAAGGAGGTCATGTACTCGGGCGTGACGGGCGAGAAGATCGAGGCCGAGATATTCGTCGGCGTCATCTTCTACCAGAAGCTCTACCACATGGTCTCGAACAAGATCCACGCCCGCTCCCGCGGCCCGGTACAGGTGCTGACGCGCCAGCCCACCGAGGGCCGCGCCCGCGAGGGCGGCCTGCGTGTCGGGGAGATGGAGCGCGACGTGCTCATCGGGCACGGCGCGGCCATGGCCCTGAAGGAGCGACTCCTCGACGAGTCGGACCGCGAGTTCATCCACGTCTGCGGCAACTGCGGGATGACGGCGGTCGAGAACGTCGAGCAGCGCCGGGTGTACTGCCCGAACTGCGAGGAGGAGACGGACGTCCACGAGGTCGAGATGAGCTACGCGTTCAAGCTCCTCCTGGACGAGATGAAGGCGCTCGGCATCGCGCCGCGCATCGAACTGGCGGACGCAGTCTAACATGAGCACAGGACAAGCCCCCAAACAGATCGGTTCGCTCAGCTTCGGGCTGATGGACCCCGAGGAGTACCGCGAGATGTCGGCCACGAAGGTCATCACGGCCGACACCTACGACGACGACGGCTTCCCCATCGACATGGGGCTGATGGACCCCCGCCTCGGGGTCATCGACCCCGGGCTGGAGTGCAAGACGTGCGGCAAGCACTCCGGGTCGTGTAACGGCCACTTCGGTCACATCGAGCTGGCCGCGCCCGTCATCCACGTCGGGTTCTCGAAGCTCATCCGCCGGCTGCTCCGCGGGACGTGCCGCGAGTGCTCGCGGCTCTGTCTCACCGAGGACGAGGCAGACGAGTTCCAGTCGCAGCTGCGCAAGACCCGCAGCCTGGGCGAGGACCTCGGCGACGTGACGAAGGCCGCCATCCGGCAGGCCCGCAAGGCGTCGAACTGCCCGCACTGCGGCGAGAAGCAGTACGACATCCAGCACGAGAAGCCGACGACCTACTACGAGGTGCAGGAGGTGCTCTCGGCGGAGTACTCCGAGACCATCGCGGCCGCGATGGAGGGCCGTCCGGTCGGCGACGAGGACGAGGAGGAGGCCGAGGAGCGCGAGCCGGTCGCGCCCACGGACCTCGCCGAGGAGACGGGCATCGACGTCTCGCGCATCAACGAGATAATGTCGGGCGAGTTCCGCCCGACGAAGGAGGACCGCAAGGCGCTGGAGAAGGCGCTCGACATCGACCTCACGGAGGAGGACATGAACAAGCTGATGCCCTCGGACATCCGCGACTGGTTCGAGGACATCCCGGACGAGGACATCCGCACGCTCGGCATCGACGCCGACAAGTCCCGGCCGGAGTGGATAATCCTGACCGTCCTGCCCGTGCCGCCGGTGACGGCGCGTCCCTCCATCACGCTGGACAACGGCCAGCGCTCGGAGGACGACCTCACCCACAAGCTGGTCGACATCATCCGCATCAATCAGCGGTTCATGGAGAACCGCGAGGCGGGCGCCCCGCAGCTCATCATCGAGGACCTGTGGGAGCTGCTCCAGTACCACGTCACGACGTTCATGGACAACGAGATCTCGGGCACGCCGCCGGCGCGTCACCGCTCCGGCCGCCCGCTCAAGACCCTCTCCCAGCGGCTGAAGGGGAAGGAGGGCCGCTTCCGCGGCTCGCTGTCCGGTAAGCGCGTGAACTTCTCGGCGCGGACCGTCATCAGCCCGGACCCGACCCTCTCGCTGAACGAGGTCGGCGTTCCGGACCGGGTCGCCTCGGAGATGACCCAGACGATGAACGTCAACGACCGGAACCTCGACGACGCCCGGCGCTACGTCGCCAACGGGCCGGAGACGCACCCCGGCGCGAACTACGTTCGACGCCCGGACGGCCGCCGGCTGAAGGTCACCGAGAAGAACTGCGAGGAGCTCGCCGAGAAGGTGCAGGTCGGCTGGGAGGTCTCCCGCCACCTCATCGACGGCGACGTCGTCATCTTCAACCGACAGCCCTCGCTCCACCGGATGTCCATCATGGCCCACGAGGTCGTGGTGATGCCGTACAAGACGTTCCGGCTGAACACCGTCGTCTGTCCGCCGTACAACGCCGACTTCGACGGCGACGAGATGAACATGCACGCGCTCCAGAACGAGGAGGCGCGCGCCGAGGCGCGCGTCCTGATGCGCGTCCAGGAGCAGATCCTCTCGCCGCGGTTCGGCGAGAACATCATCGGGGCCATCCAGGACCACATCTCCGGGATGTACCTGCTGACCCACGAGAACCCGCGGTTCAACGAGACGCAGGCGCTCGACCTGCTTCGCGCCACGTCCATCGACGAACTCCCGCCCGCGGACGGCGAGGAGGACGGCGCCGAGTACTGGACCGGCCGCACCGTCTTCTCCGAACTGCTCCCCGACGACCTCGACATGGAGTTCGAGGGGACCGTCGGCGAGCCGGTCGTCATCGAGGACGGCCAGCTCATCGAGGGCACCATCGCGGAGGACGAGGTCGGCGAGTTCGGCGGCGAGGTCGTCGACACCATCACGAAGGTGTACGGCAACACCCGCTCGCGCGTGTTCATCAACGAGATCGCGACGCTCGCGATGCGCGCCATCATGCACTTCGGCTTCTCCATCGGTATCGACGACGAGTCGGTGGACGCGGAGGCCGAGGCGCAGATCGGCGAGGCCATCGAGAACGCCTACGAGCGCGTCCAGAAGCTCATCGAGACGTACGAGGCGGGCGAGCTCGAATCGCTCCCCGGCCGGACGGTCGACGAGACGCTGGAGATGAAGATCATGCAGGCGCTCGGTCGCGCCCGCGACTCCGCGGGCGACATCGCCGACGAGCACCTCGACGAGGACAACCCGGCGGTCGTCATGGCCCGCTCGGGCGCCCGCGGCTCGATGCTGAACCTCACGCAGATGGCCGCGTGTGTCGGCCAGCAGGCCGTCCGCGGCTCGCGCATCAACCGCGGCTACGAGGACCGCACGCTGAGCCACTACAAGAAGGACGACCTCTCGGCCGACGCCCACGGCTTCGTGGAGTCGTCGTACCGGCAGGGGCTCAACCCCCGCGAGTTCTTCTTCCACGCGATGGGCGGCCGCGAGGGGCTCGTGGACACCGCCGTCCGCACCTCGAAGTCCGGCTACCTCCAGCGCCGGCTCATCAACGCCCTCTCCGAGCTGGAGACGCAGTACGACGGCACCGTCCGCGACACGGGCGACAACATCGTCCAGTTCGAGTTCGGCGAGGACGGCACCTCGACGACGCAGGTGGCCCACGACGAGGACACCCCCATCGACGTGGACGACATCGCCGCCCGCGTCATGGACGCGGAATTCGAGGACGACGAGGAGCGCGAGTCCTTCCTGAAGGGCCGCACCCTCGAGACGAACCTCTCGGAGCACCAGGACACGTGGCGCACCGGCGCCGCGGGCACGGAGGTGGAGTCGGATGACTGACCCGAGCGACGACGTGCGCGCGGTCGTCGAGGACACCGAACTGCCGAAGCGCCTCCGCGAGGAGGTGTACCGCGTCGTCGACGAGAAGGGCGCGAGCCTCGACCAGGCCGAGGACATCGCCACGGCCGTCGAGTCGCGCTACCTCGACACCCGCGTCGACCCGCTCGACCCCGTCGGCACCGTCTCCGCGCAGTCCATCGGCGAACCCGGGACGCAGATGACGATGAACACGTTCCACTACGCCGGCGTCGCCGAGATCGACGTGACGCAGGGGCTCCCCCGGCTCATCGAGCTGGTGGACGCCCGCAAGACGCCGGACACGCCGACGATGCACGTCTACCTCGACGAGGAGCACGCGACCGACCGCGAGAAGGCCCACGAGGTCGTCTGGCGCATCGAGGCGACGCGCGTGCTCGCGCTCGGCGACGTGTCCACGAACGTCGCGGACATGCTCGTCAGCGTCGACCTCAACGAGGACACGCTCCGCGAGCGGTGGCCCACCTACGACGACCTCGACGAGATCGTCGCCGAGGTCGCCGGCATCATCGAGTCGAACCTCGGCGTCGAGACGACTCGGCCGGAGCCGACCACCGTCGAGTTCGGCCCGGACCAGCCGTCGTACCGCGAACTCCTCCAGCTGGTGGAGGAGCTCCGCGACATCGTGTTCAAGGGCATCGACGACGTGTCGCGCGTCGTCATCCGCAAGGAGGAGGTCGAGTCGGGCGACGAGGAGTTCGTCCTCCACACGGAGGGGTCGGCGTTCGGTAAGACCCTGAAGATAGAGGGCGTGGACCCCTCGCGCTCGACGTGTAACAACATCCACGAGATACACCGCAACCTCGGCATCGAGGCCGCCCGCGAGTCGCTCATCAACGAGACGCGACACACGCTGGAGGAGCAGGGGCTGGACAACGTGAACGTCCGCCACCTGATGCTCGTCGCCGACATCATGACGAACCGCGGCGAGATCGAGTCCATCGGTCGCCACGGGATCTCCGGCAACAAGGAGTCCGTGCTCGCCCGCGCCGCCTTCGAGGTGACCGTCAACCACCTGCTCGACGCGGCCATCCACGGCGAGATAGACGACCTCAACGGCGTCACGGAGAACGTCATCGTCGGCAAGCCCATCAAGCTGGGCACCGGCGACGTGGACCTCCGGATGGGCGCCGGCCGCGCCTCGCCCGAGAGCGCCGACGACTAGTCGGCCCTCCCGCTTCCCCCGTTTTCCGGGTCCCCGCGTCGGACCCGCGCCACCGTTTTTACCCCCTCGTCCCGTAGCCGCGGTGTGATTCGGCTCTCGGACGACGCGCGTCGGCTCATCGGCTTCTTCGAGGAGGAGTCCGGGGCGACGATACGCGACTGCCTCGTGGAGGACGACCGCGTCGTCTTCGTCGTCGCGGCCGGCGGAATGGCCGACGCCATCGGGCCGCAGGGCCGCACCGTCTCGGGCGTCGAGGAGCGGGTCGGCAAGCGGGTCGAACTCGTCGAGGACGCCGACGACGCGGGACCGTTCGTGGCGAACGCGCTGCGCCCGGCGGCCGTGTACGAGGTGACCGTGACGGAGCGCGAGACGGAGGACGGAACCGAAACGGTCGCGTACGCGGAGGTGAACGCCGCCGACTTCGGCGCGGCCATCGGTTCGGGTGGTGAGAACATCCGCATGGCCGAGCGGCTCGCCGCCCGGCACTTCGACGTGGACGCCGTCGAACTCGTCCCCGAACCCGACTCGGTGCTCGACGCGGTGGCCGAGGCCACGGGGACGGAGCCGGCGGACGCGCTGTTCGACCCGACGGACGAGCGGCTCGTCGTGCTCGTGCCCGCGGGCACGCGCGACGAGGTGACGGGGGCCCGCCGCACGCTCCGCGACGACCTCGGCTGGCCGGTCGTCGTGGTCGAGTACGCCGGCGACGCGGCCGGTCTGGTGGAGAACGCGCTCGCCCCCGCCGAGGTACGGAACGTCACCGTCTCGGCGAGCGGGGTCGCCTACGTCGAGGTCGCCGAGGAGGACCGCGGGCTCGCCATCGGCTCCGGCGGGGAGCGCATCCGGCTGGCCCGGCTGCTCGCGGCCGAGTACTACGGCCTGGACGACGTGGAACTCGCCTGAGGCGGGTCGAAAGAGGACGCTTAAGTAGCTCCGTCGGGAACTCATCTACACTATGGCGAACGGCAAGTACGCCGCGCGTAAGCTGAAGAAGGACCGCCAGAAGCACCGGTGGTCCGACTCGGACTACGCGCGACGTGCCGGCGGACTCGGGACGGACCCCCTCGAAGGGGCGCCCCAGGGCCGCGGCATCGTGTTGGAGAAGGTCGGTATCGAAGCGAAACAGCCCAACTCGGCCATCCGGAAGTGCGTCCGGGTGCAGCTCATCAAGAACGGGAAGCAGGTCACGGCGTTCTGTCCCGGCGACGGCGCTATCTCCTTTATCGACGAGCACGACGAGGTGACCATCGCGGGCATCGGCGGCGCGAAGGGCCGCGCGATGGGCGACCTCTCGGCGGTCAACTACAAGGTCGAGAAGGTGAACGGCGTCTCGATGAAGGAACTCGTCCGCGGGAACGCGGAGAAGCCGGTGCGATAATGTCCGAGGAAGAAGCCCCGGAGCCGGAAGCCCCGGCCTCCACCGACGACGAGCGCGTCTCCGCCCAGCTGTTCGGCGTCTGGGACGTCGACGACATCGAGTACCGCGACCCCTCCACCCGCCGGTACATCACCGTCACGCCCATCGCCCACACGCAGGGCCGGCACGCCAACAAGCAGTTCAAGAAGTCGGAGCTCTCCATCGTCGAGCGGCTCATCAACCGTCTGATGCAGACGGAGGAGAACACCGGCAAGAAGCAGCAGGCGACGCGCATCGTCCGCGACGCCTTCGACATCGTCCACGAGCGCACCGAGGAGAACCCGGTGCAGGTGCTCGTGCGCGCGGTCGAGAACTCCGGCCCGCGCGAGGAGACCGTCCGCCTGAAGTACGGCGGCATCTCCGTCCCGAAGGCCGTCGACGTGGCCCCGCAGCGCCGCGTCGACCAGGCGCTGAAGTTCATCGCGGAGGGCGTACAGGGCTCGTCGTTCAAGACGACCACCCCCGCCGCCGAGGCGCTGGCCTCCCAGCTCGTCGGCGCGGCCAACTACGACGTCCAGACGTACGCGGTGAACCAGAAGGAGGAGAAGGAACGCGTCGCGGCCGCCGCCCGCTAAGCCGTCCCGTCTGCGGTTTCTCCCGCTTTCCCCGCCCGGAAGCGACGCGTCCCGTCGCCGCCGGCCGTACAGTGAAGTAGGCAGACCCCCTGTCTCCGTCCGTGAACACGGGCGACCTCGCCGACCGGCTCGAACGGTTCGGCGGGAGCGAGGCGGAGCGGCGGGCGGTCGCG
The DNA here is from genome assembly GCF_029338355.1 of Halosegnis marinus. Lineage (GTDB taxonomy): Archaea > Halobacteriota > Halobacteria > Halobacteriales > Haloarculaceae > Halosegnis > Halosegnis marinus. The sequence goes on from NZ_CP119802.1 coordinate 1,302,953, forward strand.
CGGAGCGTCGGCGACATGGCCGACGAGGGCGTGTTCGCGCGCGACGCGGGGTACGACCTCACGGCCGACGTCGTCCTCGGCGAGCTCGCGGACGCGCCCGACGGCGGCCCCGCGGACCGCTGGAACTGGTGGCTCGGCGCGCTGGAGGTCAGCCACGGCGACTACGCCCGCTTCCAGGTGCGTCGGTGGGCCGAGCGGTGACGCGCCGGACCGACGGGCCTTCACGGCTCCGTCCCCTTCTCGACGCATGAAACTCGACTTCCTCGGCGGCGCGGGGGAGGTCGGCCGCAGCGCCGTCCTCGTGGACGACGCGCTGCTGCTCGACTACGGCGCGAAGCCGACGGAGCCGCCGGGGTGGCCGCTCGACTGCGACCCCGAGGCGGTCGTCGTCTCGCACGGCCACCTCGACCACGCCGGCGGAGTGCCCGCGCTCCTGTCGGGGACGGACCGGCCGCCGGTCCACTGGACCCCGCCGACCCACGAGTTCGCCGCCCTGCTCGCGCGCGACACGCTGAAGCTCCACGGCAACACCCCGCGGTGTCCCTTCGCCGAACCCGACGTCCACCGGCTGGGCGAGGCCTCGGTCGAACACGGCTACGGCGAGCCGTTCGAGGCCGCGGGCTACGAGGTGACGCTGTACGACGCCGGCCACATCCCCGGGAGCGCCCACGTCCTCGTGGACGACGGCGACACCCGCCTCCTGTACACCGGCGACTTCCACACCGACGACCAGCGGCTCGTCCCCGCCTCCACGGCCCGGCCCGAGGCGGATGTCGTGATATGCGAGTCCACGTACTCCGACGTCTCGCACGACCCCCGCGCCCGCGTCGAGGAGCGGTTCGCCGAGGCGGTCCGCGAGACGGTCGTCCGCGGCGGCACCGTCGTCGTCCCCGCCTTCGCCATCGGCCGGACGCAGGAGGTACTCATGGTCTGTGACGCCCACGGCCTCGACCCCTACGTCGACGGGATGGGCGTCGAGGTGCTGGACACGCTCGTGCGCCACCCCGACTACGTCCGCGATCACGACGCGCTCCGCGGCGCGCGCAAGAACGCGCGGACGGTCACGGGTCGCGACGGCCAGCGGAAACGCATCGCGGCCGAGAACACCGTCGTCGTCACCACGAGCGGCATGTTGAACGGCGGCCCGGCGATGACCTACGTCCCCGAGGTGGCCGGCTCCCCCGCGAACCTCGTCGCCTTCTCCGGCTACCAGGTCGCGGGGACGCCCGGCCGCGAACTGCTGGAGACGGGCAGCGCCGACATCGACGGCCGACGGCTCCGTGTCGCCGCCCGCCGCGACTCGTTCGACTTCTCGGCACACGCCGACCGCGAGGGCCTGTTCTCCTTCCTGTCGAGCTACGGGGACGCGACGGTGCTCGTCAACCACGGCGACCGCTGCGGCGCGTTCGCCGACGAACTCCGGGCGGACGGCTACGACGCGAGCGCGCCCGACCTGGGCGCGACCGTCGAGGTCTAGGCGCGCTTCACTCCGTCGTGGGCGAGTTCGAGCGACTCGACGGCCACGGTCGAGCGGTCGGTCCGGAGGTGCGGGCCGACCCACCGCTCCGGGACCGCGTTCTCGCATTTCCACCGCGCGACCGCCTCGCCGTCGGCGTCGAGCAGGGAGACGAGGACCGTGCGCGCGCCGACGCTCCCGTCGATGTAGCCGTCGAACCACGCCCGGAGCGTCCCGTCGCTGTCCGCCGCCCGCACGAGCACGAGGGTCGGCGAGACGGGAACGAGGCGGTTCACCGTCCCGTCGCCGACGAGCGACGCCACCCAGTCGGGCACGAGGTCGGCGAGCGGCACGTCGCGCCGCTCGGCGGTCGCCTCCAACCCCCGGACCTCCGAGAAGCCGGTGGGTTCCAGCCCCGCCGCCTCCACGGTGAAGCGGTCGGCCGTCGGCGGGTCGGCCGGCCGGGCCATCACTCCACCCCGGTCCGCTCGATGCCCTCGTGGACGAGTTCGAGCGTCTCTACCGCCACGTCGCCGTCGCGGGCGTCGAGGTCCGGCGCGACGTAGCGCGCGGGCCACGCCGCCCGTAGCTCCCACCGCGGCCCGGGGTTGCCCGCCTCGTCGAGCAGTATCACCTCGACGTCGCGGCGCGCCTCGTTCATTCGACCCTGCTCGACCAGCCGGCGCCAGCCGGCAAGCGCCGCCGCGTCGCCGACGCCCCGCTCCAGCAGGACCGGCTCGTACGTCGTCGTGCCGGGGACGAGCCGGTAGTCGAGCGGCTCGTTCCCCTCGCGGTAGCGCAGGGGCTCGGTCCCGGAGCCGCCCACCCGACAGGCGCTGAAGCCCGCCTCGGGGAAGCCGTCTATCCCCAGCAGGAACCGGACGTTCGGGTACGGTCGCGTCCGGGGCGGGCGCTCCTCGTCGCGCGTGTCGTCGTTCTCGGGCGGCGCGTCGTCGTCTTTCGTCGTCTCCTCCGCGTTTCCGTCGGTCGGCTCGGACCCCTCCTCGACCGGATCGGGGTCGTCGCCGACCGACTCCCGGTCGCCCCCCTTCTTCCCGTCGAACGGCCCGTCGGGCCGCCGCGGGTGCCGGTTCGGTTCTTCGGGCTCGTCGGGGCCCTTCTTCGGTCGTCGCCCGCTCACGCCGTCCACCCCCGCTCGTCCCACATGGTCGAGCGACAGACGCCGAGCGCGGTATTGAGTGTTTCCGCGGTCGAGCGTAACCCGGATAGCCGTCCGTCGCCTACGCCCGGTATGGTTCCCGAGCCGCCGGCGACCGTCCTCGTCGACCTCGACGGGACGGTCTGTGCCCAGCTACCGCGCGCCTGCGAGTACCTCGACGCGGAGTACGGCGTCTCGGTCGCGCCCGCGGACGTCGACGCGTGGTCGTGGCGCGTCCCCGGCCACGACGCGCACGCCCACATCGGCGAGGTCATCGTCGAACTGATGGAGGAACGCCCGGAGTGGTTCCTCGGCGGCCTCGACCCGCTCCCCGGCGTCGCCGAGGGAATGGCCGCGCTCTCGGACGCGGGCTACGAGGTCCACATCGCCACCCACCGGATTCCCGAGACGCACGACGTGTCGAAGGCCTGGCTCGCCGACCACGGCGTCGAGTACGACCGGTTCGTCCACGACGTGCCCGCGAACAAGGGCCACCTCGACGGCGACGCCCTGCTCGACGACTACCACGGCAACGTCGCGGACGCGCTCGCCGCCGGGAAGGCGGGCGTCCTCGTCCGCCAGCCCTACTCCGACCCGGCGGCCTGTGCCGGCGCCCACGTCGTGGACGGGTGGGACGACGTGACCGACCTGTTCTGCTAGTCGCGCGCCGCCTCGACGCTCTCGGCCTCCTCCTCCAGCGCCGCGGCCAGTTCGCGCGCCTGGTCGGGCGTCAGCCGGAGGCGGTCGGCGTGGGCGGGCAGCGTGTCGAGCGAGGTGTTGTCGAGTTCCATCGCGAACTCGACGTGCGTGGGACTGTTTCGCGGCGAGGTGACGTTCACCGTCGCGAGCGCCTCCTCGTCGAAGCCGTGGCCCTCGGCCTCGGCGTCCACGAGGTCGAGCGTCGTGTACGCGTTCACGCGCATGATGCGGTCTGCCATGTCCGTGCCACGGCGCCGCCGGGCCTAAGGGTGGCGACGGGCGCGGCTACTCGGGGTGAAAAACGGGCGATGAAAGGGGGAATCCGCCGCGGCTCAGAAGGGGGCCTGCGGCCCCTCGTCGTCCTCGCTGCCGCCGGAGGTCTCGCCGGGGAACGACGGCGAGACGTTGCCGCCGCCCATCCCGTCGCCGCCGCCGGCGGCCATGCCGGTGTCGGCGTGGACCGTCGTGATCTCGGGTATCTCCTTCGTCATGCGGGACTTGATGGCCTGGATGGTCATCGGGGAGATGCCACAGCCCGAACACGCGCCCCCGAGCTGGATGGTGACCGAGCCCGCCTCGCGGTCGAGGTCCTGGATGGCCGCGCTGCCGCCGTGCATCTGGATCTGCGGGAAGTTGCGCCGCAGGAAGTTCGAGATGCGGTCGCGCAGGTCGTCGCCGTCAGCGGATTCCGTGCTCATGAACGCGCGTACGTGACGGCGACGCTTAGGCCTTGTCCCTCCGTGCGCGCTGCTATCGACCGCGTGCGCTACTGTACGTCGAAGACCCGGCGGAGTTCGGCCCTGATGGCCTCGGTGTACGCCGAGAGCACCGCGTCGAGCGTCTCCTCCTCGACGACGACGACCCCGTCCAGCCGCTCGTGGGGGTTCGGCGGCAGCTCGACCCGGAACTCGCCGTCGCCCTCGTAGAACGGCTCCGACTCGTTGAGCACGGCCTGGTCGATGCCGTGGATCAGCGTCGAGTCGTACTCCTCGTTCATCCGCGAGAAGGCGTTCTTGTACGCCTGCTGGAGCTTCGGGAAGTACTCGACGTACTTCTCCGCCTCGAAGGTCTCCGGGTCGAGCGTCATACCCGCCAGTCGGCGGGTGCCGGCAAAAACGGGGCGATTCGGCCCACGTCCGGGGACCGCGCTTCCCGAGGGCGAACCCCCTCGCTTCGGGTCCGCTCGCCCCGCCCGCGTGCGGTTGTGCGTCGCCGCGACCACTTCCGCCCCGCTATCCCAGCTGCTCGCCGACGATGCGGTTCGCGTGTTCGACGAACTCGGCTTCCGTGCCGGCCGGGATGGTCGCCCCCGCGGCCACGTCGTGACCGCCCCCGCCGCCGCCGACGGCCGCGGACGCCTCCCCCATCACCGCCGAGAGGTCGAGCCCCTTCCGGACGAGCGCGCCCGTCCCGCGCGAGGACACCTTCGTCTCCTCGGCGCTCTCCTCGGCGAAGGCGATGACGGGCTTCGAGCGGTCCACGCCGCTGGTGCCCATCGACATCCCGGCGACGATGCCGACGATGGTCTCGCGTATCTCGTCGCCCGCGTCGAACCACTGGACGTTGCCCGCGTCCGTGACGCCCTCGCGCTTCACCCAGTTCAGCCCCTCGGAGAGGTTCCGGCGGTGGGTGCGCAGCAGTTTCCGCGCGGTCTCCAGCGCGCCGGTCCGGTCGCCGAGACACACTGCGAGCCCCACGTCCGCGCGGTCGTAGCGGGCCGTCGCGTTCAGGAGCGTGGAGAACTCCGAGGCGTCGCGCAGTTCCGTCCCCTCGGGTTCGTGTGCCAGCGTGTACGTCGTCCCGACGAGCCGTTCTATCTTGTCGGCGGGGACGCCCCGCTTGACGGCGTGGCGCACCAGCGCGCTCGCCACCGCCTGTCGCTCCCCGTCGGTCAGGTCCACCCATCGCTTCCACTCCGTCTCGTCGCCCCGGCAGTCCACGTCGAGGCCGTCGAGGAAGTCCACGGCGCCCGAATAGGAGTTCGAGATGCCGGGGACGTAGGTGTCGGTCGCGTACTCCAGCAGCTTCGGGAGCGGCCGGGTCTGTTTCCCGTAGACGGCGAGGTCCTTCGCCTCCGCGAGCGCGCCGGACTCGACGCCCTCCGCGACGAGCGCGGCGTTCGCGCCCGTCAGTTCCCCGTCGGAGTCCTGCATGTCGCCCACCGCGCCCACGACGGCCGTGGCCGCGAGGTCGCGGTTGTCCGTCCCCGCCCCTTCGAGCGCCCGCGCGAGGACGTACGCCGCGCCCGCGCCCGACAGTTCCCGCGCGCCGTTGATGCCGAACAGCAGGGGGTTCAGGTGGAACTCCGTGTCGGCGTCCTCGGCCGGCCGGTGGTGGTCCGCGATTACGGGGACGAAGTCGCCCCGCTCCTCGTGGACGGCGATGTCGTCCAACTGGCCGGAGCCGAAGTCGGTGAACAGCACGGTGTCGTAGTCGGTCGCCGCGAGGCTCGCTATCGCCTCCGCGTCCAGCTGTTTGAAGAACACCTGCTCGTGGGCGATGCCGGCGCGTTCGAGCGCCGTGTCCGCGACCGCCGCGCTCGTCAGCCCGTCGGCGTCGATGTGGGAGGCGACCAGCACGCGGCCGGCCGCCCGCAGGCGCTCGGCGCAGGCCGCGGCGCGGTCGGCCATCTCGGGGACCGGAGCCGTACTCATCGTGTGGGGGTTGGCCGTTTCCGGGTTTAAACCTCCGCCCCGACCCGCCGACCTGACGCGTCAGGACTACGGTCCCCGCCCTCCCAGCGACGCTATGAGCGAAACGCGCTGTTGGCTCGTCGAGCGGACGTACAACGACCGGGACCTCGTGACGCTCGTGTACGCGACGCCGGACGGCGAACGCGCGGTGACGAAGGAGGTGCCGATGACCGCCATCGCCAACGGGAGCGTCTCGGTGACGGCGGCGAAGGAACACGACCCGGACGACCTCGAACCCGTCGAGGAGGGGACGGTCGAGCGCTACCGCGAGGAGGCCGCCCGCGTCGCGACCGACCACGACCCGGACGACGAGATTTAACGCCTCCGGCCGTCCGCGGACGTGAAACCCTTTAGGTCGGCGGGCGGAAGCGCCGCCATGACCGCCATCGAGCTGTCGGGCGTCACCAAGCGGTTCGGCGACGTCGTCGCCCTCCGCGACCTCGACATGACCGTCGAGTCCGGGGAGGTGTACGGCTTCCTCGGGCCGAACGGGGCCGGCAAATCGACGACCATCGACGTGCTGCTCGACTTCGTCCGGCCGACCGAGGGCGAGGTCAGCGTGCTGGGCCACGACGCCCGGGCGGAGAGCCGCGCCGTCCGCGAGCGCACCGGCGTGCTCCCCGAGGGGTTCGACACGTACGACCGGCTGACGGCGCGCGAACACGTGGAGTTCGCCGTCGAGTCGAAGGGGAGCGGCGAGGACCCCGAGGCCCTGCTCGACCGCGTGGGCCTCGCCGACGCCGTCGACCGGAAGGCCGGCGGCTTCTCGAAGGGGATGACCCAGCGGCTGGCGCTCGCGATGGCGCTGGCGGGCGAACCGGACCTGCTCGTCCTCGACGAGCCCTCGACGGGACTGGACCCGAACGGGGCCCGCGAGATGCGGACCATCGTCCGCGAGGAGGCCGAGCGCGGCGCGACCGTCTTCTTCTCCAGCCACGTCCTCGGGCAGGTGGAGGCGGTCTGTGACCGCGTCGGCATCCTCCGCGACGGCGACCTCGTCGCCGTCGATACCGTCGAGGGCCTCCGCGAGAAGTCGGGGGCGGGCACTCGGCTCACCGTCGAGACGGAGGGCGTCACGGACGGGGCCGTCGAGGCGGCGGCGGCCGTCGCGGGCGTCACCGAGGCGCGCGCGGAGGGCGACCGCCTCGTCGTGAGCTACGAGGGCGACGCGAAGATGGAGGTGGTCAACGCCGTCGAGGACGCCGGCGCGACGGTGACCGACTTCGCGACCGCCGAGGCGTCGCTGGAGGACGTGTTCGCCGCCTACACGGAGGCCGAGCGATGACGGACCTCGACCCCGACTCCGTGCGGGCGGTGGCGCGCAAGGACTTCGAGGACGCCCTCCGGTCGCGGGCGCTGCTCGTCGTCGGCGCGGCGTTCGTCGTCTTCTTCGTCGGCGCCGCGGCGCTGTTCGCGAACCAACTCGGCGGCGGCACCGTCCAGGGCCGGCAGATAACCTCGAACAGCTTCCTGCGCGGGCTCTCGGGCGTCACCCGCTTGCTCGTCCCGCTGACGGGCGCGGTGGTCGCGTACGCCGCCGTCGTCGGCGAGCGCGAGTCCGGGTCGCTGAAACTGCTGCTCGCGCTCCCGCACTCGCGGCTCGACGTGGTCGTCGGGAAACTGCTCGGGCGCGGCGCGGTGGTCGCCGTTCCCGTCCTGCTCGGATTGCTGGCGGCGGTGCCGGCGTTCTCGCTCGCCGGCGTCCCGCTCCGGCCGGGCGACTACCTGCTGTTCGCCTTCCTGACCGTGCTCGTGGGGCTGGTCTTCGTCGCCGTCGGGCTGGGCGCGAGCGCCGCGGCCGACTCCTCGCGGCGCGCCGTCGTCGCCACGTTCGTCCCCTTCGCCGTCTTCGCGCTCGTGTGGGGACAGGTCGCGAACCGCCTCGCCACCGTCGCCGCGAACCAGCTGTCGCTCGGCACCCGGACGGTGTTCGAGGTGTACTTCCTGCTCCGGGCGGCGAACCCCCTCGGCGCGTACGAGATGGTCGCCTCGAACGTCGGCTCCCCGCCCGTCCAGCTGTCCTTCTTCTCGCCGCCGTCGCGACGGACCTACGTCCAGCAGTTCGGAGAGCTCCCCGTCTATCTCACGGACGGCGCGTTCGTCGCTATCCTGCTCCTGTGGATAGTCGTGCCCGTCGCGCTCGGCTACCTCGCCTTCGAGCGCGCGGACCTGTAGCCACGGGCGTGGGTACTTCCCCGCGAGCGGGGACCGAAACCCCCATACATGCACGAATATGCATAGTACCATGAACCGCGCAGAGAAGGCCGCGCTCCAGCTCCGGGCCGTCGACGTCCTGCGCACCCTGAAGGAGACGCGGACGTACGACGAACTCGCCGCCGAGACGGGGCTGCCGGCGGGCGACCTGAACCGCTACGTGAACGGCCACGTCCTCCCCGGCGTCGAGCGCGCCGAGGAGATCGTCGCCGGCGTCGGCCGCGACACGCTCGAGGCCGAACTCGAAGCGCGCATCGAGCGCGACGCCGACGGCTACATCGACAACTCGCGGGTCGTCTTCGACCAGTCCCTCCTCGACCTCGTGGCGCCCGTCGCCGGCGAGGCGTTCGGCTTCGAGCGCCCCGACGTGGTCCTGACGGCCGCGACGGACGGCATCACCCTCGCCGCGGCGATGGCCGCCCACTACGGCGCGACCGTCGCCTACGCGAAGAAGTCGAAGGAGACGGCCGTCGAGGAGTTCATCGAGTCGCGCCAGCGGCTCGCCTCGGGCATCGAACTCACCTACTACCTCCCCGCGGAGGCCATCGACGCCGGCGACTCGGTGCTCGTCGTGGACGACCTCATCCGCTCGGGCGAGACGCAGGAACTGCTGCTCGACATCGCCGACCGCGCCGGCGCCGACGTGGCGGGCGTGTTCGCGCTCATCGCGGCCGGCGACGAGGGTATCGACCGCGCCCGCGACCGCGTGGAGGCCCCGGTCGGCGCGCTCGCCTCGCTCTGAGTCGGCGAGCGGCACGGCCCCAGCCCCTCCCGGCACCGTCACTGTGCCGAACTGTTCGACGTGTGGTACCACGGGACTATCCGCGTCCGTGTATAACGACGCGTCGGAGAGGACAAATCTTAACACGACCCTGCACGCACCCCCGTCCACATGGGCATCCGCGAGACCCTCGGCGACTACTTCGGGTTCGCCGAGCACGGGACGAACCTCGACAGGGAGATACGGGCGGGGATAACCACGTTCCTGACGATGAGCTACATCGTCGTGGTGAACCCCTCCATCATGACCGACCAGCCCGGCACGGAGTTCCTCGACGGCATCGCCATCGAGGGACTCACCGCCGGGCAGATAGAGCAGAAGCTCGCCGTCATCACCATCCTCTCGGCGTTCACGGCGACGCTCATCATGGCGCTGTACGCGAACCGGCCGTTCGCGCAGGCGCCCGGCCTCGGGCTGAACGCCTTCTTCGCGTTCACCGTCGTCGGGTCGCTCGGCGTCCCGTGGCAGACGGCGCTCGCGGCCGTCTTCGTGGAGGGAATCATCTTCGTCCTCCTGACCGTCGCCGGCGTCCGCAAGTACGTCATCGAGGCGTTCCCGGAGCCGGTGAAGTTCGCCGTCGGGGCCGGTATCGGCGCCTTCCTCGCCATCATCGGGCTGGAGGCGATGGGCATCGTGGTCAACGACCCGGCGACGTACATCACGCTCGGCGGGGTGGCGAGCGACCCCGTCGCCATCCTCTCCGTGCTGGGGCTGTTCTTCACCTTCGCGCTGTACGCCCGCGGCGTCCGCGGCTCCATCATCATCGGCATCCTCGCGACGACGCTCGCCGGCGTCGTCGTCACCTTCGCCGGCCTCGTCCAGCCGGGCGTCGTCGCCTCGCCCGCGATACAGCAGGGCGGCTTCGACGCCGGCGCGCTGACGAGCCCCGACTACGACATCCGGCCGCTCGCGGGCGCGTTCGTCTCCGGGCTCGTCGGCGACCCGGCCGCCAACCTCGACGCGTTCGCGTTCGCGCTCGTCGTGTTCACGTTCTTCTTCGTGGACTTCTTCGACACCGCGGGGACGCTCACCGGCGTCGGGCAGGCCGCGGGCTTCCTCGACGAGAACGGCGACCTCCCGGAGATAGAAAAGCCCCTGCTGTCGGACGGTATCGGCACCACGGTCGGCGGGATGCTCGGCACCTCGACGGTGACGACGTACATCGAGTCCGCAACCGGCGTCGAGGAGGGCGGCCGCACGGGGATGACGGCGCTCGTCGTCGCGCTGCTGTTCCTCGGGTCGCTCGCCATCGTCCCGCTCGCGGCCTTCATCCCGCTGTACGCCAGCCACATCGCGCTGGTCGTCGTCGCGGTCATCATGCTCGGCAACCTCACCGACATCCAGTGGGACGACGTGACCCACGCGGCCCCGGCGGGGATGACCGTCCTCATCATGCCGTTCACGTACAACATCGGCTACGGCATCGCGGCGGGCATCATCACCTACCCCATCGTGAAGGCCGCGACCGGCGAGTTCGAGGACATCCGGCCGCTGCAGGTGGTGCTGGCGGCGCTGTTCGTCGTCTACTTCGTCGTCCGCACGGGCGGCGTCCTCTCCGGTATCGGGAACTGAACGGGGCGTTCCGGCCGCGCCCGGCGTCCGTCCCCGCCGCCGGAAAACCCGGCGGGTATCAGTAACTTAAAGCGGGCGTGGGACCCGATTTCTCGGTAATGACAACCCTCGGAACGGCCACGGCCGCCCCCGGCGAGAAAGCCGTGGGTCGCCTCCCGGTCGGCGAGGCCCGCGACGGCTCCGAGGTCTCGCTTCCCGTCTGTGTCGTCAACGGCGAGGCCGACGGGAAGACCCTCTACGTGCAGGCGGTATCGGACGGCGACGAACTCAACGGCCTCGGCGTCGTCCGCCGGGTCGTCCCGCGCCTCGACCCCGCCGACCTCGCGGGGGAGGTGGTCGTCGTCGGCATCGTGAACTGGTACGGCTTCCAGGTCGCCGAACACCGCAACCCCATCGACGACACGAAGCTGAACCGCGCGTATCCAGGCGACGATAACGGCACGGCGTCCGAGCGCATCGCGCACGCCACCTTCTCCGCGGCGGCCGACGCCGACCTCGCGCTCGACCTCCACCAGGGCTCGACCAGCCGGATGATAAACGAGACGCGCGTGCGGTGTGGCCGCCGCCACCGCCTCCACCGCGAGTGTCTCGAACTCGCCAAGACGTTCGACTGCGGCTACGTCCTCGACCAGAAGGGGCCGGACGGCCAACTCGCCCGCGCCGCGCCGGACGAGGGCGTCCCGACCATCGACCCGGAACTCGGCGGCGCGGTCGGCTTCGACGAGGAATCCGTCCGCCTCGGCGTCCGCGGGACGATGAACGTCCTCACGGAGTACGGCTTCCTCCCCGGCGAGGTCGAGTCGAACGAGCAGGTCCGCGCCGGCGGCTTCGACCAGTACGGCTCCCCCGCGGGCGGGCTGGTGGACTTCGCCGCCGACCTGAAGGAGGAGGTGAGCCGCGGCGACACGCTGTTCGAGGTGACGGACGCGTTCGGCACCGTCAAGGACACCGTCACCGCCGACGGCGACGGCGTTTTCTGGCGCTCCCGGCGGCTCCCGCAGGTCGCCACCGGCGAGTACGTCTGTTCGGTCGCCACGGACATCGACTCCTACTGAGCGACCGACACCGACAAAGCCCGAGGCCCCCCAGCCCCGGCCATGCTCGAATGCTCCGCGTGCGGGGCCGCCTACGAGGACCGCTGGCGCTGCACCTGCGGCGCGCCGCTCGACTTCGCCGACCGCCCGCTCCCCGACGGCGACCCCGCCGTCGACGCGACCCGGGGGCTGTGGGCCTTCGAGGAGTTCCTCCCGACCGGTCCCGAGGTGACGCTCGGCGAGGGCTTCACCCCCCTCACCGAGGGCGACCCGTGGGACTGCGAGTTCAAACTGGAGTACGTCTTCCCGACGGGGTCGTTCAAGGACCGCGGCGCGACGACGACCCTCTCGCTCGCCGCCGAGCGCGGGGTCGAGCGCGTCGTCGAGGACTCCTCCGGGAACGCGGGCGCGGCCATCGCCACCTACGCGGCCCGCGCCGGCATCGACGCGAGCGTCTACGTCCCGGCCTCGGTCAAGCCCTCGAAGGTGCGCGCCGTCGAGCGCGCGGGCGCCGAGGTGGTCCGCGTCGAGGGGTCGCGCGAGGCCGTCACCGACGCCTGCATCGCGGCCGTCGAGGCGGGCGAGGGCTGGTACGCGAGCCACGCGTGGAACCCCGCGTTCTTCGCGGGCACCGCGACGTTCGCCTACGAGGTGGCCGCCCAGCGCGACTGGACCGTCCCCGACGCCGTCGTGACGCCGCTCGGGCACGGCACGCTCTTTCTGGGTGCCTACCGCGGCTTCCGCGCGCTGAAGGACGCGGGCTGGACCGACTCCGTCCCGAAGCTCCTCGGCGCACAGGCCGCCGGCTACGCGCCCATCGCCGCCGAACGCCACGGGAGAGGAGAGACGACGAACGAGATGGCGGACGGGATACGGATACGCGAACCGGCGCGGAAGGGACAGATACTCGACGCCATCGACGCCACGGACGGCGACGCTATCGCGCTCGGGGAGGACCGGGTCCGCGAGGCGTACGACCGCCTCCACGCGAACGGCTTCTACACGGAGCCGACGTGTGCCGTCGCGCCCGCGGCCCTCGACGTCTACCGCGAGCGCGGGGTCATCGCCCCGGACGACGACGTGGTCGTCCCGCTCACCGGGTCGGGGATGAAGACCTAGAGGTAGGCGTTCGTGTACAGGTCGTCGGGCGCGGGCGGCGCGACCCCCTCGTCGTAGGCCGCGTCGAGGACGCCGGCCCCGCGGAGCCAGTCCACGAACCGGGCCCAGCGGTCGCCGTCCATGTGGCCCCACTCCCCGTCGGCGAGGTAGTGCGGCGCGAGTTCGCGGGCGCTCTCGCGGACGAACTCGGGGTCGTCGAGGTCGGGGCCCTCGGCAATCCGACAGAGGGTGTCGGCCGCCCCCTCCGGGTCGGCGGCGGCCGCCTCGTACCCCTCGGCCGTGGCGGCGAGGAACTCGCGCACGGCGTCGCCGTGTTCGTCGAGGGTGTCGGGGTGCGCGAGCAGGACGGGCGTGTAGCCGTAGGGCACGTCGTACTCCGACAGCCCGAAGCCGCGCAGGTCGATGCCGTCGCGGCGGGCGCGGACGCCCTCCCACGGCATGAACACCCACGTCGCGTCGGCGTCGCCGTCGAGCAGCGTGTTCGGTACGCCGAGCATCTCCGGTTCGACCGTCTCGAAGGTCCCCTCGCCGCCGTCGTTGCGTATCAGCTGTGCGACGATGTGGTCCTCGAAGCGCGCGCCGTATGAGGCGTACGTCGCCCCGTCGAGGTCGCGCGGGCGCTCGATGTCGGAGTCGGCCAGCACGGCCACGGCGCTCGTGTCCCCCTGGACGAGCGCGGCGACGGCGACCAGCGAGTCGTGGCGGTCGAGCGTCGCGTAGCTGACGGCGCTCTCGGAGGGCGCAACGGCGAAGTCGGCCTCGCCCTCCGCGACCTTCCTCGCTGGCGTCCGCTCGTAGCCGTCGAGCGCGGGCGATTCGAGCGTCACGTCGAGGCCCGCGTCGGCGTACGCGCCCCGGTCGGCGGCGACGTAGAAGCCGGCGTGGTTCGTGTTCGGCGTCCAGTCCAGCGCGACGGTCACGTCCATGCGCGCGGCTACCGCGCCCGCCGGCAAAAACTCGGTGGTACCACGGTAGAATCAGCGTTCGGGGTGGACGGGCGCGTCGAAGCCGCCGCGGACGAGCGGCTTCGCGACGTGGCGGCGCGCGCTCGGCGGCACCTCGTACCAGCCGCGTTCGAGGTCGCGTTCGAGGTCGCGCTCGACCTTCCCGGGCGCGGTCGTCCCGCAGTCGCCGCGACACCGGTACCCCTGCCCGCGGCCCGCCGACTCCATCCGGCGGCCGCAGTCGGGACACTCCGGGGTGACCCGCTCGGTCCCCACGAGGTCGCGGACGGCGAACTTCTCCAGCTTGAGCGTCCCCGCCGCCACCTCCCCGCAGACGGTGAGGTCGTCGCCGACCCGGAGCGCCCGCACCCGGTCGCGGAAGCGCCCGGTCGGGGCGAAGGCGGCACAGGGCAGGTCGACCCCGTCGTCGCCGACCGCGAGGAAGACGTGGCCCCCCTGTCGTGTCTCGGGCGCGCGAACGACGGTCGCGTCGAGGCGGTAGCCGCGGCCGTCGCGGACCTCGTCCGGGGTTCCGTCGGCCAGGTGGGCGTCGGTGCCCTGATTGGTGCGGAAGGTGACGCGCCGCTCCACCGACTCGGAGTCGACGGCGCGGGCACAGGCGCGGGTCGCGTCGGGGTCGTCGCCCCGGATCCCGTGGAGCACCGGCCCGGGCGTGTGCGGGACGGCGACTGGTTCGCCCGTGGCCCGGTCCACGGTGTCCCACACCGTCGGGTACCACTCGTCGGCGGCGTCGAACAGCGAGTCGTAGTCCACTTCGCGCTCGGTGCCCCAGCGGTCGCGCTCGCGGTAGGTGATTGTCTCGTAGGTGGGCGCGAGGCCGGCCCGCTCCCACGCGCGGGCCGCGCCGACGGCCGCGAGCGCGCCCACGAGGCCCTGTCCGGTGTCCCACGCCGCGGTCCGGTAGCCGTGTTCGTCGCACAGCGCGCGGGCGTCGTCGGGCGCGAGCAGGTCGCGCATCGCCCGGTCGGTCCAGTCGGCGACGGCGTCGGGCGCGTCCTCGGGCGTGCCGGGCGCGACCACGACCCCGGGGTTCGTGCGCTCGTCCCCGGTCACCGCCTCCCTGCCCACCACCTCACGGGCGGCTGCGAGCGCCTCGTCGGGCGCGACCTCGGTCACGACGGCGAGCGCCGCGTTCCCGCGGGTCTTGTACGGCACCGCGGGGTTGAGCCGAACCAGATAGCGGGCGCTCGCGCCGAGGCGTTCGGCCACGAGCGCGGCGGCGTAGGTCGTACACATCCCGCCCTCGCGGGAGTCGGTGTCGTCGAGGCCGACGACGGTCATACCGCCCCTCCCCGGCGCGTGATAAAGCCCCTTTCGCTCGGGGGCGAAAGCCGCCGACGGGACCAGCGGGGGGCACAACGCATATATCCGGGGAGCGGTCTAGGAATCCCCATGTCTCGGCAGGCGCTGGTGGGGAACGTCTCCGCGATGCTCGCTGACGCGGGCTTCGCCGTCAGCGACCGCATCGCGGTGCGCCCCAAGAGCTTCGACCTCGCGGCCCGGCGCGGCGAGGACGTCCTGCTCGTGAAGGTGCTCTCGAACGTGGACGCCTTCGACGCGGCCACGGGCGCGGAGATGCGCCGGCTCGGCCACTACCTCAACGCGACCCCGATGGTCGTCTCGCTGCGCACCCGCGACGAGGACCTCAAGCCGGGCGTCGTCTACTTCCGTCACGGCGTCCCGGCCATCTCGCCCGACACGGCCGTCGATATGTTCGTCGAGGGCGTGCCGCCGCTCATCTACGCCGCCCCCGGCGGGCTGTACGTCAACATCGACGGCGAGGTGCTCGCCGACGCCCGCGAGGAGCGCGACTGGTCGCTCGGCCAGCTCGCCTCCGAACTCGGCGTCTCGCGGCGCACCGTCTCGAAGTACGAGGACGGGATGAACGCGAGCGTCGAGGTGGCCGCCCGGCTGGAGGAGGTGTTCGACCAGCCGCTCGCCTCGCCCGTGGACGTGCTCGACGGCGGCGAGGACGTGCGCGACGCCGACCCCGAACCCGACGAGGCCCCGGAGCCCGACCCCTCCGACGAGCCGGTGGTCTCCGTGCTGACGAAGGTCGGCTACACCGTCCACCCGACCCAGCGCGCGCCCTTCAAGGCCGTCTCGGAGGACGAGGACCCGGCCGACTCGCTGCTCACCGGCCACTCCGAGTTCACCCGGACCGCGGAGAAGCGCGCCCGTATCATGTCATCCGTCGGCGAAATCACGCGGACGCGCTCCGTGTACGTCGTGGACGACGCACGCCGCGAGAACGTGGACGGCACCGCGCTCATCGAGCGCGAGGAACTCGCCGGCGTCGAGGACGCCGACGACCTCCGCGACCTCATCTACGGGCGCGTCGACCGCGAACCCGAGTCGGCCTGAGCATCGCTACCGCCCGAGCCGCGCCGCGATTCCCCGCCTGTTCGTCCACGCCTCCGCCCCCGCCCACGCGAGTCCGACCGCGAGCGACGCGGCCGCCGCGAGGAACGCCCACCCGCCCATCCAGACCGGCTTCACCCACGGGACGACGTGGCTCCACCCGACGGCGAGCGGCGTCAGGCCGGCGTCGGCCAGCACGGCCGCGGGGCCGCCCGCGGCGTCCTCGGGCACCGGCGGGTCGTTCGCGCTCCCGGTGACGGCGTACGCGCCGGTCGCGTTCAGGTCGCGCATCGTCGGGCCGCGGGCGGAGCCGCCGGTCCACGGCGCGGAGGTGTTCGTCGCGCCGACCCGCTCGGCGTCGTACGGCCCCCACGTCGCGTAGTACTCCCAGACGACCTCGCCCTCGGGCGTCACCTCGACGACCCGGTGGTTCAGCGAGTCCGTGACGAGCGTGTTCCCGTTCGGGAGGCGGTCGGCGTCGCGGGGCCACGTGAGGTTCCCGCCGACGCCGAGTTCCCACGCGAGCGTCCACGAGCAGTCGGCGGGCGGGGCCTCGACCGGGTCGCCCGCACAGCGCCGCTCGTACTCCACGATACGGTCGTTCTCGGAGTCGGCCACGAGTATCGTCGGTCGGCCCTCCTCGCTCAGCAGGTAGTCGGGGTTGTGCTGTTCGTGGAGCACGGAGTGGTTCCCGTCCGCGCCCAGCCGCATCTCCACGGCGTCCGTGGTGCGGTTCACGACGAGCACCTGGTCGAAGTTGCGCGGCGACAGCAGGAAGCGGTCGCCGCCGAGGTAGTCCACGTCGTTGAGGTGGGTCCAGTCGTCGGAGAAGCCGCCGTCCGTGTCGTTCGGGAAGTGGTCGCGGAAGCGCCACTCCCACGTCACCTCGTCGAGCGTGCGGTTGTAGACGAACACGCGGTCGTTCGCGACCCCGTCCTCCGTCTCGCGCATGTTGGCGACGACGACGTCGCCGTTCGGGAGCAGGTCGGCGTCGTGGGTGTCGTGGATGTCGAACCGCTCCGTCCACACCATCCGGCGGGCGTCGGGGTCGTACTCGCCGACGACGGTGCGGTCGGCGTTCGGCGTCACGACGAACAGGTGGCCGTTCGCCATCGGGTCCACGTCGTAGAACCACTGGCGGTCGAGCCCGCCCGCGTACGACCAGTCGAAGGTGCCGTTCGGCGTCACGGAGAGCAGGCGCGCGGGCTTCTTCGAGGAGCCGACCCCCCGGAAGTGGAAGCCCTGGATACCGACGACGGTGTCGCCGCCGGCCCGCTCGGTCACGGTGCCGGGCTTGAACTCCACCGGCTCGTGGGTGAGCGCCGCGACGCCCGCGGGGACGAGCAGCGCGACGACGAGCGCCGCCGCCGCGACCCGCGCGAGCGTCCGGCGGGAGGGTGTCATAGGGGAAGAGACGGCCGGGGCGGCCTCCCTCTTTCGGTCCCTCCCGGAACCCATTTGGCCGCGACACTCCTAACCCGAGCGTGTCACAGGAGCCACCCGAACGCCCCGGGACGGCGCGGTTCGCCGCGGCGCTGGGCGTGCGGCGCAACGCGGCCGTCGGCTTCGCGCTGGGCGCCCTCGTCGCCGTCTTCCTCACCTACGGGGCCGTCACCGGCCCGCAGGATGCCTACTCGGACGCGGCGTACGTCGCGCTCGGCTTCGTCCTCGCGGTCGGGACGGGCCTGCTCGCGACGCTACTGCTCACCGTCGTCAGCGCGGTTCGACTGGCCCGCGAGACCTAGTCGGTCAGTTCCGCCAGCCGCTCGGCGCCGGCGCGGGTCCCCTTCGCGATGAGCACGTCGTCGGCGTGGAGCCGCGTCCCCGGGCCGGGCGAGACGACCCAACCCGTCTCCTTCCCGCTCGGCGCGCGCGAGCCGTCCCCGCGCCGGACGGCGATGACGCGCATCCCCGTCTCCGTCTTCACGGCCACGTCGCCGAGCGTCGCGCCGTCGAGCCTGCTCCCCGCTGCCACCCCGTAGCGCGCCAGTATCTCGTCGGACTCGAGGACGGCCTCCTGAATCACCGGATGGGTGCCGAGCCCCCGGAGGACTCCCTCGCTGATTTCGAGGGCGGCGTCGGAGATGACCTCCGTCGCGGCCGCGAGGTGGACCAGCCCCCGGAGCGAGACGGGGTCGTCCACCTCGGCGGCGGCCCGGAGCGTCCACGCCTCGAAGCGCGACTGGAGCGCGTCCACCTCGGCTTCGAGTTCGAGCACCTCCTCGGCGAGGCCGTCGTCGTCGAAGAGGACGGCGCCGTACGCGAGGTCCACGGCGAGTTCGGAGATGTCCTTCATCAACACGACCGAGTCCATCGCGCGGTCGAGGTCCGCCGACGACTCGACGGGGGGGTCGGGCGGCTCGTAGGCCGCCCCGCAGAGGTCCTCGTACACCTCGGCGACGCCGTCCTCCGGCCCCCGAAGGAGGACCACGTCGCCGGGTTCGAGGACGGTGTCGGCGTCGGGGTCCGTGAGCCAGTCGCCCGAGCGTCGGACGGCGATGACGCGCACCCCGGTTTCGGTTTCGAGGTTCAGGTCGCCGAGCGTCCGGCCCGCGAGCCCGGACTCGGACTCGACGGCGGCCCGGACGAGCGTCTCGACGGACTCGGGGAGCGCGGCGCGCATCGCCTCGGGGAGGCCGATGTCCTCCAGCACGACCTTCGCGATGTCGCCCGCGGCGTCGGATATCTTCTCCGCGGCGCCGACGACCCCGAGCACGGGGGCGAGCGCCTCCGCGTCCTCGGGGTTGCGCGCGGCCATCAGCAGGCCCATCCGGGCGCGCAGTTGGAGCACGTCCATCCGCGATTCGAGGTCGATGACCTCCTCCGCGACGGTGTCCGAGCGGAGGAGGACGGCCGAGTACGAGAGGTCGATGAGCAGCTCCGCGGTGTCCTTCATCTCGGCGAGCAGTTCCTTGACGCTCACCGGCTCGTACTCGACCTCCCGTGGCATACCCCGCGGTAGCCCGGGCAGGGGTAAAAGCGTACCCGGCGAGCGGGCGGTAGCGGCGCGATTCTACACGAAAGACAACCCTTTTCGTACCGCCGTCGGAACCGCACGGTATGTCCGACGAACTCAAGAAGGGGCTCGAGGGCGTGCTCGTCGCCGAGTCGTCGCTCAGCTTCATCGACGGCGACGCCGGGAAGCTCGTCTATCGCGGCTACGATATCGAGGACCTCGCCCGCGAGGCCACCTTCGAGGAGGTCGTCTACCTGCTGTGGAACGGCGAACTGCCGACACGCGAGGAGCTGTCGGCGTTCAACGAGTCGATGGCCGCCGAACGGCCCGTCGACGACGCGGTGCTCGACACCGTCGCGGCGCTCGCCGAGGCCGACGAGGAGCCGATGGCCGCGCTCCGCACGCTCGTCTCCTATCTCTCCGCCGAGGACCCCGAGGCCGACGCCGACGCGACGGACCTCGACGCCTCTACCCGCAAGGGTCGTCGCATCACCGCCAAGATACCGACCGTGCTCGCCGCCTTCGACCGCTTCCGCCGCGGCGAGGACCCGGTCGCGCCGCGCGACGACCTCGGCCACGCCGCGAACTTCCTCTACATGCTCACCGGCGAGGAGCCGGACGCGGTCGCCGAGGAGACGTTCGACATGGCGCTCACGCTCCACGCGGACCACGGCCTCAACGCCTCGACGTTCACGGCGATGGTCATCGGCTCCACGATGGCCGACGTCTACTCCGCCGTCACCGGCGGCGTCGGCGCCCTGTCCGGCCCGCTCCACGGCGGCGCGAACCAGGACGTGATGGAGTTGCTGCTCGAAATCGACGAGGCCGGCGAGGACCCCGTCGAGTACGTCAAGCGCGCCCGCGAGGAGCGCGAGGACTGGCGCGTGCCCGGGATGGGCCACCGGGTCTACTCCGTGAAGGACCCGCGGGCCGTCATCCTGGAGGCCAAGTCCGAGGAACTCGGCGCGGCCTCCGGCGACGCGAAGTGGTACGACATGGCCGACGCCATCGAGTCGTTCTTCGCCGACCAGGGGCTCGTCGAGAAGGGCATCGCCCCGAACGTGGACTTCTACTCCGGCACGGTGTACTACCAGCTCGGCATCCCGGTCGATATGTTCACGCCCATCTTCGCGATGTCGCGCGTGGGCGGCTGGCTCGGCCACACGCTGGAGTACCAGGCCGAGAACCGCCTCATCCGCCCGCGCGCCCGCTACACGGGCGAGAAGGACCTCGACTTCCCGAGCATCGACGAGCGGTAATCAGTCCGTCGTCGCCTCGGAATCCGTCTCCGTTCCTCCGCCGGTCCCGCGCTCGGCCATCATGTCGGCCGCGCGGTCGGCCCACCCCGTCCGCTCGAACCCCCACACCACCACCAGCGCCATCCACAGGTAGGCGACGCCGACGCCGACGTACGCGCCGACCGGCCCGTAGCCGAGGAACTCGCCGACGAGCCACGAGACGCCGAGGAAGCCGCCGAACATCCCCGTGGTGCGCGCGACGAACGGGATACGCGTCTCGCTCGCGCCCTGCAGCGCGCCCGAGAGCGACGAGAACGCGACGAGGCCGACGGCGACGAGCGCGTACACGCGGGCGAAGTCGCCCCCGTAGCGGGCCGTCGTCGGGTCGTCCGTGAACAGCGCCACTATCTCGGGCGCGGCGACGAGCAGGACGACGCTGATGGCGCCGATGGTGACGAGCCCCAGCGCGGCGACGCCCCGGCCGGCGAAGCGCGCGCCCTCGGGGTCGCCCTCGCCGAGCGACTGCCCGACGAGGACCGACGCCGCGACGTTGTAGCCGCGCGACAGCGGCCCC